>NZ_JBEYZF010000035.1:0-70002 GCF_040645915.1 Nonomuraea sp. NPDC046570 | reverse complement strand
GTCAGAAGGGCGTCTAGGTCTGTCTTCACACACTGACCATGGACGCCCTTCGTCACGTCCGCAGTCGATCACCGAATTTCACATCAGCGATCTAGTCCCCGGCCATCACGGTAAAGGTGAACCCGGCGCTCGTCGGACGGCGCAGCGGAATGTCGCACTTGATCCGGTGCAGCACCTCGTTCCTGCTGAGGCCGAGCCCCTGCGCGATGAGCCGCTCCGGGCGCACCGGTACCGGATCCTCGAAGACCACCTCCACCTTGACCGGCCACGCCTCGGCGCGCCATGCCGACGGGGTGTCCAGCCGCCAGGCCCCCCTCCAGTCCAGGGTGAAGCGGTTGCGCCGGGCGAGCAGCGGATCCAACAGCCTGGACGCCACCAGCTCCGGATCGTTGGCGTGATAGCCGTCGAGCTCGGGCGGATCGAAGGATCTGACCGGCGCTCGCTTGTGCACGGTGAGCTTGCTCGTCCGATCGCAGGACGCGCAGCGGACCAGCAGCCACACGTCCAGCAGGTTGCCGTTGGCGTTGACACGGAACCTGCCCTCGCCGGTGGTGGCCGACTCCGACCGGCAGTCCACGCACCGCAGCGACAGCAGAGGCAGCCTGGTCCGACGAACGACCCAGGGCAGCACGGTATGAGGTTGTGAAGACATGATCTCTCTGACCTGACACGAGGCCGATTGCGCGCGGCCTCAAACGCTGTATGACCGGGCGCGCACGGGCAGCCCGGCAGAGCCGACGGAAGAGTCGGCTTGAAGGTGAGCGGAAGAAGGTGTCAGGTCTAAAGAGCAGGCGGGGTCACGCGGTTTGTCCTCTGTCCTCACTGCGACGGGGCCGCAGGCAACCTACGGGAACGCGGAAGGAAGGCTCAAACGGTTTTCCGGCGGCGGTGGTCCCTGTCTAACTCAGGTGTTGTCATGGTGGGAGGGAAGGCTCCTTCTCCTTCCTCGCACTGGCCGTCATTGGCAGGCTCCCGATGGCGCTGATCTCGGTCGGTGGCCGTCGCTGGGTGTCCATGGTGAGGGTCGGCAAGGCTCCGCGTCAGAGCGGGGTGAGGACGTCGGACTCGTTGCCCTCTGGGTCGGCGAGGCACGTCCACGGCACGTCGCCCTGGCCGAGGTCGATGTCGGTGGCGCCGAGTGCCCGTAGCCGGGCTCGCCTCCGCCGCTTGATCGTCACCGGGGTAGGGCCGGAGGTCGAGATGGACGCGGTTCTTCACGGTCTTGGCGTCGGGTGTGCGGAGGAACTTGAGATACGGGCCGACGTCCTTGGTGGAGCGCAGCACCGCATGCTGGCTGCTCATGAAACACCCCCCGATACACATCGACGAGCTGGTCGATTACTGGAGGACGAAGAGCGCGACCTCATCGCCGGAAAATGCGACGCCACCCGACTCGGCTTCGCGATCTTGCTGAACGCTCCATGGCCAGTTCGGGGTCTGAGGAACTTCGGAACCGGATCGTGCGCTAAGCCGGTTCTGTTGCAGGTCCACCCCCGCACCGCGCCAACTCGGCTGCTCTGTCTCGCAATTCCGCCACGGCCTGGTCGCCGCGGCCAACGCAGCCAAACGCTCCTGTGGGGTGACGCCGTTAACGCTGACGTCGAGAGCGCCGGCGGCAGCTCGGGATAGAGCCACAGAGCCAGGCGCTCCTCCGAGTCAAGCTCTGCCCACTGATCGGAGCTGAGGCCGGCAGGGATCTCGTCGTCCATGGGGCCCAGGACTGCCTGGCGTCCGCGGCGCCGGTGCCAGCGGATCGGCCAGTTGCCCTGATCTGCACCACATGGCAGTGTCCCGCCTCTTTCGAGGCGGGGCACCTGGTTACGGTTTCAGTGTCTATTGCTGCACGACACCGTGACGGAGCTCGTGGTGGCGCCGATGTTGTTGCCGCAGACGTTGATGTTGATGTGGTGGACGAAGATGTGGCGCTCGTGGCTGATGGGCGGGTCGGACTGGGCGAAGGCCGGGGCGGTAGTGGCCAGAAAACCGGCCGTAGCCAGAACGCCGAGGGCGAGTAGACGGGTGGGAACGGGCATGCGATCACCATTTCAGTTACTTAGTGGAGTGCATCTGTAACTGCGGGTAGATGCCCGGATTGTCGGCGCCAAAACGAAAGCCACCTTCCAGCGAAATCGGAGTCTGAGGAACATCGAACCGGATCGTGCGCTAAGCAGCTGGTTCTGTTGCAGGTCCACCCCCGCACCGCGCCCACTCGGGGTGCCGGTAAGAACGTGCCATGAGCCCCTAACGGCGTTGATCTTGCTGTGACCTGCCTGGTCAATGCTGGCTGCTCATGAAACACCCCCGATGCACATTGACGAGCTGGTCGAGCACTGGACGATCCTGGACGACGTCGCGCGCCACGCAGGCCCTCTCGCGTGCGCCCGTGCGGAAGTGCCTCAAGAAACTCACAAAAGCCTGGTCGGAGATTGGACCTGGATGCCCCAGGCGTTGCCTCGTGATCGTCTAATGACGTGGCGAGGGCCATGCCGCGGTCACCAAGAACGTCGCCGACACCTCTGATGGGGGGATCAGATTGTTGTGTGTGGCCGCGTCGTGCGGCGACGGAGGCGAATCCCGAGCGAGTTGCGTTCCGTTACGAGACGTCCTGGACCTGATCATCCTCCGGATGGCGCTGTCGGACGGGGCAGGGCTGTGAGCATGCCGACGAGGGCGTCGGCGGCCCAGTCTCGCCATCGCGCGTGGTTCCATCCCTGGGTGTGGACCAGCAGGTTGTAGGTCTCGGGAGACAGGATGGCCAGGGCGATGTCGGCGGCGGTCTCGGCGGTGAGCCCATCGCGCAGGGCGGTCTTGCGGGCCAGGGCGTCGGCGAAGGTGCGCTGGACGGCGAGGCGTTGCCGGATGTTGGTGGCCCAGACCTCGGCCAGGTCGGGGTCGGTGGTGGCGGCGCTGCGCACGACGTCCAGCAGCAGCGCCGCGCGCAGGTAGATGTCCGCGGCGCCGTCCACCTGGCGGCGGATCTGTCCGATCGGGTCCGGGTCGGCCAGGGCGGCGTGGGCCCAGGGGCGTTCGAGGGTGGGCAGCGGCTCGTCGTCGCCGGCGACGGCCAGGTCGAGCGCGGTGGTGAGGATCGCCCGCTTGGTGCTGAAGGCATAGTAGAGGGTCTGCTCGCTCACGTTGGCCTTGGCCGCGATGGCGGCCATGCTCGTGGCCGTGTAGCCCGCGGTGGTGAACAGATCGGTTGCGGCCGCGGTGATGCGGGCGCGGGTGGCCCTGGCCCTGGCCGCCCGCCCGTCCTCCTTCTGCCCGTTCCTGCCGCTGCCGTGTCGTCGTCGCTGTGGTGTTTCGGTCACGACTTGACTATAGCGTCACTCTAGAATCATTCTTATAGCGTGACTACAAAAACTTTGGGTCCGGGAGCCTTTGCTGCGCTGCTCCTGCTGACCTCCGTTGAAATGTTCACCGGGCACCATCCCGAGCAGGCCGCATCACGCCTTCAGCAGCAAGGAGAACACCACCGATGAGTATCGTTCTCATCCTCGGCGGCTACGGCGCGGTCGGCCGTGAGGCCGCCACCGCTCTCACCAGAATTCCCGGCACCCAGGTGATCGTGGCCGGTCGCAACCCCGACCGGGCGCGGCCCATCCCCGGCACCACCGCAATGCGCGTGGACGCCGCCGACCCCGCCGACCTGGCTAGGGCGCTGGACGGCGTCACCACCGTCCTGATGTGCGCAGAGATCGACAACGCCCGCGTCGCCCACGCCTGCCTGGAACGCGGCATCGGCTACGTGGACGTGTCGGCCTCCCATGACCTGCTGGCCGAGATCGGCCGGCTCGACGACCTCGCGCGCAAACGTGGCATGACCGCCGCCCTCAGCGTCGGCCTGGTACCCGGTATCACCAACCTGCTGGCCCGCGTCTGCGCCGAGCGCTCACCTACCACGGAGCTGAGCATCGGCGTGCTGCTCGGCTCGGGTGAACAGCACGGTCCGGCCGCGATCGACTGGACCCTGAACGGGCTGGGCGCCCTCGACGGCTCATGGCCGATGACCTTTCCCGCGCCGTACGGCACCCGTACCGTCCACCGCTTCCCCTTCTCCGACCAGTACACGCTGCCGGGCACGCTCGGCGTGCCCGCCGCCCGCACCGGGTTGTGCCTGGACTCCCGGTTGTTTACCAGCCTGCTGGTCGCAGCCGGACGGCCCGCCGCCGCACGCCTGCTGCGCCGCGGCAGGGTCCGCTCTTTGCTACTCACCGCACTGGAAAAGGTCCACTTCGGCAGCGACGCGTTTGCCGTGACGGTCACCTCGGGCACCGCCCGGGCCGCCTTCAGCGGGCGGCGGCAGAGCCGCGCCACCGGGCGCGCCGCCGCCCTGCTCATCCGTGCCCTGCCCACGCTGCCACCGGGCGTCCGGCACATCGAGCAACTCGTGGACCCGGTCGCCTTCCTGACCGAACTCGCCGTCGACGGATTCGACCTCCACCTCGACCACGACCGGTGCGAAGGAGTCGGCCGATGACACTGACCGGCCTCCCCGCCTGGGCACCGGCATCCCCCGCCGCGCGAGCGCTGGCAGCCGCGCTCCGTAGACGTCGCACCAAGCACGGGTGGGCAAGAAGGATCCGAAAGCGAGTTGTCGTCGATCCGCGATCCGGTGCTGTCGAGCGTCGCGCCTTGGCCGGCGTGAGGGTGGGAGGTCCCGAGCTCCTCTTCGGCGACTTCGCGCCGTCGGCTGCTGGTCCGACGACATCGAGCAGATCGACCGGCTGGCGGACCTGCTGGCGTGACCTTTTCCAGTCAGGGGGCGGCTGCTTCTGTTCGCCGCTCGCCGATGAGCGCCCCGCTTGATGTGCACTCCAGCTAGTATGGACTAGCAAGTCCAGTCTGGAGGGCGGTCATGCGTACTCTGACCCGCAAGGGGACCGCGACGCGGCAGCGCATTCTCGAGGGCGCGGCGGCGCACATCCGCGAGCACGGCGTGGCCACCATGACGCTCGACGACGTGCTGGCCAGGACGGCGACGAGCAAGAGCCAGCTCTTCCACTACTTCCCCAACGGACGGGAGGAGCTGCTGCTGGCCGTGGCCCGCTTCGAGGCCGACCGGGTGCTGGAGGACCAGCAGCCCCAGCTCGGCGACCTCACTTCCTGGGCCGCCTGGCAGTCGTGGCGCGACACGGTCGTCGACCGCTACCGGCGGCAGGGCCGTCTGTGCCCGCTCAACTCCGTCACGTCACAGCTGGGCAGCCGCACGCCCGGCGCACAGGCCGTGGTCACTGAGCTGATGCACCGCTGGCAGGCCGAGATCGCCACCGGCGTGCGGCACATGCAGGACGCCGGTGAGATCGACCCGGGCCTGGACCCCGACCGCGCGGCGGCCGCCCTGCTCGCCGGCATCCAGGGCGGCGTACTGATCCAGATGTCCACCGGCCAGACCGACCATCTGGAAGCCGCCCTGGACATGGGTATCGCCCACCTGCGCGCCAGCAAGCTCGCGTCGCCTTGACGGAGAGCTCATTCTCCGGGAGCGGCGGACGCGATCTGTCGCCCCGCCCGCCGTCCGGCCTATTCGCGCTCAGAACGGCCTTGAAGTAGGGCAGCCGCCGCCGCGGTGACCGGTGGGCCCCGCCATTTTGGACTTGACAGTCCACTTTTGGATGCGCAAGCTGACGAGTGTTCGTCCCGACCTCCTCGAATCTGCTTGCGAACGGAGTGACACCCTCATGTCCCTGGACCACTACTATCTGCTCGGACGTTCCGGGCTGCGCGTCAGCCGGCTGGCACTGGGCACGATGAATTTCGGCACCGGCGGTTTCCATGCCGCGTACGGCAAGACCGAGGAGGAGGCCCGCCCCATTTTCCGTCGCTATCTCGAAGCGGGCGGGAACCTCATCGACACCGCGGATTTCTACACCACCGGCGAGAGCGAGACCATCCTCGGCAATCTCATCGCGGAAGCGAAGGTGCGCGACCGGGTGGTGCTCACCACCAAGTTCACCAACAGCGTCGCCCCCGGTGATCCGAACGCGGGAGGCAACGGCCGCAAGCACATGATCAGAGCGGTCGAGGCGTCACTGCGCCGCCTGCGCACCGACTACATCGACCTGTTCCTGCTGCACACCTGGGACCGGATCACTCCCGTCGAGGAGGTCATGCGGACCTTCGACGACCTCACCACGGCCGGAAAGATCCGCTACGCGGGCCTGTCCGACGTGCCCAGCTGGTACGCGGCGCGGGCCCAGACCCTTGCCGAGGCCCACTCCCTCGTACCGGTGGTCAGCCTGCAACTGCCCTACTCCCTCATCGACCGGGCGATCGAACTGGAGCACGTCTCCATGGGGCAGAGCCTGGGACTCGGCATCACCGCGTGGAGCCCGCTCGGCGGCGGCTTCCTGACCGGCAAGTACCGCAGTGCCGACCAGGGCTTGGCCGGAGACGGCCGACTCAGCGGCGCGGGCTCCTCCGGGCGCTCGTGGACGGAGCGGGACTGGCGGCTGCTGGCAGCGGTCGAGAGCGTCGCCGACAAGCTCGGCGTGACGATGGCCCAGGTCGCGCTCAACTGGGTCGCCACCCAGCCCGGTGTCGCCTCGGCGATCGTCGGGGCGAGCAGCGCGGACCAGCTCGACGCCAACATGGTGGCCCTCGACTTCGAGCTGCCGGCCGAGCTGCGCGCCGAGCTCGACGAGGCGAGTTCCGTGCCGCCCCGGTCGGTCTACCAAATGTTCACGCCGGACTATCAGAGCTGGCTGGTCAGTCCGGGCGTCAAGGTCGGGGACAAGCCGGCCGGGTACGCCCCCGCCGTACGGAACTGGGCACCCGAAGGCAGCGCTTGACGGCGAAGCCGTCATACGTGCTGTCCGAGCACGACTGGGCTCGGCGATCAGCTCCCAGTCTGGGGGCTACATGCTCGACCCAACGACTGAAGCTGATCGCCACCCAGGAGTTGCTGCAGCTCCGCCTGGAACTGGGCGAGCACGCCGAGGTGGTGGCCGAGGTCCCGCTCCTCATCGAGCAGAACCGACTCGAAGAGCCGTTGTATCTCCTCGCCCGCAGACCACGACGACGAATTCGCCCCCGCCCCATGGGCTGAGCGGCCCGCCGCACGCTCCCCGCAGGAGTCCGCTTTGCCAGTGGGCACGAAGCCGGAGCGGCCTCCTGATGGGCAGTTCGTCGGCATGGACACGAAACGCGCCGCCTTCCAGGACCTGCTGAAGAAGTGCCGTGGCGACCGTCTGGGTCTTCTCTTCGTCCGCAGGCCCGCCAGCATCGGCCAGTCGACGCTGCTGCGTAGACTCGCCGACGACGCGACCGCCGTGGGCCGGCAGGTATGGCACCGCCACGGCTCGGCGACCACGGAAGCGCGCGAACGCCTCGAGCGATTCGCGGAAACCTCGGGGACGAGGCAGTTGGACGGCGCCCGGCTGCGGCCGCCCCTTTCCGAGAGATACTGGCCCGCGCGGAGAAGGGCGACCCACCGCAAAGATGCAGGATGCTGTGATGAACACCATGAACAGAGCGGAACACGCCATCGGCGATCACGCCGAACTGATGGTCAAAATGGAGCAGAACCTCGCCGAACACGCCTGCCACCTGCACCGGCACCTGGAAGGACCGACCGTCACCGAGACGAACGACCTCCTGATCGCCGACAGCGGCCTGGACGACGACACCTTCAACATCGTCGCGGCGGCGCGTCTCACGCCGGACACCGCCCCGAACCGGATCACGCAGACCCTGCGGACACTGGCCGCCACAGGGCGTCCCTTCTCGTGGTGGGTGGGCCCCGCCTCCACACCGACGGATCTCCCCGTGCTCCTGGAGAAGGCCGGCCTTCAGGCGTCTGAGACAGAGGCAGGCATGTGGAAGGACCTGTCCGTACCCCCAGCCGAGCCACGCGCAGGTGAGCTGGACATCCGCCGAGTGACAAGCCCGGAGCAACTCGCCGATTACGCGGCCGTCCTGGCCGCGAACTGGGACCCACCAGCCGCCACCGTCCGCCGCTTCTTCGCCGATGCCGCCGAGTGGGCCCTCGCCCCCGACTCCCCCGCCCGCTACCTGGTCGGCTATGTCGACGGGCGGCCCGTCTGCTCGGCCGAGGTTTTCCTGCACGCTGGGGTCGCTGGGATCTACAACGTCGCGACCTTGGCGACCGACCGTCGACGCGGGTACGGCGGCGCCATGACCCAGGCGACCTTGCACACGGCGTACGAGGAGGGCTACCTCACCGTGGTCCTGCAAGCATCTTCGGCCGGCGAACCCGTGTACCGGCGCCTCGGATTCCACTCCTGCGGCCGCTTCACCGAGTACGCCATCACTCCCTGAACCGCTTTAGAACGGAGTTCGGCTGGGAATGGCTGCACGGGGACCGGGTTTCCCCAGTGGATCGATCAGCTGCTCGCGCTCCTGCGGGCTGTGCGGGTGCAGGCCGAGCGCGCCGGGCCGGCCCAGGACGCCACGGCAGCCGTGCTGCTGGACCCCGACCGGTGGCGTCTCGCCTACCAGGCCGAGACCCACCGGCGCCGGAGTCGCCCGACCATTCGGGTTCAAAGTCATAGGAGATCCTTGTTACGATGGGTGCCATGGAGATTGAGGTCGACAGAATCTAGCCACCGAACTGCCGGTGGCTTCCATCCGTGTGGGCGATGCCCACGCTGGTGAATGACCGTTCTCCTTGCGCAGCAGCGTGAGTCCGCCCGTCCGAGGCGTTGACACCTCTGCGTGAAACCTGCCGGCACGTTCGCACCGCACCGACCTCGGTCCCCGGTTCGTGCCTGCGAACGCGCGCGACTTCGATCTCCCCGTGCCCATCCATCCATCGCCCAGCACTCGGGCAGCGGCCCAGCGCCGCACGCAGATGGTGCCCGGCAGCCCTGATCGAATCTCTCGCCGCAGTGACTCACGGCCCGTGGTCGGTTGTCCCGCCAGTTCCGTTGGCATCCGACACCACTCACGAAAGGCCATGGCCGTGCAGCACCGCACGTCGCGTTCCCGCACCCGTCGCCGTCGCGCTCACTGGAAGACGAGCGCCCCGGCGCTCACCACCTGCACGAATCCCACCTGTGACAAGCCCACCCCGCCGCACCACGCATGCCAGCACTGCGGTGTCTACCGGGGTCGTGAGGTCTTGCCTCCGACGGGCGGTGACACGTGAGCACTGTCCTGACCACGAGGAGCCGCTGGATGCGCATCCGCGACCACCTCGCACAGACCGGTGCGCCTGCGTTCCGCTTTGGTCAGCTCATCGCCGCGTGGCAGTTCGGCACCGGCATTGATGCCGCTTGCGGTCAGCTCCACGCCAAATACCTCGCGGCGGACCCCACGATCGCCGCTCCCGTCAACACCGAACTGATCCCCCTCACGTCCCTCCGTAGCTGACGAGAAGAGAAACACCACCCATGTCCACGAAGTCCGCCATCACATTCCGCGATCTGACCTTCGAATGGCCAGACGGCACCATTGCACTCTCAGGCGTCAACGGCACCTTCAGCACCGGCCGCACCGGCTTGATCGGGCGCAACGGTGCCGGGAAGTCGACGCTGCTGCAGTTGGTCGCAGGCATCCTGCAGCCGACCGTCGGCCAGATCGACACCATCGGCGAGGTCGGCTACCTGCCTCAGACGCTCACGCTCCGGCAAGAGACGACGATCGCCGAGCTCCTCGGGATCGAGGGGATCATCGCCGCGTTGAGGGCCATCGAGTCCGGCGACGTCGACGAGCGCCACTTCGACACGATCGGCGATGACTGGGACATCGAGTCCCGCGCCGACGAAGCCCTACACCAGATCGGATTCTCCGCCGGAGACCTCGACCGCCGCGTGGCCGAGGTCTCCGGCGGAGAGGCGATGCTCATCGCCATCACCGGGCTGCGCATCCGCCGTACTCCGATCACCCTGCTCGACGAGCCCACGAACAACCTCGACCGGCTTACCCGCGCCAAGCTCGCCGACTTCGTCGACCAGTGGCCGGGGACCCTCGTCGTGGTCAGCCACGACCTCGAGCTGCTGGAGCGCATGGAGAACACCACCGAGCTCTACGGCGGCACCCTCGACACCTTCGGCGGCCCTTACAGCGCCTGGAAGGAACACCAGGAACAAGAGCAGGCGGCGGCGGTCCAAGCCGCGCGGTCGGCCCAGCAGGCGCTCAAGGTCGAGAAGCGGCAGCGCGTCGAGGCGGAGACGAAGCTGGCGCGCAGGGAGCGCACTGCGAAGAAGACGCAGAGGGACGGCGGCATCCCGAAGATCCTGGCGGGCAACCGCGCCAGCAAGGCCCAGGCGTCCGCGGGCTCGTTGCGCTCCACGCTCGACAACAAGGTCCAGGCGGCCCGAGCCGCAGTCGACGCCGCGGACGCCCGCGTACGCGAAGAGGAGCACATCACCCTCGTCCTGCCCGATCCCGACGTTCCGCGCGGAAGGCGCCTCGCGGAGCTGCATGACCAGGCCCGCACCCTCGTGATCCAAGGGCCCGAGCGGGTGGCGCTTGTCGGGGCGAACGGCACCGGAAAGTCGACTTTGATCGAGCAGCTCATCCGCGGCGCGGCTCCCGCGCCCGATCGGCCGCATGGGCGTCTCCTGACCGAGCTCGTCGGCTACCTCCCGCAGCGTCTCGACGGGCTCGACGACGATGCGAGCGCGATGACGAATGTGCAGTCGGTCGCCCCTGGAACGCCGGCAGGCACGATCCGCAACCAGCTCGCCCGGCTTCTTCTGCGGGGCGACAGCGCCGATCGTCCAGTGCGGACGCTATCCGGCGGCGAGCGGTTTCGCGTCTCCCTCGCGCGACTCCTCCTGTCGGAGCCGCCGGCTCAGCTGCTGGTCCTGGATGAGCCCACCAACAATCTCGATATCGCCAGCGTCGAGCAGCTCGCGGAGGCCCTCGATGCGTACCGCGGGGCCCTTCTCGTCGCCAGCCACGACTTCGCGTTCCTCGAGCGGATCGGCGTCGACACTGTCATCGAGCTCGGCAGGGACGGCCGTATCCATCAACACCGAGACCTGAACATCTGACGGTCTTGGATCGAGCGCGACGAGGCGTTAAGGAGCAGGCAGGTCGTACGCCGGCTGACCCACTTGCTCCTTCGCTGGGAACCTTCCACATACCGATTCCTACACGCCTGCCATCGAGTCAGGTCACGCGAGCGCCTCGCGGGCCTTGCGCAGGGCCACTCGCTGCGCGGAGTCGAGGTACTCGTCGATACGGGTGATGTGTCCGTCCTGGACGCGCAGGTACATAGCGCAGTAGAGGGCGTAATCGCGGCCGTCCGGGAGCCGGCAGTGCAGGACGTGCTGTTGCAGGACCCCGTCGGGCAGCGCGGCCCGGCGGACGATCTCGTAGCGCAGCCCTGATACGGCGCGGTGCAGCGCGGCGAGGATCTTGATGTTGTCCTCTACGCCCTGTTCGATCAGGTCGTCGTTGTGCCAGATGACGGCGTCCGGGGCGTAGATCTCCCGGACCGTGCCGATGGAGCCGGCCTCGATGGCGGCGAAGAACCGGTCGATGATCTGTTCGCTCATGGGAGACCTCCGAGTTCGGTGATCACGTGGTCGTAGGGCCAGGTGCCGTGTACCGGCATGGGGAACAGGACGGGCAGGTCGACGCCGTTCGCGCGGTACTCCTCGATCCGGGCGCGGCAGGCGGCGGCGTCGCCGTACGCCACGAAGGCGTCGGCGACGTGCTGCGGGATGTGGCGGGCGGAGCCGGCGCGGTCACCGCGCGCGGCGAGCTCGCGCGCCGCGGACAGGTCGGCGGCGAACAGCCGCGCCGCGGACGGGTGCAGGACGTAGCGGGGCACGACCGCGCGGGCGGCCTCGGCCGCGGCGGCCGCGTCATCGGACAGGCAGCAGTGGACGACGCACACGATCTGCACCGCGGTGGGGTCGCGTCCGGCGTCGGCCGCGGCGGACCGGACGATCTGGGCGGCGGCGCCCGCCTGCTTGGGGGAGACCAGGTTGAGGATCACCCCGTCGGCGATCCGGCCGGCCAGCGCCAGCATCTTCGGGCCGATGGCGCCGAGCGCGATGGGGAGGTCCGCGCGGATCGGCGGGCGGTCCAGCGGCACCTGGCCGGTCTGGAAGATACCGCCGGTGAAGCCGCTCGGGCTTCCGGCCAGCACGGCACGGACCACCGCCACGTACTCGGCCATCAGCTGGAGCGGCGGCCGGTCGGCCAGGCCGAACCGGGTGTTCATCACGGTGTTGGCGGTGCCGAGCCCGAGCCGGAACCTGCCACCGGACGCGTCGTCGAGCTGGGCGGCGGTCTTGGCGGTGAGCACCGGCGGCCGCAGCGCGGCGTTGGCCACGGCGGTCCCGACCGTCACCCGCTCGGTCGCCGTGATGATCGCGTGGCACAGCGCCAGCGCGTCACCGTGTCCTTCGGCGAGGTAGACGTCGCTGAAGCCGGCGCGTTCCGCGGCGGCGGCCAGTCGTCCGATGATGGCGGCGGGCAGGCCGCTGTGCGGGGCGATCGACAGCCCGAGCGCCGGAGTGGTCATGCCGAGACTCCTCTGTAGCGGGCGCGCAGCTCGCGCTTGAGTACCTTGCCGGTGGTGGTGCGAGGGAGCCCGGCCGTGAACTCCACCGTCTTCGGGCACTTGAAGTGCGCCAGCCGCTCCCGGCACCAGCCGATCAGCTCGTCCTCCGTGAGCGTGGGTTCCGCGAGCGCGGACGAGGTCACGACCAGGGCGTGTACGGCTTCGCCCCAGCGCGCGTCCGGCCGCCCGATGACGGCGACGTCGCGCACGGCCGGATGCCGGCTGAGCACGGCCTCGACCTCGGCCGGGTAGATGTTCTCCCCGCCACTGATGATCATGTCTTTCGCTCTGTCGAGGATGTAGAGGTAGCCGTCAGGGGTGAGCCGCGCGACGTCGCCGGTGCGGTACCAGCCGTCGGGCGTGAAGGCGGCGGCGGTGGCCGCTGGATCGCGCCAGTAGCCTTTGAACAGGCTTTCGCCGCGGATCAGCAACTCGCCGTCCTGGGCCGGGGCCCCATCGGGGTCAAGGATCTTCACCTCCCAGCCGAAGGAGACACGGCCCGCGCTGGCCAGGTGCGGGTGGCCGGCGCGGTGGTCCTCCGGGGCGAGCAGGCTGATCATGCTCTGGCTCTCGGTGTTGCCATAGATCTGGCGGAACCGGCAGCCGAAGGTCCGCAGTGCCTGCGCCAGCAGCGCCGGAGTGATCGGCGCGGCACCGTAGGCGATCTCCACCAGGCTGGACAGGTCGGGAGCGGTGTCCCGGGCGCGCACATCGGCGATGAGCATGTCCAGGAGCGACGGCGCGGCGGTGAAGAACTCGATCCGCTCCCGCGCGATCGCCTCGATCGTGGCGTCCGGCCGGAACAGGGTCTGCACGTACAGCGTCCCGGCGGTGAGCATGACCTGCATCGCCTGGCCGAAGCCGCCCAGGTGGAACAGCGGCATGATCTGCAGGTGCCGGGAGCCGGCGACCTGGTCGCCGATCTCCAGCGCGAACGCGGACACGCTCTGGATCAGCGCGCCGTGCCGGAGCGGGATGCCCTTCGCCCTTCCGGTCGTGCCGCTGGTGTGCAGCAACGCCATCGGGGCGTCGCCGTACAGCTGCGGGAGGGGCCGGGGTGGCGGCGGCGCGTCCAGCGTCGTGCCGTCCGCCCAGCCGGGGGGTACGGCGCCGCCGCCGATGCGGACCCGCAGCTTGGGGCCGGGCAGCGGGCCGGCGGCGAACTCGGCGTCGGCGGCCAGCGCCACAGGTGCCAGCATCTCGAACAGCTCGGCCAGCTCGTCGGCGGAGAGCCGCCAGTTGATCAGGGCGGGCAGCGCGCCGGCCCGCATCAGGGCGAAGGCCTGCACGAGGTAGTCGGCGCTGTTCTTGGCCACCAGGGCGACCACCTCGCCGGGGCGCACGCCCAGCTCCGCCCAGCCGCCTGCGGCCCGTTCGACGGCGGTCAGCAGTTCGGCGTAGGTGAGCCGGGCGCCTCGGTCGTCGATCAGGGCGGCCACGCCGGGCCGGGTGTTCGCCCGCCATTCCAGGACATGGATCCAGCTCTGCATCCAATCGCCCCTCTCGTTATGGCTCGTGGGTCGGATCATTGCAGAGTTTCTTTCTTCAGGGCAGACTATGGGCGGCCGAATTTTCCTGATTACAGATTGTGGAGGCTGAATGGAGCTCGCGGGGGAACGCTGCCTGATCGCGCTGGCCTGCAGGGTCCTGGCGCACGCGGGACTGGCCGATAGCGTGCTGGGCCACGTGAGCCTGCGGGCAGGTCCGGACCGGATGCTGGTCAGGTGCCGCGGGCCCCGGGAGTCCGGCCTGCTCTTCACCACGGCGCAGGACGTGCACCCGGTCGGCATGGACGGGGCGGATGTCCTGCCCGGCGGCTACACGGCGCCGGTCGAGTTACCGATTCACGCCGAAACCCTGCGCCGGCGGCCGGAGGTCGCGGCGGTGGTGCACGCGCACCCGCCCGCGATCGTCGCCGCCGGCCTGGCCGGGCTGCCGCTCCGCCCGATCTTCGGCGCCTACGACATCCCGGCGGCGCGGCTCGCGCTGCAGGGCGTTCCCGTCTACGAGCGAGGCGTGCTCATCCGGCGGGCCGAGCTGGCCGAGGAGATGCTGGCGGCGATGGGCGACCGGCCGGTCTGCGCGCTGCGCGGGCACGGCCTCGTCGCCACCGGGGCCACCGTCCAGCAGGCGGTCGTCCGCGCGCTCAACGTGGAGGAGCTGGCCCGGATGACCCTGCGGGCGAACCTGGCCGGCGGCGACCTGGAGCCGCTGCCGGCGGAGGATCTCGCGGAGCTACCCGATCTGGGCTCCGGGCTCAACGAGGAAGCCGTCTGGCGGCACCGAGTCGCCAGGCTCGAACTCGCCGGCCTGGGCCTGCCCGAGGAGGCATGATGACGGTCGACCTGGCCGCGATCGTCGCCGACGTACGGCGCGGCATGATCCCGGCACACGTCTACAACGACCAGGAGATCTTCGGGCTGGAGCGGGAGCGGCTGTTCTCGCGGGCATGGGTCTTCCTGGCGCACGAGTCGGAGCTGCCCGATCCCGGCGACTACGTCGTACGGCGGATCCTGGCCGACTCCTTCATCGTCGCCCGCGACGAGCGGGGAGTCGTCCGGGTCATGTTCAACATGTGCCTGCACCGGGGCATGCAGGTGTGCCGGGCCGAGATGGGCAACGCCTCGCACTTCCGCTGCCCCTACCACGCCTGGTCCTACCGCAACGACGGACGGCTGGTCGGGCTTCCCTTCCACGGGGACGCCTACGGCGGCGAGGACGGTTTCGCCAAGAAGGGGCAGCGCCTGCTCCCGGCCCCGTCCGTCGCCACCCACCGGGGCTTCGTCTTCGCCAGCCTCGATCCCGACGCGCCGCCGCTCCTGGACCACCTCGGCGACTTCGCCTTCTACCTCGACCTCTACGCGCGGCAGAGCCCGTCGGGCCTGGAGTTCCGCGGGCCGCAGCGCTGGCGGGTGAAGGCCAACTGGAAGATCGGGGCGGAGAACTTCGCGGGCGACAGCTACCACACCCCGCACACGCACGCGAGCGTCGTCGACATCGGGCTGTTCCGCGAGCCGAAGGCGAGCAAGCGCAAGGAGGGCGCCCTGTACATCGCCGGGCCGGGCGCGGGCACCACCTACAAACTGCCGCCCGGCGACTTCGCCGCCAAGCTCCGCTACGTCGGCTACCCGGAAGAGATGATCGAGCGGATGCGGGCGATGTGGTCGGCGCGCCAGCGCGACCTGGTCGAGCGGGACGGCTTCATGGTGTCGGCGGCGACGCTCTTCCCCAACCTCAGCTTCGTGCACAACTGGCCGCAGATCGACGAGCAGGGGACGGTCGCGCCGTTCATCTCGGTGCGGCAGTGGCAGCCGGTGTCGCAGCACGAGACCGAGGTGCTGTCCTGGTTCGCCGTGGACGCCGCGGCGCCCGAGACGTTCAAGCGCGACTCCTACAAGGCCTACCTCATGTGTTTCGGCAGCTCCGGCATGTTCGAGCAGGACGACGTGGAGAACTGGACGTCCATCACCGAGATGGCGGCCGGCTCGATGGCGCACCGGCTCAACCTCAACAGCCGCATGGGGCTGCTGGCCGACGGCCGCCCGCTCAAGCCGCCGATGCCGGCGGAGTCGTTCTCCGGCCCTGGTACGGCGCGCCAAGGCTTCGGCGAGTTCAACCAGCGGCACTGGCTGTCGCTGTGGAGCGACCATCTGGAGGCCGCGCCGCCCGCGATCTCCCGTGCCGACCTGGGGGCCCGGTCATGACGCCGCTGCGCTACTCCGACGCCGACCACCTGGACGCCCACCAGTTCCTGGTGGAAGAGGCCGCCCTGCTGGACCGCCGCGATCTTGCGGGCTGGCTGCGGCTGCTCACCGACGACGTCCGCTACCTGATGCCCGTCAGGGTGGCGACCGCGCGCGGCGCCGGCTTCGACACGCTGGCGGACATGGCGCACTTCGACGAGGACCTGTACGCGCTGCGCAAGCGGGTGGACCGGTTCGCCACCGAGCACGCCTGGACGGAGGACCCGCCCTCCCGGACCCGGCACTTCATCACGAACGTGCTCACCTTCCGCGCCGAGGCCGAGGGCGAGGGCGAGCTGCGGGTCGAGTCGTCGCTCCTGCTGTTCCGCAGCCGTGGCGACAACCGGGAGGCCGACCTGCTGTCGGCGGGCCGTACCGACCTGCTGCGCCGCGCCGGCGGCGGCGAGCTGCGGCTGGCCCGCCGTGAGGTGCTGGTGGACGAGACCGTCCTGCGCACCCAGAACCTGGCCATCTTCCTGTAGGGAGCCGTCGTGAGACTCGCGAACGAGTATGCGGAGGTTGACGTGGAGGTCGTGCACACCCGCAACGGGGTGCGGTTGCGCATCGCCGCGCCGCACACCGGCAGGGAGATCCTGCTCTGCCCGCTGGAGCTGGAGTCGCTGACCTGGCAGGACCATGACGTGTTCTCCGGCTTCCTGGAGACGCCGCACGGGCCTGAGCACTGATGGGCGGCTGGCTCGACGGCAGGCGCGCGCTGGTGGTGGGCGCGGGGTCGGGGATCGGCCGCGCCGTGGTGGACGCCTTCACCGAGGAGGGCGCGCGGGTCGGCGCGCTGGAGCTGGACGCGGCCAAGTGCGCGGGGCTGCCGTGCCCGGTGGTCGTGCGGGGCGACGCGACGCGCGCCGCCGACGCGCGGGCGGCCGTGGAGGCGGTGGTGCGGGGGTTCGGGGGCCTGGACATCCTGGTCAACTGCGTCGGGATCTTCGACTTCTACCGTGGCCTGTCGGACCTGGACGACGCGGAGCTGGACTCGGCGTTCGACGAGATCTACCGGGCCAACGTGATGAGCCAGCTGGTCCCGGTCAAGGCGGCGTTGCCCGAGCTGGCGCGGGCGCGCGGGTCGGTCGTGCTGACGGTCTCCACCTCCGGGTTCTATCCGGGACGTGGCGGCATCCTCTATGTCGGCTCCAAGTTCGCGGTGCGCGGGTGCGTGATCGCGCTGGCCCACGAGCTGGCCCCGGACATCCGGGTGAACGGGGTCGCGCCGGGCGGCACGCTCGACACCGGGCTGCGTGGCCCCGCCAGCCTCGGCCAGGCCGACCGCGAACTCGCGGCCGCGCCAGGACGTGCCGCGGAGCTGAAGAGCCGCACGCCGTTGTCGGTGGCGCTGACCCCGGCCGACCACGCGGGCGCATATGTCTTCCTCGCCTCCGACCGCGCGCGCGGCATCACCGGTACCATCGTCCACTCCGATGGCGGCATCGGCGTCGCCTGAGCTCAGGCGAGTCGGGTGGCGACATCGAGGAGGCTGACGGCGATCTCGGCGATCCTCTCCTCCGGCAGCCGGGACAGCGGGGCGGACACGGCGATCGCGGTCGGCGGCAGGTGGGCGGAAGCGGGCACCGCGACGGCCACCGACGCCACGCCCTCGTCGCTCTCGCCGCGGTTGACCGCGTAGCCGCGCTCGCGGATCAGGCGCAGTTCCTCGCGCAGCTCCGGCCAACCCGCGATGGAGAGCGGCGTCTGGGCCGGCAACGCGGCACCGGCAGGGAACAGGACGGCGAGCCGCCGGTCGTCGAGCTGGGCCAGCAGCGCCTTGCCCGACGCGGTGCAGTGCGCGGCGAACGTGGAGCCGGTCCTGGCCGCGACCCGCAGCGCCCGCGGGCTCTCCACCGCGTCCAGGTAGCGGACCGCGGCCCCCTCCAGGGTGACCAGGTGCACGGTCTCACCGAACGCGGACGCCAGCTCCTCCAGCAGCGGTCTGGCCAGCGCGCGGACGTCCATGTTGCCGATCGCGGCCAGCCCGATCTCCAGGAGCGCGGGCCCCACCACGTAGCCACGCGAGTCCTGCTCCTGGCGGACGAACCCGTGGTAGGCCAGCATCGCCATCAGCCGGTGCGCGGTGGAGTGCGCGACGCCCAGGTAGTCCTTGGCGTCGGACAGCCGCACGCGCTCGTGCTCGCGGAACATGCCGAGCAGACGCAACGCGTTGTCCACCGAGGCGATCGGATACGCCGGAATCTGCTCCTCGGACCTATTTTTCTGCACACCAGAAGGATAGTGGCCGAGCGCGGTCAAGGCGTGCGCTCGGCCACCCAGCTCGCGATCAGGTCGGCGACCTGGCTCCGCGCCTCTTCCGGCTCCTCCAGGTAGTGGTCGGCCCTGATGAACTCCAGCCGCCTGTCCGGTGCGGCCAGGCCGTCGAAGACCGAGCGGGCATCGCTGTCATAGACGCACGCGTCAGCAGTGGCGTGCACGACGAGCGACGGCTCGGTGATCCTGGCCAGGTGTGGGGCGGCCACGCACTGCGAGGTGCGCAGGCTCCACATCGACAGCCAGGTGCGGAGCGTGCAGAGCGAGCCGAGGCCGAACACGCCGTAGTTGGCGCGCACGGGCTCGCCTACGTAGCACCAGTTGGGCCGGCGGTCGGACGGCTCGATGGTCGGGTCGATCATCCGCAGGTCGGCCCAGGTCCGGTACAGCGTGAACAGCTGGTCGCGGGCGCGGGTTCCGCTCAGCGCGGCCAGCCGTTCGAGTGCCCAGTCGGTGATGCGCTCGTTGCGCGCGCGCTGCGCGGCGCGATAGCGCCGCTGGAATTCCATGGAGTACGGCGCGCCGTTGCCCGGGTCGAAGGGGTCCAGGTCGGGGTCGACCGACAGCGCGTCCCTCTCGTCGGTCACCGACGGGTCCATCCAGGCCGTGAGCACCTCAGGGCGCCCGGAGTGGGCGGCGAGCGCCACGAACAGGTCGCCGCGCTCCAGGTCCTGGATCGCCTCGACCGGGCGGCCGCCGGCGGTGGGCAGCACGTTCGGCTCGACGGCCTGGGACTGGTAGGCGGCCATGAGCGAGCCGCCGCCGGAGTTGCCCAGCAGCACGACCTGCTCCACCCCCGCCCGCTCCTTCAGCCAGCGGACGCCGACGCCGATCTCGGCCAGCGCGTGGTCGAGCAGGAAGTACGGCTCCGCGCCGCGGAAGCGGGTGTTCCAGCCCAGGAATCCGTAGCCCCGTTCGGCGAGGTAGGAGGCGAGGTAGTGCTCGGAGAAGTCGACGTTGTAGTGGGTCGCGATGAACGCGGTCTTCGGGCGGAAGGTGGCGGGCCGGTGGTAGAGCCCCTGGCATGGATGGCCTCCCGCGCCCGCGCGGCCGACTATCGGCGAGGGCAGCCCGACGAACTCCCTGACGACTTCGTGCATCCCGACCTCCGCATCGTTCCGTCATGAGGCTAGCGCAAAAATGAATCTGAGTTTAGATTCAGTTTCAGACGCGAGGAGGCCGGACATGACGTGGCGGAACCCGGAGTTCGAGCTCGGCGGGGTGAACCATCTGGCGCTGGTCAGCTCCGACATGCGCCGCACCGTGGACTTCTACACCCAGGTGCTGGGCATGCGCCTGACCAAGACCATCGACTTCCCCGGCGGATCCGGGCAGCACTTCTTCTTCGACATGGGCGGCGGCAACTCGCTGGCCTTCTTCTGGTTCCGCGACGCGCCCGACGCGGTGCCCGGGGTCTCCCAGCCGGTGACCGTCCCCGGCATCGGCGAGTGGACCTCGGCCGTCGGCTCCATGAACCACGTGGCGATCAACGTGCCGGAGGAGCGGTTCCTGGAATACCGGGCCAAGCTCAAGGCCAAGGGGGTGCGGGTCAGCCCGATCATCGACCATGACGACAGCCCGGAAGGTTACGCGACCGAGCTGCACGACGGGGTCTTCATCCGCTCCTTCTACTTCCAGGACCCGGACGGGATCCTGCTGGAGTTCGCCTGCTGGCGGCGAGAGATGGGAACCGAGGGTGACGTGTCGCACGCCCCGAAGACCGCCGCCGACCGGATACGGGTGAGCTGAGCGTGCTGTCGTGGATCCACGTGCTGGAGTGGCGGGCCGTCACCACGCCCGACACCGTGGCCCTCAGCGACCAGTACGGCGGCGAGCTCACCTATGCCGCGCTGGCCGCCCGGCTCGAGCGCGCGGCCGCCGGATACGCGGCAGCCGGGCTCGCACCCGGAGACGTCGTCGCGCTCCTCGCCCGCAACCGGGTCGAGTGGGCGGTCTCGCTCTTCGGGCTGGTACGGGCGGGGGCGCTGCCCGTACTGATCAACTGGCGCCTGACCGCCGCCGAGATCGACGCTGTCCTGGCGCCTGCGGCGGCGCGGATCGTGGTCGCCGACGAAGCCTGCGCGAAGCTCGTGGACCGGCCCGTGCTGCCGCTCCTGCCCGAGGCCGTCGGCCTGCCGGTTCCCGAGCGGCCGGTGGAGCGGCTGCGAGGAGCCGAGCCGCTCGTCCTCCTGCACACCAGCGGCACCACCGGGCGACCCAAGCTCGTCCCTATCAGTCACGAGATGCTGGTGGCCGCGGCCACCTTCATGAAACTCTCGGTGCCGGAGGCGCGCGAGGGTGCCAGACATCTCAGCGCGCTGCCCCTGTTCCACGCCGCCGGGCTGGCGAACCTCGCGTACGCCCTGTTCACCGGCGGCCATCTGCACCTGCTCGACGGATTCAGCCCGGCTGCCTTCGTCGACGAGCTGGCCGGGCGGCGGATCGAGCTCACCCAGCTCGTGCCGACGCTCATCGGCGCGGTGGTCACCGAGGTGGCCGGCCGTACGGCACGGCCCGACCTGTCCGGCCTGGTAGAGGTCGTCTACGGCGCGTCACCCATCCAGCCTGAACTGCTGGCCAGAGCTGTGCGGACGCTCGGGTGCCGCTTCCGGCAGAACTACGCCAGCACCGAGACCGGTCCGCTGCCGATGAGCACGCTGCCGCCCGGCGCCCACGACCCCGCGCTCGGCAGGCTGGCCACGGCGGGCCGGCCCTCGCTGGGCTGGGAGGTCAGGCTCGGCGAGCACGACGAGATCCAGGTGCGCGGCGCGATCCCGTTTCCCGGGTACTGGAACGACCCGGAGCCGACGCGCCAGGCGAGCACGTCCGACGGCTTCTACCGGACCGGCGACATCGGGTCCTTCGACGCCGACGGCTACCTGACGATTGTCGACCGGCTCACGGACATGATCGTCTCAGGCGGGGAGAACGTGCATCCGGCCGAGGTCGAGGCCGTGCTCATCGGGCATCCCGGAGTGCGTGAGGTCGCGGTGATCGGGGTTCCGGACGACAGATGGGGTGAGAGCGTGCACGCGGTCGTCGTCGCCCGGGGCTCGCTCGACCCGGACGCGCTCGCCGGGTGGGCGCGCGAGCGGCTCGCCGGATACAAGTGCCCGACCGGGATGACGCTCGTCGCCGAGCTGCCGCGCAACGCCACAGGTAAGATCCTCAAGGGGCCGCTGCGCGAGCCGTTCTGGGCTGGGCGCGACCGCAGGGTCTCCTAGGATTGCGTGACGATGAGGAAGCACACCGTCCCGGCCGCCCGCCGTACCGGCACCGGCCGCCCGGAGAAGACCACCCGGAAGGGCAGGGAGACCGACGAGGCGTTCCGCGCCGCGGCGCGGGACGTGTTCGCCAGGGACGGCTATCTCAGCGCCAGGATCAGCGATATCGCGGCGGCGGCCGGCAAGTCGGTCGCCTCGTTCTACAACTACTTCGACACCAAGGCCGACCTGCTCGCCGCGCTGGCCGAGGAGTTCCACGAGGAGGCGACCGACCTTGCCATCCGGCCCTACCGCCGGGGACTCTCCGGCGAGGAGGCGCTGCGCGAGGCGGTCGCCGGATTCTGGCGCACGTATGTGAAGCGGCGCGGCGAGCTGATCGGGGTCTTTCAGGCCTCGATGCTGGAGGAGGAGTTCCTGGACCGCTGGCTCGATATCCGGGCCGAGGCGGTCGGGCGGATCGCCGCCGAGATCCGGCGGGCTCAAGCCGAGGGCTACTGCCCGGGCGTGGACTCGGTGCTCACCGCCTCCGCGCTGTCGGCGATGCTCGAGCACTTCTGCTACATCTGGCTCGCGCAGGGCGGCGAGCGCGTCGAAACCGCCTTTGACGAGGACAGGGCTGTGGCGGCGCTGGCCACCATCTGGGTGAAGTCGATCTACTGGCGGCCGGGCGAAGAGGAACGGCCGCGCAGGCGGGCGCGGCGGCGGATCCGGTGGGAGAGGTAAGAGCGCGCCATCGGCGATCAGACCTGAGGCGCATGGACCCGTCTCCCGAAGGGAGGAGCACCACCGCACCGCGCCCCACTGGTTCACGCAGGCACGCCACGCGACACCACGTTCCTGCAGGTCGGAGCCGGGTTCGTTGGATTCTACTCGATAAGTACGGGGCCCCCTCCAGGCGGCAGGGGCGCCATTGCGCCTCCCCGCCCCTGGTGATCAGGCCCGCCCGCTCCAGCACCCGCAGGTGCTTGGAGACGGCGGGACCGCTCATCACGGTCGACGCGATCCGCCAGGCATTCCTGGATCACCACACGAACGGCACCGTCGCTGCCGGCGCCGCCATCACCCTGGCCATGGCGCGCTCCACCTGCTCAGCGACGCCTGCCTCTTCCACCTCTCGAATGCCTAGGGCCCTTGATCGTCGGTTGGGGCGCAGAGTCGCATGAGATTTGTCATCGGTCGGCGGGGAGAAACGCATCCGAGCTGGTGAGTGTTCGCACTGTTTCACAGCCGGGCGGCATCGGACGCTGGAATCATGATGACGTCTGATCGATTTCCCTCGGTCTCCTGGCCTCGATCGGCCGGTTCGTTCCAGCGTGGAGTCACAACGCTATGCCGCGCCGCGCTGGCGTCGCTGGTGGGGTTGGCGCTCGTGGCCGGTCCCGCACTCGCCGGCTCCAGCGTCGCCCGTCCCATGCCCGCCGCGACGACGTCGGCGGAGGACGGCTCCGGCCTCGGCGCCCATCAGGTGGCGCCCGTCCAGCTCACACTGCCGGAACCCACCGGTCCGCTCCGGATCGGGACCGTGTCGCTCCATCTGGTCGACCGTTCACGGCCCGACCCGTGGGTGCCCGCGAAGCCGTCCCGAGAGCTCATGGTTCAGCTGTGGTATCCGGCCCAGAAGGCGGCGGCGTATCCCCGGGCGCCATGGCTCTCGCCCAGAACAGCGGAGGCCGTCCTGGCAGGGATTCCGGCGGGAACCGTACGCCTGCCGATCACGCATGGGCGAGTGGGAGCGCCGGTGTATCGAGGGTGGGGGCCACGACCAGTGGTGCTCTTCTCGCACGGCTTCGCCGCCGACCGTGCCTCCAGCACCGCCTTGGTGGAGGACCTCGCCAGCCATGGTTACGTGGTTGCCACCGTCGACCACACCTACGACGCCGGAGCGGTGGAATTCCCGGACGGGCGGGTGGAGACGCACGCGGCGAGCTCACCGCCACCGAACTTCGACAGGCCGGATGATCCTGTCGCCATCAAGGCGGTGGCCGCCCGCCTCGCCGACACGCATTTCGTCGTGGACCAGTTGACCGCGCTCAATCGCGGACGCGTCATCGGCAGCGAGCGTCGATCTCTGCCTGAAGGACTGCGCGGTGCGCTTGATCTGTCCCGCACTGGCATGTTCGGGCATTCGCTGGGTGGTGCCACCGCCGCCGCGACCATGCAGGCGGACTCGCGAGTCAAGGCCGGCATCAACCTGGACGGCGCGGTGTTCGGGCCGGTCCTGCGGAAGGGACTGGACCGGCCGTTCTTGCTGGTCGGCAGCTCGGAGCATGGCCGGGGCAACGACCCGAGCTGGGCGGCGCTGTGGTCTCACCTGCGGGGCCCGCGGCTGGAACTACGGCTGGACGGCGCGGGGCACACGTCGTTCACCGACCTTCAGGTGCTGCTCCGGCAGCACTCGCTGGGACTGCCGCCGGATCAGGTCACCGGGATGATCGGCAAAATCGATGGACCGCGTTCGGTGCGGATCCAGCGCGTCTATATTCGTGCGTTCTTCGACCGCCATCTGCTGGGACGGCCAAGTCCCTTGCTCGCCAAGCCGTCCAAGCGCTGGCCGGAGATGCGGTTCGTGCCATAGCGGGCCATGCGGTCGGAGTGAGGGTCCTGGGCGCCGAAAGCGGTCACACGGCCACTGCGTCCACAGCGGCGGCCGGGTAGCGCGAATCCAGACGGGGTCGTCGGGGGCAGTCCGTGAAAACAGGTGCGACCATGACGGTGTGGGTGGGAGGGGAAGCAGGTTCATGGACCAGTTGCGTCGGCGTGGCCAGGCAGAGCGCTGGGACCTGTGGACCCGCACGTCGCTCTCCGGGGCGTACGCGCTTGAGCTGGTGTGGGCCGCCATCATGATCGGTCCAGCGGTTGGGCCGACCGTGCGGTGGGTGATATTGGCCTATATCGCGCTGCATGCCATCACCTGCGCGCTGCTCGTCAACGCGGGACTGGATCACTATTTGGGGCGTCGGTCTCGGCCGGTGAGGCTGATCGCCCTCACTGCCGGGCTCACGGTCGTGGGCGTGGTGGTCGGGGTTGTGGCCTATCCCGACGCGCAACCCGGTCACCCCGATGGCCCGGCCTCGGCCTTGGTGGTCGTCCTTGCGACCGCGTTCGTCGCCGCCGTGTCATCGGCGGTGCCGTTCTCCGTCGCTACGGGTGTGCTGGCGGCGGCCGTGGTGACGAAGTTCGCGGTCTCCCGGATAGAGGGCGCTCCCATGTCGATCGCCGTCCCGGCCGCGGTCAGCCTGTGCGGCCTCATGGTCGCTTGGATGCTCACCTGCCGTGGCTCGATGTGGGGGCTGAAGGGCGTCTGGGAACTGGACCACTCCAGGAAGGCGCATGCTCGACTCGCGGTGGCCGAGGAGCGGCTGCGCTTCGCTCGCGATCTGCACGATGTGATCGGCCGTAACCTGTCGGTGGTGGCCCTCAAGAGCGAACTCGCGGCGCGGTTGGTCGAGCGTGGCCGGTCCGGGGCGGTAGACGAGATGCGTGAAGTGCGCAAGATCGCACAGGAGTCGCTGGCCGAGATGCGTGCGGTGGTGGGCGGGTACCGTACCGCTGACCTGGACATGGAACTGGCCGGCGCCAAGTCGGTGCTCGCCTCAGCGGGGGTACGCTGCCAAGTGATCGGCGACGGGCACGACCTGTCCGCCGAGGTGCAGAGCACGCTCGGCTGGGTGGTGCGGGAAGGCACGACGAACGTGCTGCGGCACAGCGAGGCGCGGATGTGCACGGTGTCTTTACGCCGGTCGACGGCCGGCGGCACCGAGCGGCTGACGCTGACCATGGAGAATGACGGAGTGACGGGCCCCGAATCCCCCGATGGCCACCGGTCGATCGGTAACGGTTTTCCCGGCGTGGCGGAACGCCTCGCGGCGTTCGGCGGGAGTGTCGTCGCCGGGCGGGAGCCCCCCGACCGGTTCCGTCTCACCGCCGAACTGCTATTGCCCGTGGCCACCTCGGAGGAGATCCGGCCGCACGTGACCAGCAGGCGGCGCCCGGCTCGGCGGAAGGACGTCCGATGAGCAGCGCGCCGATCCGGATCTTGCTTGCCGAGGACGAGCACCTCATCCGGGGTGCCCTGGCGGCGCTGCTCGCCCTCGAAGACGATCTGAGCGTGGTGGCTCAGGCGGCCACCGGTGCCGACACGCTCGCCATGGCCCGCGTCTTCCGGCCGGACGTGGCCATGCTCGACCTGCAACTGCCCGATCTGGACGGTGTGACCGTGGCCCGCATGATCCATGAGGAGGTGCCGGGCTGCCACACCATGATCGTCACAAGCTATGGCCGCCCCGGGCACCTGAAGCGGGCGCTTCGTGCAGGAGTACGTGGTTTCCTGCCGAAGACCGTCTCTGCCGTCGTGCTGGCCGACGTCGTGCGCACGATTCACGGCGGGGGCCGCTATGTCGATCCGCAACTCGCCGCCGAAGCGATCAGCGCGGGCGACAGTCCGCTCACTCCACGCGAGGCTGACGTGCTGGAACTGGCCGCCGAGGGGGCGCCGGTGGAGGAGATAGCCCGCAGGGCGGCGCTGTCACCTGGCACCGTACGGAACTACCTCTCCTCCGCGGCAGGGAAGATCGGCGCCGCGAACCGCCATGAGGCCGCGCGCATCGCCCGCCAGTACGGCTGGATCTGACCGCTCCAACCCCCATCAACCTGCGCGACCGCACCGAAACCAGTACGAACCGTAGTAGGAACCACAGGTCAGGATCGGGTTCGCTGCTCCATTGCTACTGGGATCCCAAGGACTGGGGAGTCCGTCAGAAGCCGGGGATCACCAGATCGCCGGCCCAGGCTCGTAGGTGTAGTCCTTCAGCTCGCGCACCCGGCCCGTTGTGACGTCCACGGCATACAGCTGCTCACCCACGTCCCCGGCGGGCACCGCGGTGGTGACGACCCGCCGCGACGCCTCCCTCGCCGGGCCGCACCGCCCCCTGGTCGAGGTCGGGCTGTTCACCCCCGCCGAGGCCCGCTCCTACCTGCACGCCAAACTCGGCGCCCTGGCCGGGAACCAGACCAGCTCAACGCGCTGGCCGAGGACCTGGGCCGGTTGCCGCTCGCCCTCGCCCAAGCGGCAGCGTTGGCACCACGCGCAGGATGATCACGCCGTCGTTGTAGGTTTCCGCCGTCGCCACCGCCCAGCCGGGATCGATGCGGGAAGCGGGCACGTTCTCCTCGCCCTTGGGGCCTTCTTCCCCGCTGCTCAGTGGCAAGTCGAGCGTGTAAGCCACCTTCAGGTCGTGCTCGCGCACGACGCGGGCTGCCTCGCCCGCGGATCGTCCCTGGAGCTTCACTCCGGCCAGCGCCTCACCCGGCCAGCTCGCGTCGGCCGGGTGGGCGCACTTCTCTCCGGGCTTCGCCGGGCGACCCAACTGGAACTGCGCGGGTCCCTTGAGGGCCGCGGTGACACTGAAGGCCGTCAGACACCCTTCAACGCGGTCAACGCAGTCGGACAGGGTGGACGACATTTGCGCACCGGGCTCTGCCTTGTCGAGGTCGAATCCGACGACGGGTGCTCGCTGCTGCGGCGAGACGGGGATCAGCTGCACCGTGACGTTGTCCAGCCCGACGCTGCGGAAGGCCTTCTCCAACTCGGCTGGGTCGGGATCGCCGTCGGTGATGTAGAAGGCGTACATGTCGCCTTCGCGGCCGATCGTCACGGCCTGGCTGGCGTACACCTGCTCGGACGCCTTGAACAGGGACGGCCCGACGACCAGGGCTCCCGCCAGGACAGCGCTCGCGGCCACGCCGAGCAGGACGCGCAACTCGCGATCGTCGTCGAAGAGCATGTCCATGGCCTGGCCTTCAATTCCTACGTGTCCGCCCGCGACCGCAGAATTTCAGGCCAATGCGACTCACGCTCCGCCGCCACTTCATTGAACGAGGGCGGGCTGCTCAGGCAGCGCCGCCCTCACACATTCAGGACAACCCCGAAGTTGATCAGTCAGCTGTAGACGGGAGTGTTCACGAGTGCAGCTGACCGCCGATCAGCCATGGGGCAGTTGATCGCACACTGGGGACGGACGTGATCGTTTCCCGGTCATCCAGGAGGGCCCGGGGGCTTCCAATAGCCGGTGAACGCGCCTGGATGACGGCCTTGGCTTAGGAACTTGCCGTGATGAGATAGAGATCATCATCTGCGACGATCGGCGCATGAAGCGCATGAGTGTCGTGCTGGTGGTGGCCGGCCTGCTGAGCGTCACAATTCCCGGCGGCGCTGTGCACGCGGCTCCCGAATCGGAGTCTCTCGACTCCGTCGTCAAAGCGATCAAGAAGCAGTTCGCGAAGAAGAGCAGCGTGCGCTTCTCTGTCAAGCGACGCGGCGGGCCCCCGGCCACCTGGGACATCAAGGCGTCCGGTGCGTACCGCTTCAGGGCTTCAGGCGTGTACGCCGCCGACACCACGGAGATCTCCCAGGAGCCAGAGGGGACGGGCCGGTCCCGGGGAATCAGCATCGGCCGGGAGTTCTACTCACAGGCCTACGTGCGTTCCAAGGACGGCAAGTACACCTGGAAGTCGCCGTCAACGGTGGGGAAATGGACGTACGGGCGGAACTTCGCCGGGGTCGTCTGGGGAGAGGACCTGATCAACGGGATCAACCCGGGCTTCCTCAAGCTGGGCGCCTCTCGCGGTGCGACCAGCGCCGACGGCGGAACGTTCGAGGGAGTGAAGACGACCCTCCACAGCGGCACGGTGACGGTTCCCAAGCTGGGCGAGAGGCAGGCCGGGATGACCTTCCGGACCGAGGAGGAGGATTTCTCGTGGGGCGGGCCGATCACCTGGAAACTCTGGGTGGGCCCGGACAACCTGCCGCGACGTTTCCACGCCATCATGAGGTTCACCCGGCCGGAGGGCGGTAAGGCCGAGACCATGACGATGAACATCATCTATCGAGGATGGGGAAAGCCCGTCAAGATCACGGCCCCGCCCAAGCACCTCATCACCGACGACTGGTGATCGACGACCTACGGAACAACACGATCGACGTCATCACCAAGTTCTGAGAGGGTTTCTTTGATCCCCGCTAATGATCTCTGAGCAGCACAAAGACTTGTCTCGCTAGAGATTGTCGCGCTATGTGATCAGGCACATACTCATGGTTGGTGGTCCGCATCCCGCCGTTATCAACGACACCACGTGTGACGTTGCGGATTCAATGCGAAGGCTCCGACGTACCGATGCGTAACCGTATGGTTACAGGTGATGTTTTCTTGCAGCCGGAAGGCCCCTATGTGACGGGGTTAGCTGGCATAGAAGGCGCGGATGCCGACGCTGCCGTCGGACTCGCCCGACCAGCTTGAAGCTCTGCGGCTGGGTGCCGTGTAGGCGGCGCCGAGAAACGCGGCCGTACGGGGGCGAACGCGTCGGCGGGCAGTGGTCGAGGTGTCGAGGATCATGGCTACCTCCGTCGAGGGGCGCGCAGGGGTCGCGAGCCCGGCCGTGCGTGGGCGTACCCATCACAGCACATAACTACGTAGAGCAATAGATCAATCACTGAGAGATACTAGTGTCGGCCGGATGTCTCGGGCCAGCGGCTGACGGGGCATACTCGGCGCTGCACTGGTCGACCTGGCAGCCATGGTGTACCCCACCACCCGACCAGGCGTTTCCGCGGAATCCACCGCATCCCTGTAGGAGCGAGTTGGGGGTTGATCCTGGTGGGCTCGTCCATTTATCTGTCGCCAGTTCCTCGTGGAGTTCAGCCTGCTGGTGACGCTGACCGTGCGCGCGCCCGAAGCCGCAGCCCCGCTGCTGGCCGACCTGTTCGGAGTGACCGCATGACTCACCCGACCCTCTCCTCTCGCCGCCCGCGTCCCTGAAGGAGCGGGCGCCGTCGCCGTCCTACGACAACTCGTTCTCCAGGTTCCTGCACTGGTCATCGCCCAGGCCTTCGGGTTCCACGACAAGACCACCAGCCAGATCGCCGCTGGCGCGGGCGGAGCATGGAGCCGCTACTCCCCCAACGACCACGCATAGTGATCAGCCGTGGAGCCAAGGTCACACGATCATCGATCTTTGCCAGTCCCGGAGGCCGGATCACTCGGAGCGGCGGGTGAAGCGGCGGGCGGCAACGTGGAGCAGGAACACGCCGAGGGCGGCGAGGACGGTGGTCTCCAGCAGGGCCGAGGGCCGCCAGCCCGCCCAGGTGGGCCCGGCGAAGGCAGGTGAGCCGGGCAGTGCGGTGGTCAGCGTGCGGCGGACCGCGTCGACGGCGTAGCTGACCGGGTGGAGTGTGGTGGCCGCGGCCAGCCAGGAGGGCAGGCCGGTGAACGGGAACATGGCGCCGGACAGGAACAGCAGGGGCAAAGAAAGGAATCCGGTGACGGCGTGGAACGTCTCGGTGGTGCGGATGCTGACGGCCAGCACGGCGCCCAAGCCGGCCATGGCGAGCGCGGTGATCGCCAACTGGAGCACCACCATGGCGAGCATGATCGGGTGGTAGGGGACGCCGAAGAGTCCGGCGGGGATGAGTAGCTGCGCGCCCTGGCAGCTCGCCACGGCCGCCGCGCCCAGGCATTTGCCGATCAGCAGGCTTTCCCTGCGGACGGAGGTGGCATGGTCCGCCAGACCGGGCGCCAAGGTGCTGCGACCCCTCTGGCGTCAGGGACAAGCGCCACGAGATGATCATCCTATGGCGGATGTGGTTTTCTTCGATCTGGACGGCACCCTGGTCGATCATCGAAGCGCGGTCTGGGAAGCGATCGGCCAGATCGTCCAGGCCGCGCCGAACGCGACGGCTCCACCGGAGGAGCTGGTGACGTTGTGGTGGACGCTTGAGGGGCGCCACATGCGGGAATACCTGGCCGGTCAGTGCTCCTTCGCTGAGCACCACCGACGCAGGCTCCGTTCCTTCCTGCCGACGCTCGGCGAGCCGGTTCCGGAAAGCCCCGGCCTTCTGGACGCCTGGATCGCCGAGCGCTACCTCACCGTGTTCGAGGAGTCTTGGCGGTGCTATCCCGATGTCCAGCCCTGCCTGGAGAACCTGAAACGGCTTCCCCGAGGACCACGTCTGGCCGTTCTCACCAACGGGGACCCCGAGCAGCAGCGCGCCAAGCTCGCCCGCTTCGGCCTCCTGGAATACTTCGAAGCCGTCCTGACCCCGACCGAGCTCGGTATGGCCAAGCCCGTCGCCTACGCCACCGCCTGCCGGTGGATGCGGACGGACCCCGCGCAGGCGGTCAACGTGGGCGACATGCTGGAAAGCGACGTGAACGCGGCCGCCCTCGCCGGGCTCACCGGCATCTGGCTGGACCGCGGCATCGACTTCATCACCGGTGAACCGTCGCCGACGGCAGACGAGACAGTGCTCCGCATCGAACGGCTCACCGACCTCCCCGACCACCTATCACACACGAACGCCTGACCGGCTCTCACGAACCTCAGCGTGGTTTGAGGGCGGCCACGTGCGAACATGTCCGCCGCCTTGAATCGGACCTGCTCACGCTTGGCGCGCCACGGCGGACAGTCCGCCACCGTCGGGATATCGCACAGCACAGGTGTACTGCTGAAATACAGGCGAGCAACTCACCTACAGCGATACCCGCAGACTTCGGATTCCGTCGGTTCGACGACGCCACCACCGGGTTCTTCCAGCATGTAATCATTTGTCGCTTTTATCTTATATACATCGTGCTTGTACGTATAACTGCAAGGTGCTTGACTCCCCACACCCCTCAGATCAAGGAGATGTGGTGTTTTCCGATCGCGAACTCGGTATGGACCGGGCTATCAACCGGCGGGACTTCCTCAACGGCGTAGTGCTCACTGCCGCCGCTGCCGGGCTTACGGTCGGCAGCGCGGCCGGCCCCGCCCAGGCGGCGTCGACCGAGGCGGCGGCCAAGCCGGCGGCCGGGCCGTACCCGCCTGCGAAGAGTGGGCTCAGAGGCCAGACGGAAGCGATGATGAAGGTGCCGCACGCCTTGCGCAACGGCACCTTCGACATGGGCGAGGCCAAGCCGACCGGAGAGCGGTACGACCTGGTGGTGGTCGGCGCCGGGCTCAGCGGGCTGGCCTCGGCGTGGTTCTACCGGCAGAAGCACGCCAACGCCACGATCCTGCTGCTGGAGGTGGGCGAGGACTTCGGCGGGCATGCCGTACGCAACGAGTTCGAGGTGCGCGGCCGCAGGCTGATCGGCTACGGCGGCTCGCAGTCGCTGGATGACCCCTCCACCTTCTCGAAGCATGCCAAGGGCCTGTTGAAGGACGTGGGCATCGAGGTGAAGCGGTTCGAACGCTACTTCCACAAGGAGACCTACAAGGGCTTGGAGCGGGCGACCTTCTTCGACAAGGAGACCTTCGGCCGCGACCACCTGGCCATCGGCAAGGACGGGCTGGCCAAGGCGCCGATGCACGCGGACGCGCTGAAGGACCTGGCCGGGCTCGACTCCCGCGACTGGCTGAAGGGGTTGTCGGACGAGGAGAAGAAGCTCCGGCTGGCCGAGCTGACCTACGTCGAGTACCTGCGCACGGTCGCGAAGGTGCACCCCGACGTGATCAAGTTCCTGCAGACCATGCCCAGCGGCAACTGGGGCTACGGTGCCGACGCGGTCGGTGCGCTGGATGCGTGGGCGAACGGCTACCCCGGCTTCGGCGGGCTCAAGCTCATTTCCAAGCCGCACCGGCTCAACGCGCCCACCGAGTCCAAGGTCTGGGACTCGGAGGACGAGTACATCTACCACTTCCCCGACGGCAACGCCGGAGTGGCCAGGGCCCTGGTCCGCGCGCTGATCCCCGACTCCCTCCCCGGGCACACGATGGAGAAGCTGGTCCCGGCCAAGGTCCGCTACGACCGGCTCGATCGGAAGGGCTCGAAGGCGCGGCTGCGCCTGTCCAGCCCGGTCGTCCGGGTCACGGGCGACGGGGAGGTCTCCTACGTCCAGGACGGCAGCCTCCGCTCGGTCCACGGTGCCAAGGTGATCCTCGCCTGCCAGCACCAGATGATCCCCTACCTGGTGCCCGACCTCCCCGAGGACCAGCGCCTTGCGCTGAAGGAAGCGGTACGGCTTCCGCTGCTCTACACCAATGTGGTGCTGCGCGACTGGAAGGCGTTCAAGAAGCTCGGCATCCAGAGCGTCCGCTACCCCGGGTCGTACTGGCTGGGCGCCTCGCTCGACTTCCCGGTCAGCATGGGCGGCTACGAGCACCCGCGCAACCCCGACGAGCCGATCATCCTGCACCTCAACCGGTCCTGCGCCGTGCCCAACCAGGACCCGCGCATCGGCGCGGTGCAGGGGCGCATCGAGCTGATCAAAACTCCGTTCGAGCAGATCGAGCGCAACACCAGGGAACTGCTGCTGCGCAGCCTGGGACAGGGCGGCTTCGACCCGGCCCGCGACATCATGGGGATCACGGTCAACCGGTGGGCTCACGGCTACGCCCTGGAGTACGGCAGGCCGTGGGCGACCTTCTTCCCCGACGGCCCGCTGCCCAGCGCGACGGCCCGCCAGCCGTATGGCAACCTGGCGATCGCCAACACGGACGCGGAGCCCCGCGCCTACGCGGACGCGGCGATCGACGCGGCATGGCAGGCGGTCAAGGACCTCGGCTGAGGTTCCCCGGCGTTCGCATGGTCACCACGTCGTGCTGGAGGCCTTCTACCAGGGCGGCATCCTGGCCGGCGCGGGGAACCCGTAGGTGTAGCCGGTCTCGTACGGCAGGCCGCTCGGCTGCGGGCTGGCCGTGATGATGCTGCCGACCACGGCCGCGCCGATCGCGCCGCCGATGGTGCGGATGTTGGCGTTCATGCCGCTCGCAGCCCCGGTCTGCTCGGCGAACATGGCGGCCAGCATCGGGGCCTCGCGCAGCTCGGGCGGTTTTTGCCATCCGACGAGTTGAAAAGCCCGCATAGCGATTCCTTTGCGCAAGCTGGGTCAGTCGCGGATCCCGTCGATGTCGACCAGGACGTGGCGCGGGCCGCGGAAGATCTGGTTGTGGCGGTACGGCGGCGGGTCGACGACGAGCCGCGGGTTCTCCACGCGGCGGACGAACTCGCCTACGGCGATCTGGACCTCCAGCCGCGCGAGCGGGGCGCCGAAGCAGTAGTGGATGCCCTGGCTGAAGCCAAGGTGCTGGTTGTCCGGGCGCTCGAGGTCCAGATCGTCGGGGTTGGCGAACCGCTCCGGATCACGGTTCGCCGAGCCGTACACCAGGAAGATCGGCGCGCCCTTCGGGATGGTGGTGCCGGCGATTTCGATGTCCTCGACGGCCGAGCGGGTGTGCCAGAACTGGACCGACGACTCGAAGCGCAGCAACTCCTCAACCCCGGGCACGATCAGGTCGGGGCGGCGGCGCAGCTCCTCGAGCGCCTCGGGGTGCCTCAGCAGGGTGAGCACGCTGTGGGCGATCAGATTGACCGTGGTTTCATGCCCGGCGAAGAGCAGGAGCACGGCATTGCTGGCGAGCACGCCCTCGGACATGCGCCCGTCCGGGCCGTCGTCGTGCACCATCGCCGAGAGCATGCCGGGGCCGGGCTGCTCGGCGTACTGGTCGAGCAGCCCGGTCAGGAACTGCTCGAACTCCTGCACGCTCCGGCGCCCGCCCTCCAGCCGGCGCTGCATCTCCTCGGAGGCCGCCTCCGGACCGAAATCCAAAGCGTCCAGGGCCGCCTCGATCCAGATGTGGAAGCGCCGTTCGTCTTCCAGCGGCACGCCCAGGACCTTGCAGATCAGGGCCACCGGCAGGGGGTAGGCGAACTCGTCCACGACGTCGATCCGGGTCTTGCCTCGCATCCTGTCCAGGAGGTCGGCGACGATGCGGCGGATATCGGGCTCCAGGTCAGAGATCAGGCGTGGGGAATGGGGCGGGCCGAAGAAGTGTCGCGTCATCATGTGGCGATCCCGATCGTGTTCGGGCGGGTCGCAGGTGATGATGTTCGGCTCCAGACTGATGACGGCCTCCGTGATCGGCTCGGCCCCCGGCTCCGCCGGGCCCGCGGCTGGGGCATGGGCGGAGGCGGGCGCGGGGATCTTCCTGACATCTGAGCTGACCCGGGGATCGTGGAGAAGCGCGACGATCTCTCGGTAGGTGCTGACGACGTAGGTGCCGTCCGGCTGCCGCGCCACCGGGGTCTTGCGGAGCTCGGCGTAGAAGGGGTACGGATTGGCACGGTTGGCGTAGCGGAGCGCCTGCTGCCAGGTTGTTTCCTCGCCCATGCTGTTCCTCTCCTTCCTGCTGTGCCGGCCGGGTTACCCGCCGATCCCGAAAGGCGCGTCAGTGACCTCGAGGTCGGAACTCGGCCGTCCGCCCGCTCGGGTCGTGGCCGGTCAGGACAACGTCGGGTATCGCCGTCGGGACACCCGGTGCCGGGAACTCCGCCGGGACCGGTTTCATGACGTCCGGCCGATCCCAGCCCGGCGGCGGGGGCGGGAACGGAGCCGATTGCTCGATCAGCCGCGCGTAGTACTCCAGCCACTTGCCGTGATCGAAGCTGACGGCGGCGACGACGCGGCCCCGGCGACCGTAGGCGGCGGCGAAGCAGCGCTCCTTCACGGACCCCTGCGTGAAGACGATCTCGTCGCCGAACGGTGGTACGCCGACGGACTTGATGTTGACGCCGAACTGACCGGACCAGAAGCCGGGCAGCAACAGATGCGGGCGGTAGTCGGGCTCGAGGCTCACCATGTTGTGGGCCGCCACCTCGGCACCGAAGACTGCATTGTCCCAGTGCTCCATCGCGAGGAACTGGTACTCGTACAGCACGTGGGGCGCGCGTGCCACGTCCCCCGCCACATAGACGGTGTCGGTCGCCACGCCGTTGATGTCGAAGGCGCGACCACCGGCGTCGCAGCCGACACCCCAGAAGCCGGCTGCCAGACCGGAGCCCTCCAACCATTCCACGTTACGGATCGACCCCAGCGCGGCCAGCACCACGTCGGCCTCGATGGTGGCCCCGTCCGAGAGCCGAGCACGCCGTACATGTCCGCGCGCGTCGCCCTCCAGCGACGACACGCCAACCCCGCAGCGCAGGTCCACGCCGTGGTCGCGCTGCATCTGCGCGGCGATCTCGCCGATCACCCCGCCCAGCGCGCCGACCAGGGGGGCCGAGCCCCGCTCGGCGACGGTCACCGGGATGTCGAGTTCCCGGCAGACGGAGGCCACCTCCGAGCCGATGAACCCGCCGCCGATGACCAGCACCCGCGACGGCCCTGCCGCCAGCGCCTGTTGCAGCCGAGCGGCGTCATCACGCGAGCGCAGCGAGAACACCCCCTCCAGGGCGGCCTCGGCCGGGTTGGGCCACTGCCGCGCGCGGGTCCCCGTGGCGATCAGCAACCGGTCGTACGGGACCTGCTCGCCGTCGGCCAGGCGCACCTGCCTGGTGGCCCGGTCCAACCCGGTGGCGGCCACGCCGAGCCGCCACTGCGCGTCCAGTTCTCGAAAGCGGGGCAGCTGTGTGTGATCAGCGGGCACCCAACCTTTGAGCACCTGTTTGGACAGCGGGGGACGGTCGTAGGGCTCGTACGGCTCGTCCCCGATGATGCTCAAAGACCCGCTGAAGCCCTCCTGACGCAGGGCTTCGGCGGCTCGCAGTCCCGCCAGGGAGGCGCCGACGATGACGATCCGGCCGTTGGCCTTGAAGTCGCGTACCAACTCGGCGAGCGTTGCCGACATGGTCATGACGGCGCACCCCGCTCCGCACCGTCCAAGCGGTCGATCATGATCGCTCGCACCGGGCAGGCCGCGGCGGCTCGCAGGACCTGCAGGCGCCGCGCGTCGTCGGGGTTGGGCTCGTAGGTAAGCGCCTCCGCACCGTTCAACTTGAAGATCTCGTGGGCCAGATACACGCACTGTGCGTATCCCTGGCACCGATTCAGGTCCACGACGATACGCATGGGCAGACCCCTTCCGTCCGCGCCTGCCGCCCCACAACGACCATCGACGCGGTCATTCGGCTACGCGGTTATCCGGCCTTCCGCCAGGTGACCCAGCTGGACAGGCCCATCATTGCCGTGAGCGTCACGGCGCGGGGATCCCGGTCCACACCCGATGGCGTCGACACCGAGGTGTGCCCCGGCCGACCCGCCACAAGACGATTTTCCGCCCCCGGCGTTCATCACCACAACCACTACCAGGGAAAACATGCTTCGTGCCGAGATCGAGGCTGACCTTCATGTCCTTCAGCGGCGCGTTCGGGTCGTCGACGTGTCGTCGCTCATGACCTCGAGGTCGGGCAGGGGACGTTGGCAGATTTCGTGGGCCTCGTCGGCGGGGATGCCGAAGGTGCGCAGGAGGTCTTCGGTGATCTGGTCGGTGGCCTGGGCGTCGTCGCGGTCGGGTTGGGTGTGGAGCAGTTGGCCGAGGCATAGTGCGGCGCCTGCGGCCATCACCAACGCGAGCTCCGGGTCGCCCACGGTGAAGCGCCCGGCTTGGACACCGGCTTGGATGTCGCGTCGGACGCGCGGGGCAATGCCGTGCTCGGAGGCGGCGATGGCCAGGCCGGTGTTGAGCAGGACTTTGCTGAGCTGGGGATGGCGGCGGTGCAGGCGTCCGGTCAGCCGGAAGCTGAAGGCGAAGACCTCGGCCGGGTCGTCCATGCCGCGGGTCAGCTCATCCAGCACCGCGCCGTGCCGGTCCAGGGCGTCTTCCACGGCCGCCTGGAAGAGTTCGTCCTTGCCGGAGAAGTGGTTGTAGAACGAGCCCATGCCCACGTCGGCGGCCTGGGTGAGCTCCAGGATCGCCACGTTGGTCTTGCCGTCGGCGATGAAGCTCTGGGCCGCGTGGACGAGCGCGGCGCGGGTGCGCGCCTTGCGCCGGTCCAGGCGGTTCGGTGCGGCGTCGGCCATCTGTCTCTCTCCTGTCGGCGGTGGTGTGCGCTCCACTGTAGTGGGATCCGTCAAGAGTGACGAAACACTCACTATTGTTTTGACAATTCGCCTCACTAGTGACGATACTGTCCATAAGTGACGATATCGTCAGATATATGCAAGGGGAGCTGATGAGTGTGCATCATGATCCACGCCCCCGCTTGCGCAGCCAGCAAGGCGTTGCACGGGCGGGTACCCCCGGCAGAGCGCCGAGGTCGTCACCGCGGCCGCCGCGCAGAAGGAATCCATCCACGACGTGCCGAACACAAGCACGCCCGAGCGTCGCGGCAAGGTCGGCAACGCCCTTTGCCGCCATCGAAGAGGAGTTCGGCCTCGGCTGAGAGCACAAGTTCACACCGCGGCAAGCGGCCTGCTGCCGCAGCTTCCCTTTCCCAAAAGGAGGAAACCCATGACCGACCAGCTCAGCACCACCGACCCTCGCCCTGCACCCGGAGGATGTGCGGTGGGCCGAACCGCGACGATCCCGATCGTCCCCGACATGCTGAGAGAGCGGGAGCAGAAGCTTCAGAAGAACCGGCAGTTCGCCTCCGACACCTCGCACGAGATGCGAACGGCCGTCGCGGGACTGCGCGCGGAGCTAGAGGAGGCCCGCCTGCATCCCGACCAAACCGATCTCCACGACCTGCTCGCCAGGGCGCTGAGAGGCGTCGATCGGTTGGATGCGATCGTCACCGACCTGCGAGTCCTCGGCGAAATGGAGGCAGGCCCTCCCACGCAGCCGCAGCAGGTCGACCTCGCAGAACTGGTCCAGGACGAGGTCTCCCGCCGGGTCGATCGCCTCGCGGTCCAGCTCTGGCTTCAACCGGGCGTGACCGTCCAGGCCGTCCCGATCCGGATTGCCCGACTGCTCACCAACCTGCTCGACAATGCCCAACGGCACGCCCAGCGGATGGTCGAGGTCCGGGTGAGCCGCGTGGGCGACAGCGCCGAGATGACGGTAGCCGACGACGGAGACGGAATCGCGGAGTCCGAGCGGGAACGGATCTTCCAACGCTTCACCCGCCTGGGCGCCGCACACCGCCTCGACCACAAAGGCACCGGCCTCGGTCTGGCGATCGCCCGCGACATCGCCCAGGCCCACATGGGCACCCTCCACACCAGGGAGTCCGCAACCGGTGGCGCCTGCTTCGTGCTGCGGCTTCCTCTCAGCACAACGGCCACATTGCGACCGCAGTAAATACCGGATGTACTGCGGCAGCGTCCCGCGCCGAGTCATCCTGAGCTGGATCACCCGTTCCCGTGATCATCATCGAGATGTACGCATTTACTGCGGCACAGATGGAGGGGCGAACGCGTGAGCCTGATCGCCGCCGACGTGATCCCGCTCGGACATGATCTGCCCGACACCTACGCCGACGCGGTCGACGCCTATCTCCGTTCCGCCGGGATCGCCGCCTCCTCCCAGCGGATCTACCGGCTTTCACTGACCACCTGGGCGTGGCTCGCGCACGGCGAACAGCCGCCACTCGGCAGGGCCCGCCGCGGCACCACCCCACCGCCGTCCCCTTCAGCACCCTGGACGGGGCGGCCGCCGCTGGCGTGCTCGCCGAGACCTTCGCCCAGCGGGCCTGGCTCGTCGATGCCGACACCGTCAACCGGGAACTGTCGGTGCTCAAAGCCGCAATCGCCTGGTGGCGCAACCGCGGCTGGCTCGCAACCATTCCGATCGCCGGGATCGAACGCCGTCGATACAGGAGGCCTCACCGACAACGACGCTGCGTTGCGCGCGGGCCTGCCCCCCGACGCCATCATGCCGTTCGGCCACCCCCTGCCCGCCCTGCCAGCGCAGGTGGCGCCATGCCCGCCCGGAGCACCACATGAGTGCGGAGGAACACGCCACCGAGCCCACCAGCGGCCAGCCCGCACTTCCACCAGGCCGTTGCGTTTCGGCCAGCCTCTGGCGCCGCTGACGCGGTCCGGCGTGATCATGCTGAATCGGCTCGCGGAGCAGGAGGAAGAGACGGCCGATCAGGTATGGCTGCACGAACGGTGCGGCGCGAACGGGCCGGTCTGGCGCCGGGCCCGAGGTGGAGGGTGCGAGAGATCGCCCCACTACTCCGGTAGGCGGCCCTTCCAAGGCCGGTACTACATTCAGAGATCTTGAGATTCTTCTCCGTGACGCGGTGTAGTAGGGCCATCGTCGGTGTGTGACCTGTTCTCTGACCTACGATCTGGTCGTGTCCTGGGATGCGGAACTGACCGCGTTGACCGAGCGGATCGCCGGGCCGCTGTTCACCCGGCCCGAACCCCGCTCCACCTTCCCCGACCTGGTCCGGAGCCTGCTGGCCGACGTGCCGCGCAAGAACTGCTGGCAGCTGGCCGACCACATCGGGCACGTCAAGGCCTACCGGTTCGAGCACCTACTGAACGGCGCCAAGTGGAACGCCGACGCCCTGCGCGATGAGGTGCGCTCCTACGTGGTGGAGCATCTGGGCCGGCCGGACGGAGTGCTGATCGCGGACGACACCAGCGCGATCAAGAAGGGCGACAAGTCGGCCGGCGTGGCCCGCCAGTACTGCGGGCTGACCGGCCAGGTAGAGAACTGCCAGGTCATGCCCATGCTCACCTACGCCTCGGCAGCCGGGCACGCCTTCATCAACCGGCGCCTGTACCTGCCCGAGAGCTGGGCGAACGCCCCCGGGCGGCGCAAGGAGGCCGGGATTCCCGACAAGGTCGTCTTCGCTACCAAGCCCGCCCTGGTCATCGACATGCTCACCGAGGAGATCGCCGCCGGCACCCCGTTCCGCTACCTGTGCGGCGACTCCGGCTACGGCCGCGACCCGGACCTACGCGCCTTCTGCCACGAGCAGGAGATCGGCTACGTGCTGGCCGTCCCGGTCGACCTGCCGCTGATCGCCGTGCGGGGCGGCGGCGAACCGGTCGGCCACCTGCTGGACCGGCTACTGGCCCACGGCAACTCGGCCGTGTGGGAGCGCCGCTCGTGCGGCTCGGGCACCAAGGGCGTTCGCCTGTATGACTGGGCCGCCGTCACCACACGACCGGCCGAGCAGGCTCCCGCGCCCGGCCATGCCCACACCGTGCTGATCCGCCGCAGCGTGAGCGACCCTACCGACATCGAGTTCTTCCTCGCCCATGCCCCGATCGACACCCCCGTCAGCGAACTGATCAAGCTTGCCGGGTTGCGGTGGAAGATCGAGGAGAACAACGAGCAGAGCAAAGACTTCCTCGGCCTGACCCAGTACCAGGTCCGCAGGTGGACGCCCTGGCATCGGCACGTCACCACCGTCATGCTGGCCCTGGCCTTCCTCGCCGTCACCCAGGCAGCGTTACCACCAGACATCGACGAGCCCTCCGACCAGGGAAAAGACCAGCGGGCTCGCCCCAAACCACCCTGACCACCGCCCGGCCCCGTCTGCTCCGGCCCTCGCTCGCCGAGATCCGCCGCGTCCTGGCCCGCCTGTTCATCCCCGCAGCCCGCGCCATCGACCATGTCCTGGCCTGGTCGGCCTTCCGCCGCCTCCATCAGACCCGCGCGCTGATCAGCCGCTACCGCCGACGTGGCGACCCGCTCCCTCAAGATCTCTGAATGTAGTACCGGCCACCTGTGCAAAGCCATCGCCGTCCTTCAAAACCACCGCGTGGCACAGGCGGGATGAGGATGGCTTTCCATAGATCCTGTCTGGAGCGGAGACGCCCTGAAATGAGGTGCGGCAATCCCCTCGAAGTATGCATATCTTTTTTTGCGCGGCGATGAGTTGCCGATGCCTCGCCGCATGAGATGGAAATGGCAGAAAGAAGCACCTTGCGCTTCATGGCAACAGGGTCTCGCGCCAGCTGGCGCGAGACCCATTCTCAGAGTACGCGTTCAGCCGAACGGATTACGCCTAAGGCTGCTACCACTGCTGCCCAGTCAGGGACGCCGTGTTGTAGTCGCCCTGGATCTGCGATGCCAGATTCTGACAGAAGACATCGACAGGAGTGTCGCCGTTGCCACAGTCGTTCACCTGGCTGATTGCCTGGCTGGAACCATTGGGGTCGCCGCTCAGGTATGCAGTGTCTGCACTGGCAGGGACGGCGGCCAGCGCCGCGGCTCCGGCGAACACCAGACCCGATACGGCAATCGCCATACCATTCAGAGCTTTCATGGAATTCTTCCTCTCGACCTAGGTCGGCATAAGGGTCGGCCGGACATGGATTCTTCGCAACAGTCTCCTGTGCGCGACCGGAGCGGAGTCAGATACCCCTTCCTCCGTCCATTGCCCAGCTCGTCTCTGTGCATTTCATCCCGAATCATCCCCCGGCACCTAATGACACCAAACCGCACCTCGTCGGATTTGGCATAAAAAGGAACTGCTAGCCAACGAAGCCTGCGCGCCTTAACGAGAGGACATAAACGACTCTAGCTCATATATCCATGTATTTCCTGGTACGTCCGAATTGTTCGGCTGTAGTTGTAAGAAGAACGGTTTGCGCCGTGAGGTGCTGGATTCGCGTGGAGGTGGAAGACCTTCATCACTTTGAGCGGTGCATCAGCATCTCCACCGTGCCGTGCGCGACGACCAGGCCGCTGCCTAGAGGAGCTCGGCATGCACACGGCCATCTCTTCCGCGAGGCGTGGATCGCCGGGGTGAACAAGCATTACCCGGGCGAACCCAAGGTCGGCTACATCACCCCATAGCAGGACACCCTCGACTGGGAACGCCAAGCCGCCGGCGCGGTCTACGGTCAGGTGCGCGCCTTCGTCGAGGTCAGCGCGGGCAACACCGCCAAGCTGACCCGCGAGCAGAAGGGCCGCTTCGTCGCCCTGTGCTGGATCGCCCAAATCCACAAGCACATCGACAACCCCAAGCCGTCCTACGTGGCCGACTGGGACGACCTTCCAGAATGGCAGCGGCAAACCGACGCCGACATCTTCGAGAAGATCGAAAACGACGCATAGCCTGCAGGAAGGCCACCACACCCTGGCCCGCAAGGTCTTCCACGGCAAGAGCGGGCAGCTGTACCAGAGCTACCCCGACGGCAACCGGATCGGCGCGCTCGGCCTTGTCCTCGACGCCATCGTGCTGTTCAACACCCGCTACATGGACGCCGTCCTGCCCAGCTGCACGCCGACGGCTTCGACGTGCGGAGGACCGCGGCCCGGCTCTGGCCGTTCGTGCGGCACCCCATCAGCATGATGGGCCGCTCCTTCCAACTCCCGGAGATGCCCGGCGGGCTCCGCCCGCTCAACCCGCGCCATGACCAGGAAGGCTGCTGGGTCCGTGACCTGCGCCTATCTTCATCCAGTCTCGGTCGGCGCGCAGGGGGATGACCCGCACACCCTCGTGTCGGTGAGCGTGCTGCTCGGCGGCGGCCTTGGCCGCGTCCGCCGCCGTGTAGTACCCATCGGCCGCCAGGCAGTACCCGCACTCCCACGCGTAGTGCGGGCTCTGTTTGAGCTGCTTGACTACGAGCTCGGGCGGGAGCCCCAGACCGCGCTCATCTCGCCGTACGCCCACCTTGTCGCAGGCGGCGACCTCGGAGATCTCCTCCGGTGAGGGGTTGGAAGTTGCGGCGTACGTTCTCGGTCGTCTTGCGCCGGGACTTGGCCATCAGCATCAGCAGGCTCGCACCGCCCTCGCCCAGGTGGGTCAGCGGGGACAAAATGCGGCAGCTCGTGCGGGTCCCAGCCGGTGCCCCGACCGCCGACCGCGGTGATTGCGTCCAGCAAGCGCGCGCAGCGCGTAAGGGTCGAGGACCCACCCCTTGGGCCGCGAGAACGCCGCTTGAACGACATCGTCAAAACGCGATAATCGGGTGAATCCGGCTTGGGGCGGCGAGTACCGTTCGAGGATGCGGCGGTGCGGGGAATGCGACCACTGGGAACCCGCCGGAGCGCCCGACTGCGGGCGATGCGCCGGGATCGTGGACGAGATCGTCGAATCCGGATGGCGGGAGTTTGTCGCGCAGGAGTTCGGCACACTGACAGCCCTGGATGAGCCCGGCGTCGCCGAGATGGTGGTCGACGAGCCCAACAGGCACCCGTGGCGGGTGGTGGACGCCGCCTACGACCGGCTCACCTGCACCGAGTGCGGCAGCAGGCTGAGCCGGGGTCCGACCGGCTGCACCGCCTGCGACCTGGCCAACGGGTTCCGGTACGTCGCCATCGAGGTCGACCGGCCTGGCGTCCCGCCCGGCAACGAGCACGCACTGCGGGTCAACGTGTCCGCGGTGCGCAGGCCGTCCGGAATCTCGTGGCGTGAGGTACTGGTACGGCGACTCTTGCTCCCTTTCCTCCTCGACGGGCATCTGCCCACGACCAGGCAGGCCCAGGCCGCCCGCGCCCTCCTGAACAAAGGGGGCACCGCTGAGGATCTAGTGGAGCACCTCAACCACGCCCTGCGCGACGGCCACACCTAGAAGATCGCTGAAGATCTTGCGTTCTGGTCTCGCCTCGGATGATGCCGGGCCAGACTCGTTATGTGCAGGGTGAGTGGGCTGGGGAACTGGTCGGGCCGGATGTTATGACACCGCGTTCGATCCGTCGTTGCTGACCTACTTTCGCCGTCGTCTGGCCCGCTCGACAGACCCGAACCGGATCTTCACCCGGGTTAAGCAGGTGGTCGCGGCCACTGGGGCGCTCAAGGGCCGGCAGCGTCGTGCGCTGGATTCCACTGTGCTTGATGATGCGGTGGCCACCCAGGACACCATCACCCAATTGGTCGCCGCGCTCCGTCGGGTGATTCGTGAGGTCCCCGGTGCCGACCAGGTCGCCGCCGCCCGCTGCACCGCCCACGACTACGCCGAGCCGGGAAAGCCGCGTATCGCCTGGAACGATGAGCAGGCGCGGCAGGTGTTGGTGGACGCGCTGGTCACCGACGCAATCGCTCTGCTGGCCCACCTACCCGAGCAGCCGCTGGGTGACAAGGCGGCCGGCGCGGTCGCGCTGCTGGCTCTGGTCGCCTACCAAGATGTTGAACCCGCCGAGGACTCCGACGGCACCGACGGCCGGTGGCGCATCGCCCGGCGCACCGTCCATGACCGGATCGTCTCCACCGTCGATCCCCAGGCGCGGCACGTGCACAAGAACCGCACTCAGCGCCAAGACGGCTACAAGGCTCACCTGGCCGTCGAGCCCGAGAGCGGGATCTACACCGACGTCGCACTACGGCCTGGGACGCCCGGAAAGGTGGTGTTGATGAGCGCTCAACCCGTTCATCGGCACGCGTCGAAGCAGCCGCGGATACCGCGAACCATTGGCGGAATCTCCGACGCCTTGCATGGCGGCCGCCGTGCCCAGTTCTTCGCCGAACTGCTGCAAGCCCAGCAGGGACCGGAGCTGGACGGTGTCTTGACCGCATGGTGGGGCCGGGCGATGCTCGACAGCGATCCCGATCGAGACCGCGTTCACGCGGCCGCCGAAGCGGGCACCCTGCCGACAGCCACCATGGAGGAGATCGTCCGCCGACGGCAGGAGCACGACGCTTCGTGAGCGCGGACGACGACCTGTGGCCGGTCGTCCCTTCCGAGATCGTGGCTGACACGCTCGCCGATCCGGCCGTGTCCGCCGAAGTGTTCTCCACGGTGGCCGCGCTGACAGTGGCGATCTGCGAGAATCCGTGACTGCCGGGAAGCGATCAGGTCGGCGCCGACCCAGACTGGAGAGAGATCCTCATCCCCGCGGGATCAGCAGAGGCGACCATCCAGTGCTCCTGACGCGGATCGTCCTCTTCCAACGCCCCAAACTTCTCTACGCCCAGGATGGCCGGCCGGTGCCTTGTGGCGGCTGCTGTATGACTCCGCAGCCGGGGTGGGCGGCCGGGATCATGGATTGCTGCCGTGAGGGCGCGGGTTTTCAGGCGCGAGCGCCCACCCACGTCCGCAGTGGCCCGCGGCGGTGAGACGTACGATCAAAGCTTGCCGAGCCCGCGGGCCAGGATGGTGGCGGTAGTGGCGATGGTCTTGTTGTCGGTGGCGAGGCCCGGGGTGCGGTTGGTGTAGACGGCCATGATGATGGGAGCGGCGCCCGTCTCAGGCCAGATGACGGCGATGTCGTTCCCGCCGCCGAATCCGTCGGAGTTGGTGCCGGTTCTGTCGCCAATCGTCCAGGTCTTGGGCAGGCCCGCCCGGATGCGCTCGTCGCCGACCTTGTTCGCCAGCAGCCAGGCGATGAACTGCTCCCGGTCCTTGGCGTGCAGCGCGTTCCCTGTCGTGAGCACGCGCAGGTCGCGACCGATGGCCGCGGGCGTGGTGGTGTCGCGCTTCTCCTTGGGGGTCCAGTCGTTGAGTTCGGGGTGCCAGCGGTCCATGCGCGAGATCGGGTCCTTCAGCGTACGGAAGTACTTCGTCAGGCCGGCGGGCCCGCCGATCTCCTTGAGCAGCAGGTTGGACGCGGTGCCGTCACTCATGGTGATGGCTGCCTCGCACAACTGGGCGACGGTCAGGCCATCCTCCACGTGCTTCTCGGTGACCGGCGAGTTGGGCTTCATGTCGGCGGCCGTCCACTTGACGACCTTACTCATCATGCCGGGCTCGGAGATGCGCGCCTTGTGCAGCACGGCCGCGCACAGAGGCGCCTTGAACGTGGACAAGAGGGGGAAGCGCTCGCCCGCCCGATACGTCACCGTCTTGCCGGTGGCAGTGTCGATGGCGTACGCGCCGATGCGGCCCTTGAAGGACGCCTCCAGCTTGCGCAGGTCCTTCCTGACCTGGGCCTCTCCCGAAACCGGCGCCGCCACCACTGTCGTGGCCGAGGCTGTGCCCGCGCCGAGGGCGCCACCGGACAGGAGGGAGACCGCCAAGGCGGTCGCGGGCAACGCTGCCGCGAGCCGGCGGGTGCGGACGTATCGCATGTCAAGATCCTTGCTTGTCGTCTGTCAGAGTCCAGGAGCAAAGCAGATGTGATCATGCGTTGTCTAATCAGGGCGATTTCAAAGTCGGGCCGTGATCTTGACTCTATGTAGCGATCAGGTGGAGGGCTCGCCTGGGATCTCGGCTGATGGACTGCACGGTCCGGGTGATCTCGCTGACGCCGGTACGGCGGAGCAAGCTCAACACCCCCCATACTCCGAGTTCATAGGCAGGTCGCACTGCTGATAGTCAACTGATCCCAGGACCGCACTGATCTGCGAACGCCGTGTTGGGGGTGCCGCCTGGGCCGCACCCCGAACACGGGTGACCCGAGCAACTGGAGACGACGAAATGACCGATATCCGAACCGCATCGCCAGAACATGATCAGTATGAACTGCTGGCGGCGCACGGGTTCAATGAAGCCTTCTTCGGGCTCTGGGTGGAACGGGACGACCTCGACGAACTCGCGGGATTGCTGCGCCTGGATCCGCGATCCAGGCGTGACGTGCGCTTGATCCAGGAAGCGGTCACGATGACGGACTGGTCCGTCCCGCTCGATGAGAAAGACACTCTCTGGATCGGACCCCACAGTCCTGGCTGGTCTGTTGTGATCAGCACCAGCGGCCCGGAAACGGGAGGGTGGTGGCTCAGCTCCGGAAATATGCTCATGGTCGATTGGCACCGAGAGATCGATGGCCTCTCCGACCTCGCCTATTACCGAGATGGAAACCTGGTCGCAGAACTTCCGGCGTTGCCGTCGGGCGAACTGCTGCCCGGGCAGCTGTTCGAACCCTATGCCCAGGAACTTCCCCGGGACGGGGATCCAAATATGGGCGAAGAACGGCTGGCGCACGCCTTTCTGACCATCGTGGGACGGATAACAGGCCGCTTCCTCGACGAGGACTGGTTCCGCACCCCCGGTCGTGCCTATGGATTTCCTCTGGTCGACACGCGCGGATAGTCAGCAGTCCACTCGATTGGTTGGCCATACCGACCGACTCGAAGCGCTCCAAGTTTGCTGCGGAGTATGGTCAACAAGGCTGGTTCAAGCCGGGGGCCAGTGGCATAGCTACAGCTGGTGCAAGTACTACTGGACGTCCGTCTACGACGCCAGCCCCAATCCTTCGACGAAGGTGGGCTTCCCCCTTCGGGGTGGACTCTCCTGAGGGTGGTTCACGTCCGGGTGCGAGTCTGCCGAGGAGTGCAAGCGGGGTGACGGCGGGCGATGGCGGGCATGGCGTCGCCGTTGGAGCAGTGTGGCGAGCCACAGCTGCGGGGCCGGACGGAAACTACGCGAGCCAGGCAGAATGAGCCACATGCATTCTCCGACCTTCGTTCTCATCCCTGGCTCCAACAGCAACTCCTTCGGCTGGGCGCCGTTGCAGCGCGAACTCGCACTGCTCGGTCACCGTTCGCTCGCGGTCGACCTGCCGGGCCACGGCTTCGACGCCGCGCTGCCTGCGGCTTACCAGGCACCCCAGGACCCGGCCGGGCTCGCCACGGCGCCGTCCGCGTCGGCCGGAGTGACCCTGCGCGACTCCGTCGAGCATGTCGCCGGCATCGTGCAGCGCGCTCGTGAGCATGGACCCGTGATTGTCGTCGGGCACAGCCGGGGCGGCATGACGCTCACCGCGCTCGCCAACGCGACACCGGACCTGCTCGCGCGCATCGTCTACATCTCGGCGTGGTGCTGTGTCGACGCGACCCCGGCCGAGTACATGGCAAGTCCTGAGTACGCCGCCAGCGCGCTCAACGACCTGCCGAACATCCTGGCTGCCGACCCCGCCGCACTCGGTGCCCTGCGGATGAACTGGCGAACCGCGGATCCCGACACCCTCGCCGCCCTGAAACGGTCGATGCTTGCCGAAGGCACCGACGCGGAGTTCCTCGCCTTCCTCAACCTGCTCGAGCCGGACGAGGCACTCGACGCGGGTACGCCCGACGACCGCGCCAATGCCGCATCGTGGGGACGGGTTCCGCACACCTACATCCGGCTCACCGAGGACACCTCGATTCCGCTCGCGTTGCAGGACCGCTTCATCAAAGAAGCCGATGCCCTGACACCGGGGAACCCATTCGACGTGCGGTCGCTGTCGAGCGGCCACGTCGGCTTCCTGGTTCGTCCCGGCGAGGCCGCGGCGCTGCTGGCGGATCTCGCGGACAGTTGATTCCCGGCTGCTCCTTCGGAACCTATTCGAAGTACCCGGTCGAGCGATGTATCAGGCTGACAGGATTCCAAGCCGCCGCCCGCCTCCCACTCGCGACACATCAGCCGCGCGGTCGCGCTGAACCCGTGGATCAGGCCGGTCCGGCGATCCATCACCACCAGACCGCCGTGCTCCTGTTCCTCGTAGGGACCTGGGCCGCCCCGACACCAGGCCGCGCAGCGCGGACGACAGCAGCGGCTTGGGCACACCTGCGTCCACCTGGTCGAACACGGGGGCGGCCAGGCAGGCGCGCACCACCTCGTTGTCGAGATAGGGAGCGTGTACGGCCACGCCGTACCGCTGCGCCAGTTCGCGCATGAAGCACTGCGTGTCGGCCGAGGCGCGCAGCTCGGCCAGCGTCGCCAGGTCGAAGGCGCCGATAGTGCCGCCGGCGCCCTGATAACCCCGGTCGGCGAAGACCTGAACACGGACGCCGGTCAGCGGTCCGGGGTCGAGGCGTCGCCATCGGGAGCGACGTTCGGCGCGGTGGGCGCGGATCAGGGCGGCCAAGCGGTTCAGGGTGCGGGCAGACAGCGGAATCGCGGCACGATGAGACAGCACGAGGCTCCCGATTGGGGCATCGGATCGTGGCGACCGCTGTCTGACCGAGGGCCTCGCCTCACCTCAACCCGGCTCCTTGCGCCGCCAGGTTGGAAAGAGCTCAGGCATGCTCACTAGCAGGTGAACTTACCGTCGAACGAGTAATTGTAGTATTTCCGCTTTGTGATTTCGGTTACTCCGCTGAACGGGCGGTTGCACTCGACGACGATGTCTCTGGCCTCGGCGAGAAGATCGTCTCCGGAGACGTCGTCCTCCCATACCTGGATTGTTACTTTAGCACCCACCGGCAACTTGAGGGAGTGTGCTGACGGGATTTCGACTTGCCCGCCCTCGTCGGATTCGTTGACGTCGATCGTGCCGCTGGTCGGGGCATAGCGTTGAGTTGATCCATCGCGCATGACGCTGATGAAGACTTCGTCGCCGTTGCTCCAGGTTCCCTCCTCATCCACATCATGGACATATAGGGCAACCCCGAGTCCGGCTTCGGCTGAGGCATTCGCAGGGGTCGCGGTGGCAAGAACCAGCGACCCGAGAAGGCCTGCCAGAGCCAGAAGAGAACCGGATTTAGAACGCACGAGCATGCTTTCCCCTTTTCTCGTCCGATCGGTCACACCAAGATTTCCCCAGCCTCCTTGGAGGGGACTTGCGGATGGCTTGGAGGTAGCCCGGTTTGATGGAAAAGGTCTCTGCGGAATTCCCGGTTCCCGGATTGTTAGGACCTGTTAGCGAAGACCTCGAATGCTAAAGCTCCCCTGAACGTTTTTCATCTCGATTCGCCGAGCTGGAGGACGAGGATGGCCTTGACGAGTTGCCCTGTCAGGAGAGGGCAGCAGCGGAGTTTGCGCAGGATGCGCCAGGTCTTCAACTGCGCATTGGCGCGTTCGCCGGGGCTGCGGAGCTTGGCGTGGGCGGAGTTGGCGGTCTTCTGTGAGGCCGGCTTGTCGCGGCCTTTGTACGGCACGCGCACGTGCTCACCGGCGCCGGCGCGTGCGAGGCCGACCTGCGGACGCTGCTGGACACCCGCCTCCGCTGGGTCGAACGGCTCACCGGACTGCCCGACTGGCCCGTTCCCGCCGCCAGGATCGCCCTGCGCGCTGGCGATGCCGAGTTGGCCTGGCAGTTGGCCAGATGGGCCGACGAGTACGCCGAACGCAACCCCGACATCGCACGGGGCATGGCCGCTCGGAAGCGGCCGATGCCAGGGCAGGTGAGAGCAATGGAGCGGCGACCGTGGCGAACAGCCGGAGGGCGGCGCGGCGGGACATGATGGGATTCAGGTTGGCTCCGCTACTCAGCCAGGACGAGTGGCAGGTACTGGCCGACGTCCTTGGTCTTTCCGATGCCGGAAGCCCACTCGATGTAGCCCGTACGGCCGTGCCCGTCGTTGTCGTTGACCAGGAAGGAGAAGTCGACGAGCTTGTCCGTGGCGGATAGGCCGATCAGCTCCTTGGGCAGGGTGACCGCGTAGGTCGTCGTCTTCGCCGCCTCATCTCGGGTGATCACCGCCGTGGCGTCCGTGATCCTTCCGCTTCGACCGGCGTAGCCGTAGACCGTGGCCGTGCCATCGGTCAGCCGGGCGGCGCCGAACTCGAATCGTTCTTTCGTGGCGAAGGCGAACTGGATCGAGTCCTTGGTCCAGAGGCTCGCCGCATCGGCGGTCGAGGTGTGCGCGTCGTCGGTGACCACCGCGTGGATCGTGATGGTGTCGCCCGTGTGGCTCGCCCACATCCGGCCGGAGAGGTCGGCCGCGCCGGAGATGCCGTCACCGGCCACGTTGACGATCGTTCCCGACGTGGCCAGATCCGCGACGGGCGGGTTCGCGGTTCCGTCAGGCAGCACGAGAGCGAGGGCGGTGTTCCCGTTCACCGTACGGGTGATGCCGTCGCTGAATCTGACCTCGGCGCTCATCGGCAGCCGCGTCCACCCGGGCAGGCCGGTCACATCAAGCGGCAGCGTCGCGGACCGGCCCGGCGCGATGTCCAGGCGTTTCCTGAGAGTGACCGCACGTTCTCCTGTTCGTGCGGCGACGCGTGTCGCGGTGAGCGTCGTCGACGCGCTCGCGTTACCGATGACGACCTGAGCACCTGGGGCACCTGCCGTGAAGGTGGGTCGCACCTCGACGGACGCACGATTGTCCACCACCGGCACGTCGCCGGTGAGACGCGCGACCACCTCGCCCTTGACCAGCACGTTGATGGTGTACGGCGAGCTCCCCGTCGTGTCTGGCGCCGGGATGCTCAGCGTCGCCGTGCTCAGCTTCCGCGACACTGACGGCACGAGCACCCGGTGGGCGCCGTCGGGGGTGGCGAACGTGACGGTCACGGGCTCGGCGTTGCGCTGCAGGCGGCAGTCGACCTTGACCGTGACATCGATGGACTCTCCTGCGGCGGCCACCGGAGGGTAGTCGGCACGATGGACGAGGGCGGCAGGCCCGCACGGCTTTCCCGGGGCCGCTGGAGGGTCCTCCCCGCCGGTGGGTACGCCGGGGCTGGTGACCTTCGAGACGGCACCGGAGAGGTAGACCGGGTGCTCAGTGAGCGCGAGCTGCATGGAGCCGTCCGTGGTGATCGACACGCCCCAGCGATCGGTCACGGTCACGGCGCCGGTGGCGGTCACGTTCACCGCCTGCGGGCTCGTCGCCCAGAGAACCCGGGTCGTCGCGCCGGAGGAGTTCGTGAAGAGCGCGGAGTACGCGCCGGAGGCGAGGGTCTCCAGCCTGGTCGGCCGGTATCCGGCGAGCCGGCGGGTGAGCACGGCGTAGGTCACGTAGGCCGGTTTGGGCGCCGCGACGGACTGGCCGCTGTTGATGTCGCGGAGCAGGCCGTACCGGCATTCCTTGTCGTCGGCGTTTCCGCAGTCGTCGAGGAAGTCGTACCAGTACTCACGGGTGACGCCCGTCTGGATGTTGAGCGCCAGGTCCCGGACGAGGTAGTCGGCCTGCTGCTCTTCGCTCACCCCGGCGTTCGCGGTGTTCCAGCCGGTCTCGCTGAGCCACAGCGGCTTGTCCTGCCCGTTGTTGTACTGCCGGATCAGCGCGCGCAGCGAGGCCAGTTGGGGCGCGGTGACGCCTTCCGGCGCCGCGTTGCGCGCGTAGGTGTGGACGCTGACGGCGTCGATGTAGTCGAGGCCGCCTAGCTCGAACAGCCGCTTCAGCCACGCGAGGTCGACACCGGCGAGCACAGGACCGGCGACCACGGCGCCGGGCACCGCGGCGTGGATCGCCTCGGAGGTGGGCTTGAGCAACTGCAGGTAGCAGTCGGCCGTCGTGCCGCAGGCGCCGTCGTTGAAGCCGGTGCCGTTGTACTCGTTGTAGACCTCGTAGTCGGCGGCCGCGCCGAACTGCTGGGCGACGAAGCGGGCGTACGCGGCGAAGGCCGCGATGCCCTCCGGAGTGCTGGGAGTCTTGCCCCCGTCATAGAACGTGTTCCGGTAGTTGAGGATGACCAGCGGCCGCATGCCCATCGACACGATCTTGTCGAACCTCTCGCGGATGAGCGTGGGGATCGCGTAGACCCCCTTGGCCTTCTCCACGGAGCTCCACGAGACGTCGAAGCGCACGTAGGAGACGCCGAGCTCGTCCATGGTCGGCAGCTGGTCCAGGTTGAGCGCCGCGGCGTGCCAGGCGATGCCGAAGGGGCTGCCGGCGTTCTGCGCGTTGTCGTTCTGCGGCGGGAGGACGGCGAACGACGTCCTTCGAGTGATCGGGGCGGAACCCGCGGTCGTCAGTTCGAGCCCGTAGTAGCCGTTGCCGAGGTCGGGGAGGGCCAGGGCGCCTACTCCCCCGCTGATCGCCGTGATGCCGCTGCGTACGGCTTGCCCGGCCACATCGGTCACCTTCCAGTCGACGCTGGGCCGGTTGCTCGTCATGGTGATCGAAGCGGGGCCGGTGGTGAAGACGAGGTCCGGGTTGGTGATGCTGAGCTGGGCGGGGACGACCGGCGGGACCGTCGTGTACTGCTCGAAGCCGGGGTTGGCGGCCAGGTTGACCGACGAGCCTGGCGCGGTGATCGTCAGGTCGTCCAGCCAGAGGGCGCCGGCGTCCTGGAGCAGCAGGCGCAGGGCGATACTGCTCTGCGTGGCCGTCGTGGTGTAGCTCCAGGTGAACCGTGTCCAGTCATAGCTGCCGGCCGGGAACGTCTGCCGCACGCTCCAGTCCGGGCTCAGCACGAACTGGGCGGCCGAGCCGGAGGGCAGGCCGCCCGCCTTCACCCAGGCGCTGAACTGGTAGGTGGTCGACGGTGCGACGGTGACGGCCTGCACGATGCCGCCGTAGACGTTCGAGGCCTTCGGCGTGGCGTTGACCACCTTCACCGCGGCCGCGCCGCCGTGCGGGGTCTGCGTGTCGGCCGTGACCGTGATGTCGGTGCCTCCGGTCGCGTACTGCGTCCACGACGTGAAGGTGTGCGAATCGGCCGTGTCGGCGGAAGCCGTGGCCGTGGGTCCGCCCCAGGCCAGCACCGCGGCGGCCAGGGCGGCGAGTAAACGTGTCGTCGTCATGGTCGTCACCCTTCAGAGCCCGCTGGTGAGCCGTACGGGGAAGTGCCGGCCGGTGTCCTTGCTGTGGCCGATGCCGGACGACCACTCCAGGTAGCCCTTCCGGCCTGGGCCGTCGTCGTCGTTCACCAGCAGAGAGAGGGCGAACATCTCGGCGGGCGGCCCGTTGAGTCCCAGGCTCTGCCAGGGCAGGACGACGTCGTAGGCGGTGGTCGTGCCCGTCCTGGTCACCGTGAGCCGTTCCGTGGGGGTCGGGCCGGTGATCGCGATGCCGAAGGCGGCGAATGTGTAGGCGGCAGGCCCGCCGGGCGTCAGCGCCAGGCCGATCTCGGTCCGCTCCGTCGAGGCGCCGGGCAGCGCGGGTGAGAGGGAGAGCTGGACGGAGTCGCCGTTGTACAGGTTGCCCGCCGGGTTCTTCTGGGTGAACACGTCGTCCTGGACCGTGGCCTGGACCCTCAGTCCCGTCGCGGTCTCGGTGATCTTCACAGGACCGCCGAGGTCGGCGGCTCCGCCCCAGTCGGCGGTGTAGCGGAACCACTTCGCGTCGGTGGACAGGTCGATCGGCGCGACCGTGGTGGCGGTGTCGGGCTCGATGGGGCCGGCGCCCACGGACTGCCGGAGTGACAGGTCGGCACGGTCCGCCAGGCCGACCGACACGTCGAGGTAGCCCTGCTCCCACACGCGCAACGACGGGAGCGGGATCGTGTGCTCGACCTGCTTGCCCGGCTGCAGCGTGGTGCTGTCGGCGATCGTGCCCGACTGCTGGCCGAGGGTCCAGGCGATGCCGTCGAGCGTCACCGCGGTCTTGCGCGAGGTGTTCGACAGGAAGACGACCGCCTCGGCCCGGTAGCCGCCGTCGCGCACGAGCTTGGCCTGGGTGGTGGCGACGACCGGCGTGGTGATCCGGATCGTCGGCGTGGCCAGGCGCGCCACCTTCTCCTTCCCTGCCGAGGCCCAGCCGGTCAGCCAGCTGGCCTTGCCTCCCGCGGTGGTGGGGATGTCGAACATCGCCTCACCGGTGCCGCAGCCCCGGACCCTGACGTCGCGGCGCTGGCCCTCCAGCGCGATCGTCACCTTGGCGGGGAGCGCGCGGCAGTTCTTGCCGGTGCGGTCGACGACCGCGCGGACCTCGATGCTCTCGCCGTCGGCGACGGTCGCCGAGGTCTGCAGGGCGATCGCGGGAGCGGGGTTGACGGTGAGGGTGTCGACGTCGCCGCGGACGTAGATCGGGTGCTCGGTCAGCGTCACCTCGACGGCGCCCGCGTGCGGGGACAGGGTGGTCCGCACGCCGTACTGGTCGGTGAGGGTGAGCGGCCGGTCGGTGCGGAGGGTCACGGTCTTCGGGCCGTTCGAGGCCCACATGACTCGGTTGATGTCGTTCACGGCGGATTTGAAGGCGAAGGAGTAGGTCGTCGCGTCCAGTGTGTCGCGCTTGGTGAGCTTGCGTCCGGCGAGTTCGGCCGCCATCACCGCCTGCGCGACCGCGGCGGGCTTGGGCTCGGCGGCGTAGCGGGCCGTGGCGCGCCGTACCTCGAACACGCCGAAGTTGTGCTCCTGGTTGTTGGGGTCGGTTCCGTCGTCGCGGGCGTCGTACCAGTAGAGGCGGTCGGCGCCGCCCGCCAGGGAGAGCACCGCCGAGCGCACCAGGTAGTCGGCCTGCATGGCGTCGCTCGTGCCGCCGGCGATGTGGGTCGGCCAGCCGTACTCGGTGAGCCAGAGCGGGAGCGAGCGGCCCGCCGCATCGTCGATGGTCTGGCTCAGCGCCGCCATCTGGGTGTCCATCCCCTCCGGCGGGCTGGGGTGGCGGTACGGGTGGACGGACACGGCGTCCAGTACGGCGGCGCCGCCCAGTTCGAGCACCTGGCGTACATAGTCGGCCGAGGCGCCGGAGATCGCCGGGCCCACCAGCTGGGCCTGCGGGCTCTGCGCGTCGACCTTGTCAGCGGCCGCCTGGAGGAGCTGGGCGTAGCAGGCGGGGGTGCGGCCGCACAGGCCGTCGTTGAAGTTGATGTTGAACTCGTTGTAGACCTCGGTCGCCTGGGTGTAGCCCTTGAACTGCTGGTTGACGGCGGCCGTGAAGCGGCCGTAGGCGGCCAGGCCCTCCGGCGAGCTCGGCGTGCGGTTGTCGTCGTAGAGCGGGTTACGGTAGCTCGAGATCGGCAGCGGCTCGATGCCGGCGGCGTTCAGCGCGGCGAACCCGTCGGTATACCGGGCGGGGAAGGTGTAGACGCCCGGCTGCTTCTCGACGACCGACCAGGCCACGTCGTTGCGCGAACGGGTGTAGCCGATGCGGGCGATGCCGTCGATCAGCTCACGCTCGTACCCGTGGAGACCGACCCCGAACGGCGAGTCGGCCGCGGCCGCGGGCATCGGCGGCACGATGCCGAAGCTCGCGCTCAGCGTGTCCGAGACGAAGGTGTAGTACCCGTTGGGCAACGAGGCGAGGTTCACCACGCTGCGCCCGTCGGTGAAGGCGGCCGTCCCGCTCGCCACCTGCGTCCCCCGCACATCCCGTACGGCCCAGCCCGCGGGGGCGGGATTCCGGGCGTCGGTGAACAGGTCGAGGGCGGCCGTGCCGGGATCGAAGAGCAGGGAGTCGTTCATGACCCCGAAGTAGGTGGAGTGCTGCTCGAACCCGGAGTTGACCAGCAGGTTCCGCTCGCTCCCCTCCTCGGTCATGGTCAGGTCGTCGAGGCGCACGCCGGGCGTCACGTCCTGCGACACGATGCGGAGCGAGAAGCTGGTCTGCGTGGCGAGGGTCGTGTAGCTCCACGAGACCTGGCGCCAGTCGTAGACGCCGGTCGGGAAGTTGTAGCGCCGGCTCGTGTCAGGGCTGAGCACGGCCTGCAGGGCGGCGGCACGCGACAGACCCTCGGACGCGACCCAGGCGGTGAACCGGTAGGGCGTGGCCGGCTTGACGGGCACCGTCTGGGCGAGCTGCCCGAAGGTGTTCGGGCTGCTCGGCGTCTGGTTCACGATCCGCACCGCCGACCCGGTGTGCCCTTGGGTGGTGGCGGTGAAGGCGACCTCGGCCGAGCCGTTCCTGCTGATGCTCCACGCGTCGAAGGTGTTCGAGTACGGGAGCCTGGTGTCCGCCGAGGCGGCGGTGGCGGAGCAGCTCCACATCAGCGCCACGGAGATCAGAGCCGCGAGCACGCGGCGGGTTAACGGTGAGATCATCGCCCTTCTCACTTTCGTCGGGGTCATCCCTTGACGGCGCCGGCCTGACCGGCGCTGCGCAGGAACTGCTTCTGGAACAGGAGGAAGAAGGCCAGCGGGAGGATCACCGCGATGAACATGGCGGCGGTGAGCGTGCTGGTCTCCGCGGTCGCCGAGATCTTGTAGAGCACGACGGACAGCGGCTGCAGATCCGGTGAGGGCAACACGAGGAGCGGCCAGAGGAACTCCTTCCAGGCCGACACCAGCGTGAGCAGTGACACGACGGCGATGATCGGCCGCGACATCGGCAGCACGATGCGCCAGAACACGTCGAAGGAGTTGGCTCCGTCGACCTTCGCCGCCTCGAAGACCTCCTTCGGCAACTCGGCGAAGAAGTTCTTCACCAGCAGGACGTTGAACGCGTGCGCCGCCGCGGGCAGCCATACCGCCCAGTAGCTGTTGATGAGGTTGACCCCGAGGACCGGCACGTCGATCACCGTCAGGTACAACGAGACGAGCGAGACGACACCGGGGATGAACAGGGTCGCCATCACCGCGCCCGAGACCGCCTTGGCGTACCTGGGCCGGAGGATGGCCAGGGAGTAGCCGCCGGTCAGGGCGACGAAGAGGCCGAGGAACCAGGTACCGGCCGCGATGTAGAGCGTGTTGGCCAGGGCGCGCCCGATGTCCATGCCGGTCCAGGCCTCGGCGAGGTTCTCCCACTGGATCCCGCCCGGCCACCAGCCGAACGGGTCGCGCAGGATGTCCTGCGAGGTCGACACCGCCGACTTGGCCAGCCAGACGATCGGTCCCGCGGCGGCGATCGCGAGGCAGGCGAGCACGGCGGCGATCAGGGTCGTGAACACCACCCGGGTCACCGGCCGGCGGCGCTCGCTGGTGGAGAGGATGCCGCGCTCTTTCATGAGCGTTTCCACTTCCTCGTCGCTCGCAGGTACACCGCGGACAGGGCGGTGAGGAAGACGGCGAGCATCAGGCTCAGGGCCGTCGCCTTGCCGAAGTCGCCGACGACGAACGCGTACTTGAAGATCAGCATGAGCAGGGTGATCGTGCTGTTGTCCGGCCCGCCGCCCGTCATCACGTAGGGCTCGGTGAAGACCTGGAAGGTGCCGATCACCTGGAGGATCAGCATCAGCAGGATGACCGAACGCAACTGCGGCAGGGTGATGTGCCAGACCCGCCGCAGGACACCCGAACCGTCGAGCTCAGCCGCCTCGTAGAGCTCGGACGGAACCGACATGAGCGCGGCGACGTAGATGATCGTCGTCGTGCCGAACCCCGCCCAGGTCGCCTGCACGACGATGCTCGGCATCGCCGTCTCCGCGCTCTGCAACCAGGGGAAGGGCCCCAGACCGAGCCAGCCGGCCGCGGTGTTGAGCAGGCCGTGCGCGCTCGGATCGAACAACTGCTTCCACAGCAGTACGGCGACGACCGGGGGGATGATGATCGGGATGTAGACGAGCACGCTCGCGACGGTCCTGGTCCGGCGGAGCTCTCCGATGAACACGGCGAGCAGCACCGGCACGGGAAAACCGATGACCAGGGCCAGGACCGTGAACCACACCGTGTTCCAGGCCGCCGTGGCGAGCAGCGGGTCGGCGAGCACCCGCGCGAAGTTGCGCAGGCCGACCCAGACGGGATCGGCGACCAGGTTCGTGCGCTGGAAGCTGAGGACCAGGCTCCGCAGGATCGGCCACCAGGCGAAGACGCCGAACACGATCAGCATCGGGGCGGTGAACAGCAACTTCCCCGCGCCGCCGTGGCGCACCCATCGGGTCACCGCGCCCATGGAGGTGTCACTGCGCGGCATCGATCAGCGCCTGCGCATCCGTCTGGAGTTGGGTGAGCGCCGCGTCGATGTCGGCGTCCTGCTTCGTGAGCACCTGCTGGGTCACGGCGTCGAGGAGCGCGTAGGTCTCCTGCGCGGCCACGGGAGGCTCGCCGAGGATCGGGAGGGTGCCGAGGCTGGCGAAGTAGGCCGTGTAGTTGGCCCGCTCGACGTTGACGTAGTCGGCGATCCACTTCAGGTAGCGGTCGTAGATCTCCGCCGAGAACAGCGGCACCTCGGGGGCGCCGACGGGCAGGCCGCCGGTCTTGGAGGTCTCGGCCCACTCCACCACGGCCTCCTGGTTGAGGAAGCGCCCCAGGTAGCGGAACTTCACCCACTCCAGTGCCGCTGCGGCTTCGCTCGCGCTGGCCTTCGGGCTCGCGACGGCGATGTCGCCGCCGCCCAGGGTCCCGATGCCGGTGGAGGACTGCGGCAGCGGCGCGATCCCCAGGTCGGCGCCGGGCATGTCGCGGTTGCCGACGAGGTCGCGGTAGAGGTCGGCGCCGAGCACGGTCTGCCCGATCCGTCCGGCGGCGATCGCGTTGCGCATGTCGTCCTGGTTCATCAGGAAGTTCTCGCCTGCGGCCTGGTCTGCCCAGCGCACGTCGCGCAGGAACGTCAGTGCCTCCTTCACTCCGCTGGAGTTCACGCTCGCCTTGACGGCGTCGCCCTCGCGCTTCTGGATCGTGCTGCCGTGGCCGTACGCCATGGTGGCGAGGATCCAGCCGCCGGAGTTGGTCGTCGTCGCTATCGTGAAGCCGGCCGCGTCGGACGCCTTGCTGATCGCCTTCGCGTTGTCCCGCACCTCCTGCCAGGTCTTCGGCGGGGCGTCGGGGTCGAGGCCTGCCTTCTTGTACAGCGACCTGTTGTAGATGAAGGCCATCGTGTAGGCGGCCGTCACGACGCCGAAGGTGCGGCCTTCCGCGTTCCGCGTCTGCTTGGCGACGTCGGGGTTCACCCGCGAGAGCACCTCGTCGCCCTTGACCAGGTCGGTGATGTCGCGCACCTGACCGTTGACGGCCAGCTGCTGGATGTTGGTGTACGGCACTTGCATCGTGGTCGGCATCGAGCCGCCGGCGACGAGGGCGGCGAACGTCTGCGGGTCGAACTTGGTCTCCTCGCCGATGACGGTGACGTTCGGGTGGAGCTTCTGGAAGGCCGCGATCTGCTTGTTGAACAGGGCGAGGTTGTCGGGGTTGTCCTTCGTCGGCATGTTGCCGACGTGGATCGTCACCTTGGCGTTCTGGTCGGCCTTGGTGGCCGGCTGACCCGGCGAACACGCGCCCACGGTGAGAGCCACGATGCCCGCCATCGCGGTGCGGGCGAGCCGCCGATTCTTGTGATGTAACATGACGAACCCCTCTTTGCTTGCATGGTGGCGCGAACGGCGGTCACGCTCGGGCGGATGTCATGACCGCGGTGCTTACGCGGGCAGCAGTGGCGTGCCGGCGAGTTTCATGACGGTGGTCAACCGTTTGACCAACGTCATCGTGTTCTTCGGCCTGCTACTTTGTCAAGCGTCCGGAGAAACGATGAGTTAACCCGTTATCGACGGTTTCGGGCACCAGGTGTGCGAGGTGGAGAGGACGTCATGGCGCGTAAGGCCGTTACTCTCGCGGATGTCGCCGCGGCCGCCGGGGTCTCGGTGTCGCTGGTGTCGAAAGTGCTCAACAACACCGGACGCGCCTCGGAGGAGACCCGTCAGCGCATCCTCGACGCCGCCGAGCGGCTTGACTTCCGGCCCAACGCGCTGGCCAAGTCCTTCGCCCAGGGGCGGAGCGAGCTGGTCGGCATCATCATCGAGGACGCCTCCGAGATCTTCAGCAGCATGGTGCTGCGCGGCGCGGAGCGCAGGCTGGCCTTAGGCGGCCTGGCCACGCTCGTCTGCGACGCCGCGGAGAGCGACCAGCGGCGCTCGCAGTTCGTGCGCGCCCTCGACGCCCGCCATGTCGACGCCGTGCTGGTCATCGGCTCAGGGCCGTCGGGGCCCTATCCCTCCATCTCGGACAGGTTGTCCTGCCCGGTCGCCTACGCCTTCTGCGAGTCCGACAATCCTGCGGACGCGTCGTTCCTCCCCGACGACTACGGCGCCGGCCGGCTCGCCGCCGAGCACCTGCTGTCCCTCGGGCGGACGAAGATCGCGCACATCGCCGAGGGCAGCGAGCGGGGCGCGGAGCTGCGGACGCGTGGCTTCGTGGAGACCCTCGCCGCGGCGGGGCAGCCGGTGGAGCCGCTCTACGGCGACTGGTCCAAGGCTTGGGGCCTCCAGGCGGTCAACCAGCTGATCGAGGCGGGGACGGAGTTCGACGCGATCTTCTGCGCGAACGACTTCATCGCCTACGGCGCCTACGTCGGCCTCCGCGCCCACGGGATCCGAGTCCCGGAGGAAGTGGCGCTCGTCGGTCACGACCACTTCTCCATGGACCCTCCGCAGCGCCGGACGGGGTTCCTGACGACCATCGACCCCAACCTGCCCGCGCTCGGCGACGCGGCGGCGCAGTACCTGATCTCGCCGGGGACGGCCGGCGACGAGCGGGCGATCGCGCCGAAGCTCTTCGTCGGCCGCACGACGGTGGGCGATCCGGCCGGCGTCGACCTGACCACCCTCCTCGAGTTCATCGACCAGCTGCTCTGACCCGCGGGAAGCGCAGGGTGACCAACTGGAACGGGCGCAGCGTCACCGACAGCGCCCCGTCCTGGAACGCGGCGCCCGCGGGCGGCTCGACGTCGCGTTCGAGCAGGTCCGCGAACCGCGGTTCGCCGCTGTCGAACCCCGCCTGGACGCGCGTGGGCGCCTTGGCCCCCTCCGACTCGTACAGGCGCACGATCACGTCGCCGCCGCGGTCCTCGGCGAGCTTGACCGCCTCCACGACCACGGCCGGGTGCGAGACCCGCACGAGCGGCTCAACCTCCCGAGCCCCGCGTACGGCACGCGCAGGCAGGTTCGCGCGATACCCCTCGGCCACGGCCTCGCGGATGCCCGCGGCCGGCCTGATCGAGTGGGCGATCGTGTGCGCGCCCTGGTCGGCGTCGGGATCAGGGAACTTCGGCCCGCGCACCATGGACAGGCCGATCGTCGTGGTCGTGCCGCCGTCCGGGCGGGTGTGCCGCACCACGTCGTGCCCGTAGGTGGACTCGTTGGCGATGGCCACGCCGTACCCGGGCTCCCCGACGTGGATCCAGCGGTGCGCGCACACCTCGAAGCGGGCGGCGTCCCAGGAGGTGTTGGTGTGCGTCGGCCGGAACACGTGGCCGTACTGCGTCTCCGAGGCGAACCTGTCGGCGTGCACGTCGAGCGGGAAGACCAGCTTGAGCAGGGAGTCGCGCTCGTGCCAGTCGATCTCGCTGACGAGGTCGAGCGCGGCGGCGCCGCGGCTAAGGCGTACCGTCTGCCTGATCGTCGAGCCGCCGAAGCGCCGGGTGACGACGACCGCCGCCTCGGCGGCGCCGACGATGGTAGACGGGCCCCGCCTCCTGGGTGCGCTCCTGGATGCCGAGCGCCGTGACGCGCGCCAGCGCCGGTTGCAGCGCGGCGTTGTTCTGCTCGACCTCGTCGTGCACCCAGGCGATCGAGGTGCCGGGGAGCACGTCGTGGAACTGCTGGAGGAGTACGGTGTGCCAGATCTCCTCCAGTTCGTCGTAGGGGTAGGCGGCCCCCTCGCGCACCGCCGCGGTCGCCGCCCACAGCTCGGCCTCGCGCAGCAGGTGCTCGTTGCGGCGGTTGCCCTGCTTGGTCAGGTGCTGGGTGGTGAAGGAGCCGCGGTGCAGTTCGAGGTAGAGCTCGCCCGACCACACCGGCGGGTTCTCGTACTCCTGCTCCGCCCGCTCGTAGAAGGCCTGCGGCGAGTCGATCGTGACCGTCGGCGAGCCCTCCAGCGACCGCAGCCGCTTGGCCGCGGCGAGCATCTCCCGGGTCGGCCCGCCGCCGCCGTCGCCCCAACCGAAAGGCACGAGCGAGGTCGTGGCCAGGCCCTTCTCCTTGAAGCTGCGCGCCGCGTGCGCCAACTCGGCGCCGGAGAGCTCGGAGATGTAGGTGTCGGCGGGCGGGAAGTGCGTGAAGATCCGCGTGCCGTCGATGCCCTCCCAGAGGAAGGTGCTGTGCGGAATCTCGTTCACCTGGTTCCACGAGATCTTCTGCGTCATGAACCAGCGGGTGCCCGACGCCGCGATGATCTGCGGCAGCGCCGCCGAGTAGCCGAAGGTGTCGGGCACCCAGGCTTCGAGGGTGTCGACGCCGAACTCCTCCAGGAAGAAGCGCTTGCCGTACAGGAATTGGCGGGCCATGGACTCGCCGCCCGGCATGTTGATGTCGGGCTCGACCCACATCCCGCCCACCGGGATGAACTGCCCGGTCGCCACCTTCTTCCTGATGCGCTCGAACAGCGGCGGATAGTGCTGTTTCATCCAGGCCAGCTGTTGCGCGGACGAGCAGGCGAAGCGGTATTCGGGATGTTCGTCCATGAGCGTGACGGCGCTGGCGAAGGTGCGCGCGCACTTGCGGATCGTCTCGCGCACCGGCCAGAGCCAGGCCGAATCGATGTGCGCGTGCCCGACGGCGACGATGCGGTGGCTGCCGGCCGACGAGGGGGCGGCGAGCACCCCCGCGAGGACGTCCCGCCCGAGCCGCGCGGTGCCCGGGATGTCGGCGGGGTCGACGGCGTCGAGCATGCGCTCCAACGCGCGCAGGATCTCCCAGCGTCGCGAGGAGTCGAGGCTCAGCTCGCGCATCAGCCCGTCGAGCGCCCAGACGTCCTGGGCGAGCTCCCACACCCCGACGTCCAGCAGCGCCAGGTCGAACGCCTTCAACCTGTAGATCGGGTCTGGACCCGCGGTCGCCCGGTCGCCGAGCGGGGTCGGCTCGTAGGTGTAGTCGCCCGCGACGTCCGGGTTGGCCGCCGCCTCGACGTAGAGGTCGACGACCGGCTCGGCCGGGTTCCACGGTAGGTAGGGGCTGCGCGGCGCGACCGCCTTGATGAGGGTGCCGTCGGCGCGGTAGCCCAGGCCCTCCGCCTGGAAACCGGGGCGCGGGCCGTAGAAGCCAAGGTCGACGACGATCTCCAGGCGGGTCCCTGCCGGAAGCCCGCCGCCCTCGGTCCACTCCCCCGGCACCTGCCCGGTCGCGTGGAACCAGGTCGTGGCCCAGGGTGCGCCCCAGTCGTGCGGAAGCGCGACGGGGGCGTAGCCGGCCGCGAACGCCTCGGGTGCGGGTACGGGCTCGCCGGGCACGTTCCAGGCCTCGACGGCGAGGGGCCGCCGCTCCCGGTAGAGCGCGGCGGGCAGGAAGTGCCGGACGAAACGGGCCAGCCGTCCTTCGACGACCAGGCGGTTGTCATGCACTGTGTTTCTCCATCAAGCGTGGTTGGTGAAGACCCGCACCGCGACGATCATGGCTCGCTCGTCGCCGTTGGTCGCCGTGACCACGACCCGCAGCGCGCCCGCCCGCGCGCCGGCGTCGAGCACATGGACGCGCCGCCGTACCCGGTTGCCCTCGACGGTCACGACCGTCTCCCAGCCGCCCGCCGTCTCCACCTCGATCCGGTAGTCCTTCACGAGCTCGGGCATCACCAGGTACGGCGTGCGGTGGTGGTGCAGGTTGACCAGGTCCTCGTCGACGTCGTCGTTGAAGACCAGCTCGACGCGGCCGATGGTCCGCTCCTCCGGCCAGCGGAGTTCGACATGCTCCTCCCCGCCCTCGCCGAGCGGCTCGGAGGCCCAGAGGTTGGGGCCGTCGAACGGCCGCGCGAACCCGCCGGCGACCTGGCCCGGCCGGTACGCGCTGGTGGCCGGCCGGACCTCGAACTCCGGCGTGCGCCTGCGCAGCTCGAAGGCCGACCACGCGTTGCTCTGCGGCGTGCCCACCCCGAGCGCCGGGACCCTGCTGATCAACCCCAGCACCCCGTACGGCGGGCGGTCCCCGCCCACCACGACGGCGAGATCGTCGTTGCGGCGGACGACCACGACCACGTTGCCCTGTTCCATGGCCACGTCGTCGAAGCGTGCCTCCAGCCAGGCGCGCCCCGCCTGCGCGACGTGCGCCTCCCGGCTCGCCAGCAGCCGGACGGGGATGTGGTTCAGCCCGCCGCCCGTGCTCCACAACTCCACCGTCACGGTCGTCGCGCGCCTGGCCTCGACGCCGATGCGCACGACGTCGATGCGGGGATCTGCCGGGAGCAGCAGGCCGAAGTCGGCCTCGCCGATCGGGAACGGCTCCGGCTCACTACCCGCTTCACCGGCCAGCCGGGTCAGCGTGGACGACGCCGTGACGGAGGCCTTCAGCGCCAGGTCGCTCGGGTCCTGCCAGGACACGCCCAGGAGCGAGGCGTCCTGCCGTACGAGCATGGACTGCAACTCGTCGAGGTGCGTGGTCGAGATCTGGCGCGGCGTGACGCCCCTGCGGACGGCGAGCGCGGCGGCCGTCCCCGCCGCCTCGCCCACCACCGCGCAGGTCGCCATGACCCGGGTGCTGCCGAAGGCGACGTGGCTGGCCGAGATGTCGCGGCCCGCCATGAGCATGTTGCGCACGTTCACCGAGTACAACGAGCGGAACGGGATGTCGTAGAGACCGGGGCCGAACAGGTGCTTCGAGGGGCTGTCGGCGGCGTAGATGCCGCCGGGCGGGTGCAGGTCGATGGACCAGCCGCCGAAGCCGATCGCGTCGGGGAAGCGGGTCTGGCCGGTGATGTCCTGCTGCGTGAGCACGTGGTCGCCGATGAAGCGGCGGTACTCGCGCTTGCCGGGGACCGTGCCCACCCACTCCAGCGTGAGGTTGTCGGCGTCGAAGCGGCCGGAGTTCTTGATGTAGTCCCAGATGCCGAAGGCGACGCCCCAGAGCTCGTCGCGGATGCGCTCGTTGTCGGCGACCGCGTCGAGCTCGCCGCCCCATTCGATCCACCAGTAGTCGCAGCCGTTCATGCCGGGGTCGATGTGGCGGCGGAGCGGCAGGTCGAACGCCTCGATGTCCTTGGTGATGCCGGGCGGGACGAACCGGACCGGCCGGCCCGCGTCCTTGGTGTAGAAGAGGATCGTGCTGCCGAGCATGTTGTCGTCGGCGACCTCCGGCGCCCACTCCTCGCCGTAGACGCTCCTGTCCTCCCTGCCGGTCGCGAACCTGGCGCCGGCGAGCAGGCCGACCAGCCCGTCACCCGTGCAGTCGAGGAAGATCGGCGACTCGAACCTGATCAGCCGCTCGGAGCCGGACTGCCAGCCGGTGACCGACCGGATGACGCGGTCGCCCTCGTCGCCGTCCGCCTCGACCTCACGCACCTCGGTGTTGAGGAAGAGCGTGATGTTCGGCTCCGCCCGTACGAGGTCGAGCACGACGTGATCCCAGAGGACGGGGTTGCCCTCGGGGTTGCGCCACTGGTTCTCGGCGAACAGCTCGCCCATGAGGCCGCTCTCGCGGGCGAACTTCTGCGCGCCGTGTGCCGTGGCGCCCACCACCCACACCCGGATCTCGCTGCTGGAGTTGCCGCCGAGCACGCCCCTGTTGTTGATCAGGGCGACTGTCGCGCCGTTGCGCGCGGCGCTCACGGCTGCGGTGACCCCGGCCAGACCGCCGCCGACCACGGTGACCTCGGCGGGGTGGGTAAGTTCGATCATGAAGGCCGACTTTCTGGTCGAAGGGCCCTTAGGATATTTCCGACGTCCTGAATAAATCAATGCACGGTCGGCTAGGGTAGGCGGAGGGCGGAACGACGGGTGAGGGGGCACGGAGACCAGTGGCAGCCGAGCGGGAGTCCTCCGTGATCGGGAAGACCGGCAAGCGGGAAGCCGGTCCTCCGGCCCGATCCACCGGCCTTCGGCGCGGCTCCAACCTCGAACACGTCGCCGACTTCAACGGCTCCGTCGTCCTCGACGCGATCCGGCGCTCGCGCACGGGGAGCTCGCGCGCGGAGCTGACGGTCGAGACGGGGCTCGCCGCGCAGACCGTCTCCGACGTGTGCCAGCGTCTGCTCGACCAGGGGCTCATCGCGGAGACCGGGACGACGTCGACCGGCTTCGGACGGCCCCGCCGTACGTTGGAGCTCGTGCCGGCGAGCCGTTATGCGCTCGGCATCCACATCGACCCGGCCACGATCACCTATGTGCTGCTCGATCTCGGCGGCAATCTGGTGGCGCACTTCAGCAGGCAGACCTCGAGTCCCCAGGACGCCGACGTCATCATGGCCGGGATAGCGTCGGCGCTCGACGTGCTGCTCGCGGGATCGGGGATCGAGCGGGACCGGATACTCGGGCTCGGCATCGCGGCGCCGGGTCCCATCGACATCGCGGGCGGGGTCATGGTCGATCCGCCGCACCTGCCGGGCTGGCATCAGGTCGAGCTGGTCGACCGGCTGCACCAGGCGACCGGGCTGCCGGTCGTGCTCGACAAGGACGTCACCGCCGCGGTCGTGGCCGAGCGGTGGGCGGGGGCCGCGATCGGCAACAGCGACTTCGCGTTCCTGTATCTGGGCACCGGTGTCGGGGTGGGGCTTGTCAGTGGCGACATCGTGGTGCGCGGCCGGTCCGGCAACGCCGGCGACATCGGGCACCTGATCGTCGACGCGGACGGGCCGCCGTGCGTCTGCGGGCAACGGGGGTGCCTGGGGGCGGCGTGCTCGCCGCTCTTTCTCATCCATGAGGCGGTGGCGTCGGGCGTGCTGCCCGCCTCACCCGACGACGGGCAGGTCGTGCAGGCGCTCAGGCGGGTGGGGGCGTTGTGCCGGGCGGCCGACGACGGTGACGAGCGGGCGGTGGCGATCTTGCAGCGGTCCGCGCGGCGGCTCGCGCGGGCGATAGCGACCATCGGCCATATCCTCGACACCGAGCTCGTCGTGTGCGGGGGGCCCGCCTGGGCTCCCGCGGCGCACCACTATCTTCCGCTGCTCAAGCCGATGGTCGCGGAGCAGTTCGTGATGCGTGAGATCCACGACCTCAACGTGGTCGGCACCGCGCTCGGCGCCGACGTGGCGGCGATCGGCGCGGCCTGCCTGATACTCGACGAACGGTTCGCGGCCAGGCCGTAGCAGCCTGCTACCCGGGCAGCAGGTGGGCGACGAAACCGCCGCCCGTCGACATCGCCGGAACGCGGAACACCTCGCCGGCGGCGGTGTCCGACACCACGACCTCGTCGCGATCCGCGCCGTCCGCGACCACGCGCCACGTGCCGCGGAGCGGCCCCAGGCGACCGAGACCGAGCTCGGCCTCGGTCCGCGGCGCAAGACCGTTGATCCCCGCGAGCCACCACGTCCCACCCGCACGACGGGCCAGCACGATGTGGTCACCCGGCTCACCGGCCAGCCCGACCGTCTCGTCCCACGCCGCCGGTACGGCACGCAACACCTCACGCACTCCCTTCGGCTGCCGCCGATAGGACTCCGGCGAGTCCGCGAAGTGCACCAGCCCCGACTCGTACACCACCGCCAGCGCCAGCTCGTGCGCCGCCGTGGTCAACCGCGGCCGCAGCGCGTCGCCGAAAGTCACCGGCGTGTAGTCCATCGGCCCGATCACGTTGCGCGTGAACGGCAGAACGGTGTTGTGCCACACCGCCTCCTCCGCGAACGACGGCCCGAACAGGTACCACTCGGCCCCCCGCACCGCCTCCAGCGTCATCAGGTGCGGCCACGTCCGCTCCCACCCCCGGGGGATCGTGCTTCCGTGGAAGTTGACCATCACCCCCGCCTCCGCCGCGTCTTCGAGAATGCCGAGGTAGTGCGCGATCCCGTCCTGCTTGTCCGAGTGGAAGAAGTCGACCTTGATCCCGGCGATCCCCCAGCCCGCGATCTTCGCCAGCTCCGCCCTGCGCGCCTCCGGCAGGTGCATGAGGTCGCGCGGCCCCTCCGTCGAGGGGTTGTTCAGCCCGGCCGAGTTGTACCAGAGGAACAGCCGCACGTCGCGCTCGGCCGCGTAGCCGACCAGCTCGCGGATCTCCTCCTCCGCGTGCACCGTCCAGTTCGCGTCGACCAACGAGTACTCCCACCCCATCTCGGCGGCGAAGTCGACGAAACGCCGCAGCGCGCCCAGATCGCGGGGGCTGGCGTTCTCCGACCACCAGCTCCAGGAGACGCGCCCCGGCCTGATCCACGAGGTGTCGGCGATCCGTGCGGGTTCGGCCAGGTGCCGCACCACCGTCGACTCGACCAGCTCGGCCGCGAGGTCCGCGATGGCGACGAACCGCCACGGCAGCGTCCACGGCAACACCGAGGTGGCCAGGACGTCGCCATGGCCCAGTCCCTCGTCGGGGTCGGGCCCGAGCATGCCGTACTCGCGCCCGACCGGCGAGGGGTCGAGCCGCGTGCCGTGGTAGGTCGCGTCGAGACCGGCCTCCGAGACGAGCAGCCACTGCCCGTTCACCTCGAAGGTCGCGGGCAGGTCGTAGGAGCGTGCCGCCGTCGGGGTGCCGATGGGCACGCCGTTCGTGTAGAGGTTCTCGTGCGCGGGTCCACCCCCGTCTGAAGGCGAGGTCGGCTGCATCCACGCGCGCCCTTCCGCGGCGAAGGCGAAGGTCGTCAGCTCCCTGGTGACCGTCGCGCCACCGTGTCCGCCAGACGAGCAAGGAAAGCGGTAGCGGAACGCGACGGCCCCGTCGAAGACGCGGAACTCGATGTCGAGCGGCGCCCCGTTGCGCCCTCGCACGGAGAGTGTCGCGGCGGTGGAACGCTCGTGGAGCGCGCTGCGCTTGCCGTGCACGGCGGTGTAGCTCTCGTCGCGTGCCTCGGGCATCGGCTCGGCGACCAGCACGAGCCCGTTGTGGAAGGACGCGTCCTGCCGCTCGACCCCGAGCCTGGAGCGCTCAAGCAGCATGACACCGCGCCGCCGCACGTCATACCAGAGCCGGCCTCGCTCATCGAGTGACACATCGAGCACTACCGCACCGCCGGGCGAGTTCAAGGTCCACTGCACGCCTATGTCTCCCTGCCTCATTACTCCGACGACCGGAATAAATGGTGCCATTAAAGATGGGAACCGTGCAAGCGCGGTGCCGGCCCAATCCATCGAGGGCCCGGACCAGCACCGGTCACCCTCAGTTCGTGGCCCTGGCGTACGCCGCGATGCCGAACTGCTCGCCGTCCGCGGCCGACTAGCAGGCCGGCACGTGGGGCGACGATGGTAGTGCCGAGCACGCGTCCGCCGCCCAAGCCGCGCAGGAGCGGCCAGAGATCGGCGATGATCTTGATGAAGCCGTGCGTGGCACCCTCGATGATCGCCCGGACCAGCTCGGCCATCGGCTCCAGCCCGGCGGGGCGCAGCCGCCGGCTGGCCGCGGCCCACAGCCCGATCGCGCCGTCCACGTGCACCCACGCTCCTGGAGCGTGCTCGCGGGCCAGCGCACACACCTCGGCGATCGGGTCCACCGCACCGGTGTTGATGTTGCCCGCCTGCAGACAGACGATGGCCGGACGGCCGGTCTTTCCGAGCTCGTCC
>NZ_JBEYZF010000034.1:0-72863 GCF_040645915.1 Nonomuraea sp. NPDC046570 | reverse complement strand
GCGGCCGGGTCGACGGCCCCGTCGGCGTCGCAAGCCAGGTCGCGGATGCCGCCCGAGCCGAACCCAAGGAAGCGCAGCGCCCGGTCCACGCTGGCGTGCCGTTCGACGGAGGCCAGGACCGTCACCTCCGGGGCCCCGAACAGGCCCCGCTCCGACACGTCCCAGCCGTGCCGGTCGAGAAGGTGATGCCGGGCCGCCGCGAGTCCTGTGAACGTCGCCATCTGGCCGCCAATGACGAAGCCCACCGATGATCCCCGCGGCAGGTCGCACAGCTCGACGAGCCTTTTCGCCGAATCGCGGGGAGACATTCCTGCTTGAAGAGCCACAACCCGGCCTGATGCCCGGTAAAGACGTCGCCGGCCTGGTCGTGCGGGCCGCCGCCGACGGCTCGGGGCCGCCGGCCGGCACCCGGGTGGTGGGCCATCTGCCGATGGGAGGCTGGGCCGAGTACGCGGCCGTGCCCACCCACTCACTCGCCGTCGTGCCTGACGAGATCAACGCCGTCCAGGCGGCCGCCCTGCCGCTGGCCGGGATCACCGCGCTCCGGCTGCTCCGTACGGCCGGCGCCCTGACGGGCCGGCGGGTGCTGCTGACCGAGCCATACCCCGGCGACGTTGAACTTCTTCGACCTGCTCACCGGGCCGGAGAACGCCGTGATCCGGCACTTCCACTACTCCGGCGCGCCGTACGGTCCCGACCTGGCCACCTTGCTGCGCCTGGTCGCCGGCGGGCGGCTGCACCCGGAGATCGGCCGTAACGCCGACTGGAGCGAAACCGCCGAAGTCCTGATCGACCTGCGGGAACGCCGCATCCGCGGCAACGCCGTCCTGACGATCGGAGCACCACGATGAGCGCCGCCGACGTCATCACCGACTTTGCCGCCGCCAACCTGTCGCGCGCAACCGGAGCAGGGCTGGACCCGCACGAGACCAGCGTGTCACCGGCGAGCTGACCGACCTGAGCCGATGGGGCGAGACGTTCATGCGTGCCGCACGCGGGCACCTGATCCGCGCCAGGCAGGCGGCCACGGCGATCTCAGCGGGCGAGCACTACCAGGTCGCGGCACGCTGGTTCCACTTCGCCACCCTGGGTCCGAACCGGGACCGCGCGCTCGCGGCCGCCGAGGCGGACGCCGCCATGGGCCGGGCGCTGGACATGATGGAGCCTAGGGCGCGCCGCATCGAGGAACCGGGGTTCGCCGGCTGGCTGGGCGGCCCGGTCGATGCCGAGGCCACCGTGGTGGTGGTTCCCGGGCTGGACTCCAGTAAGGAGGAATTCCATGACGTGATCAACGCTTTGCTGCGCCGGGGCCTGACCGTGTTCGCCATGGATGGGCCGGGGCAGGGCGTGCTCGCGGCCACCACCACCGTCCGAGCCGACTACCACCACGTGATCGGCCAGGTCATCGACGCACTCGGCACCGAGAGCGTGGGGCTCGTCGGGCTCAGCCTCGGCGGCTACTACGTCGCGGAAAGCGCCGCCCGTGAAACCCGCGTCGCGGCCGCCGCCACCGTCAGCGGTCCCTTCCGGCTGGACTGGGGCGGCCTGCCACCCCCCGTACGGGAGATCCTCATCCGGCGAGCCGCTGGCCCGCCTGGCACCACGCGGGCAGTACCTGCACATCCCTCACGGCGACCACCTGCTCGGCAACGCCCGCCCCGACTGGCTGGCAGCACTCGCCGACTGGCTTACCGAAGCACTCACCTGACACGCTTCATCGTCAAGACCGCGCTGATCACCGGCGGCACGAGCAGCAGGTGACTGGCCGCCGCGCACCGCCTCATCGCCTCATCGCCGAAGGCGCCCACGTGAGCGTCACCGGCCGCACCCGGCAGCGCGTGGACCAGGCCGAAGCCATGTCGGCCCGCGCGCCCTCGGCGTGGCGGCGGACACCGCCGACCTGAGCGGTCTGGACCCCCTGATGGACACGATCAAGACGCGGTACGGCAGGCTGAACATCGTCTTCGCCAACGCCGGAGTGGGCACCTTCGCGGGCGGCGGAACTCGTCCTCCGGGGCGTCCGCGTCAACTCCATCCGGGTTTGACGGGAGGTGCTTTCTGGATGACCGCGAGTCCGGACCGTGGGGTGAATTCTTGCTACGGGCTGGATGAACATCGCGGCTGAGCTCTCTGAGTCAAGCACCAACTTGTCTAGTTTAGTGCTCATGCCTCTCTCTCAAGATCCCTTACTTCGAGCCGTGCGACGCCTTGGCGTCTTCATGGTCGCACTGACCGTCGCTCTGGGTATCACCGCTGGTCCTGCCTCCGCTCACCTGTCGCGCCACCATGCCGAGCTTGTCGTCAGCACCACCGCAGACACAACAAGCGGTCGCTTGGTTGTGCACCAAGATGTGATCACCTCTGAGCGCGCCGGAGCCTGGGCGAGCGGGCTGCTGGGCGGCGGATGCCCGGTCAGCGCGCACGGTGTCTCCGGCGACACCGGCGGGCTCCCCGGCGGTGTGGTCATCGAACTCGCCTGGTCGTGCGCGGTGACCAGCCTGGACCTGAGCGGGTTGCTGAGCGCGGGCGGGCTGTCGGAGGTCATCGCGGAGTTCGACGGCGTGACGTCGAACGCGACGGCCGCTCTGCCCGTCGTCGACGGCACCGGCTCCCACGCGCCCACCTCGATGGTGCCCTTCTTGGCGATGGTGCTGCTCGGTCTCGTGCTGGCCGCCACCGCGCTGATGTGGCTCCGCCGTCACAGGGGCTGGCTGGGCGTCGTGGCCGCCGCGCTCACGGTGGCGGTCCTCGCGCCGGGCACCGCACTGGCCGCCACGCCCGAACCGGGCACCGCGTCCACCTCGCCCACGCCGGAGAGCCCTGCCGCTGAGCCGAGCGCCGCGCTCGCTCCCACGGGCACGCTCGCGCTCACGACCGTCAACCCGAAGGCCGGTCAGCCGGTCACCTTCAGCTACACCACCGACAAGCCGGGGTCGCTCAACTGGGTGGGCCTCTACGGCCCCTCCGACACACCCGGACCCGTCGCCTCCAGGACCTGGGTGCGGGCGCCGCTCGCCTCGGGCACGGTCACCCTGAGCACCGCTTCGCTCGGCGAGGGAGCCTGGAGCGCCCACTTCATGGCCAACGACGGGTACGACCCGCTGAGCCCGCCCGTCGCGTTCACCCTGACGGGCGCCAACGCCGACCCCGTGGTCGTCGAGGGCACGGTCTTCGCCGACCGTGACGGCGACGGCACCATGGACACCGGCGAGAAGGGCCTGCCCGGGGTCTCGGTCACCGACGGAGCCGTCTGGGCGACCAGCGGTGCCGACGGCCGCTACTCGGTCACCGTCGACCGCTCCCGCAGGGAGACCGACCTGGTCAGCGTCGTGTCGCCGAACGGCTACACGCCTGTGCTGCGCGACGACTACGTGCCGCGCTTCTTCCGCGAGGTGCCCGAGGGAGCCGGGCCGCTGACCGGGATCGACTTCGCGATGGTGCCCGACGCCAGAGCCGCCGACCCCAAGGAGAAGTGGTTGATGGTCTCCGACGTCGAGGTGGGCAACCGCACCGACGTGGAGGCCAAGGGCGCGCTGCCGCGCTGGCAGGGCCAGGTCGAGGCGATGTCCGAGGTGCACGGCGCCACGATGACCATCACCACGGGCGACCTGACCGTCACCGACTACGCGGCCGAGCCGCGCCGCCAGGGCGGTTACGACATCCTGCGCGAGGGTCTGCGCAAGGGCCGGCTGGGCCACCCGTACTACCCCGTCATCGGCAACCACGACATCGGCGGCACCGCGACCTCCCAGGGGTACGGCGGCAGCCTGGAGTACTGGCGCCGCAACGTGGGCCCCGAGTGGTACAGCTTCGACCGCAACGGCCGTCACGTGGTCGTCCTTGAGGACAACTACGACTCCGCCTCCCTGCCCCCGCAGTTGCAGTGGCTCCGCGAGGACCTGCGCAGGAACGCGACCGGCAAGCAGGTGCTGGTGTTCGCGCACCGCTCGCTGTTCACCCGCTGGGGCCCTGGCGCCGGTATGCAGCCGATCGTGGACGAGCTGGCCAAGTACGACGTGCGGATGTTCGCCGCGGGTCACAACCAGCAGGCCGAGTATCGGCGGGGCGCGTTCGCCAGGTCGGTCGAGGTCAACAACATGGGCACCTACGGCATCGACGCCGCCAGGCCCGACTACAAGATCCTCGACTTCGGAGCGGTCACCGACGACCCGAAGACGGCGGCGAACGAGGACACCGGGTACATCACCGGCACGCACCGCCAGTTCGAGGTCGACGACGACGTCGCGCTGGTCAGCCCGGCGCAGGACAGCATGCACAGCGTCCGGTCGGACGTCCCCGTCGAGCTGTACGCGGAGGACGACGGGCGCACGCCCGCCAGCGCCTCGCTGACCGTGCGCTTCCACGGCCTGACCGTCTGGCGCAAGAAGAGCCTGCCGTTCGGCCGCACCACCTCGCCCAAGGGGATCGTCAACTGCTACACGCCCCCCGGCGGCGCGGCTGAGCCCTGCCCGCAGGCGCACGTGTCGTGGACGCGGGTGAGCGACAAGATCAAGGGGCTCGTGCTGCCCGGCACCTACACCGCCGAACTGGTCGTCACCGACACCGCGGGCAAGACCTGGCCCTCGGTGAAGAGCACGTTCCGGCTGAGCACCGACCGGCGGCCCGTCAGGACCAGGACCGGTCAGGACTGGACCGGCCAGGGTGGCGGCGAGGAGGGCCGCTCGTCGGCCAAGGACGATCCCGGCGCCAGGCTCGACCTGCGCTGGGCGGCCAACACCGGTGAACAGTTCCACCTCAACGGCGCGGCCGTGTCCGGCGGCAAGGTGATCGTCGCCTCGCAGGCCTTCGACTCGCCGTACAGCATGATGCTCGCCTACGACGCCAAGACCGGCACCGAGGCGTGGCGGACCTACCTCGACGGCGACGCCGAGTCCTACCCGACCGTGCACGACGGCAAGGTCTACCTCACGACCGGGGTCGGGCGGGTCTACGCGCTCGACGCGGGCACCGGCAAGGTCGTCTGGGAGACGATCGACGCCGAGCAGGTCAAGGGGCCGACCGTGCGCCGCTACGGCCGCGCGGGCGGTCCGGTCAGCGTGTTCGACCTGCCCGAAGGCCGCAGCGTCGCGGTCTACCAGGAGTGGGACGGCGTGCGCTGCCGCGACGCCAGGACCGGCACCAGGCTGCCGGGCGGCTTCGGGGCGCCGGTCGCGTGGGGCGAGTTCCACAGCATCGCCGTACGACGTGCGGGTTCGACCACCGCGTACCTGCACTCGGGGTCCAGCCAGTCGCTGATCGCGATGGATCTGACCACCTGCACCCAGCAGTCCACGGTGGACACCGGAGGCGACATCTTCTCCCAGTCCTCCCCGTCCTTCACCGACACGCAGATGGTGACCTCGACCGCCACCGGCGTGCGCGGTCACAACCTGCAGGCGGGCGGCAAGGTGCTCTGGCAGTCCAAGCTCGGTACGGCGAGCACCTGCGAACCCGGTCCTCCGCCGGTGACCAGCCCCGCGACCCGGGGCGCGATGGCGTACGTGGCGAGTATGGACGGTGTGGTCAGGGCCTACGACACGGCCTCGGCGACTCCGGCCACGCCCGTGTGGGAGACGCCGCTGGGCTACCTGCCGGGTGAGAGCCCGATGGACGACAAGTGGCGGGTCGCGGCCGGGTGCACGGCGGCGGGCCCCGGCTCTCCGGCGATGCACGCGTTGGCTACCGAGACCGTGGTGTACGCCACGACCTGGGACGGCCGCGTGGTCGCCCTGGACCGGGCGACTGGGCGCAAGCTGACCGAGTACAACCTGGGCGGCGGCGTGGCCTCCGCGCTGTCGGTGAGCGGCGACCTGTTGTACGCGCTGTCGGACGACGGCTCGATCCACGCGCTGGCGACCCGGACGTTCCGCGACGGCGGCCGGGGCTGAGTGTGGTCATGAGAAGGGGTTCCGCCCGCCTGCTCGCGGTCGCGAGCCTGGTGGCGCTGTTCCTGCTGGGAGCGGCGGGTCCGGGGTGGGCACACCCGTTCGGCCCGCCGCTCGTGGCGAAGGTGACGGCGAGCGGCGACACGGTCGAGGTGACCTGGTCGGCGGCGGCCGACGACCTGGCGGCGCTGGACAAGGCGCTCGATCAGGTGCCCGCGGGCCGGTCGGTACCGCGGTCGGTCGGCGGGTATCTCGGCGAGCGTGTCGGGGTGGCGCAGGGCGGGCGGGACTGCCGGCTGGAGGCGGTGGGGGCGCAGGCCCTCGCCGTCTCCGGCGCGGTCCTGCGCTTCAGGTGCCCGGCCGAGGTCGTCGCCGTCACGCTCACGATCACCGCGCTCGTCGACGTGAACCCGGCCTACCGGACGGTCTCCACGACGCCGGGCGGCGGAGGAGCGCTGCACACCGCGGCCGCTCCGTCGCACGTGCTCCGGTTCGACGGTCAGGTGGGCACGTCCGGTTCGCTCACCTCGGTGTGGACGGCCGAGCTGTCCGCACTGGTGGACCACGACGTCGTGATGCCCCTCGCCCTGCTGGTCGCGCTGGTGGCGGGGGCGGTGCACGCCTGCGCGCCGGGACATGGCAAGACGCTGACGGCCGGGTACCTGGTCGGCGGCAACGGCCGGGCCCGCGACGCGGTCCTGCTGGGCGTGGTGGTGGCGGTCATGCACACCGTGTCGGTGGCCGTGCTGGCCATCGGCTGGTGGCTGGCCGTGGACAACGCGCCCGATCTGGGAGCGGTGACGCGGTGGCTGCAACTCGCGGCCTCACTCGTGGTGCTCGCGGTCGGCGTGGGCCTCGTCCACCGGCACCTGCGCGGCCGCCGATCGGAACACGGCCACGGACATGGGCATGGGCATGGCCACTCGTTGCTCACCTGGAAGGGCATTGTGACGATCGGCGCGTCGGGCGGGTTGCTGCCCTCGCCCTCGGCCTTCCTGCTCCTGCTCACCGGCCTGCTATCCGGCAGGGCGGTGTTCGCCCTCGCCCTGGTGGCGGCGTTCGGTGTGGGGATGGCGGCCACTCTCGCCGGGGCCGGCCTGGCCGTCCTGCGCGGCAGGGACGTGCTGGCAAGCGTGACGGGGTCGCCACGGCTGCGGGCGTGGAGCCGGCGCCTGCCGCTGATCGCGGCGACACTGGTGGTCGCGGGCGGTTTCGCGGCCTCCACTCTCGCGGTCATCGCGATGGCCACGTCGTAGCTCGCCGTTCAGCAGCGGCCCGCTCATCAACCTTGTCGCCGGATGGGCGGGGTACGTCATCGCCACCATCACGGCCTTCGCGGCCGACATGAGCGAGCATCCGCTCGCCGCCTTCGCCGCCGCATCGGCAGGCACCTTCCACGCCACCATCGGCGCCTTCGGCAAACGCCCGCTTCGGGTCGGCGAGCCACGACCACCTCCCCGACAGAGCGGAAGCAGCCAGCTTGCCGGGGCATGCCCAGTAGATCAATTACCAGGTCGAAGATCGGTACCATAGCGAAGCTGGCCGGTGGCCTGCGGAGCGTAAGGTCAGCCAATGTGATGAAATGGCGCGCAAGCGACAAGCACCCCGAGCAGCGACACGTTACCCGGGCCACATGCGCGGTGCGGGGACGGCGGTGGTGACAGCCAGAAAGGCAGTCTGATGTCCAGTACGCAGTTGTATGACACCATCGGAGCCACCTACACCGTGACGCGGCGCACCGAGCCGCGGATCGCCGAGCAGATCTGGGCGGCGCTCGGCGATGCCCAGACCGTACTGAATGTCGGCGCGGGAACCGGCTCCTACGAGCCCTCCGACCGCGACGTCACCGCGGTGGAACCGTCGGCGGTCATGCGGGCGCAGCGTCCCGCGGGCGCGGCGCCGTGCGTGGCTGCCACCGCGGAGAGCCTTCCGTTCGAGGACCAGTCCTTCGACGCCGCGATGGCTGTCGCCACCGTTCATCACTGGTCTGACCCGATCGCCGGCCTGCGCGAAATGCGGCGCGTTGCTCGCCGCGTGGTGGTGTTCACGCACGACACCACTGACACCGGATGGCATCATCGGTTCTGGCTTACTCGCGACTATCTGCCTGAGGTCGCGGACCTCCTTGTCGGCCGGCCTTCGGTGACCGAGCAGGCCCGCACGATCGGAGCCCGGATGGAACCGGTGCTCGTCCCGTGGGACTGCGCTGACGGCTTCTTCGAGGCCTACTGGCGCCGGCCCGAGGCATACCTGGACGAGAATGTCCGTCGCGGAATATCGGTCTGGGCCAAAGTCGGGCCAGACGCCGAGCAGAGCGCAGTGCACAGCCTCCGTACTGACCTCGCCTCAGGCCGGTGGGCCAAACGCAACCGCGACCTCCTCGATCTCGAAGCAGCAGAGCTTGGCCTTCGCCTGCTTATCGCCTGAACCCGCCACAACTGGGTACGAAGCCACGGGGCGTTCTAGGTCCTGGCTCGCACCGGTCAACGGTCAGCTTCAAACCATCACTCCCGCGCAGAGCATCCGCGACCAAGGCCGTTCACTGCCCGTCCTGGCACGCGCACTTTGACAGCCACTCGGGGGTGTCGGCGTGCTCCTTGTCGGCCGAATTCATCCCGGGCGCCGCGGCCGGCCGCTGGTACGGCGTGGGCGATGCTGACTCCACCTGGCTGGCCATCGAGGACGGCGACCTCATCGTGGGAAGCATCCATCAGGACGAGCCACTCCTTCACGCCAGGCGAGGACAGGGCCCCGGACGGCGTCTGGCTCAGCGACGAGTACGACGTGCCGGCCGTACTCAGAGACGGCAGGTTCAGCAGGGGCCTGACCCTGGAACTCGACACCGAGCCTGCCCCGGCAGGAGCCTGGCGGGCGGGTCCCTTCACCCTCCGCCTGGACGCGGGTGGCCGATCTGATGATCAGCGGCGAGGGCTTCCGGCGCATGTGCCTCCTCGCCCGGCCGGAGGGGATCAAGCCGGTGGGCATCCCCCTGGCCTGGTCCAGCACCACCGGTTGGCCTGCAGGACGAGGCGGCCGCAGGAGTTTGGCGTATGAGCCAATGAACGCGGGACGTCCCCCTCCTAGGGGCCCGCTCAAGGACGTGCACGTGCGCCGCGCCATCGCGCACGCCGTCGACAGGGCCGCCCTGGTCCAGCTCATGACCGGCGGGCACGGATCCCAGGCCGACCTTTTGCTGTCCAAGCCGCAGCTCACCGCCCTGTACGGCTCGGCCTTGCCGACCGTGCGCACCTACGCGCACGACCTCCAGGCGGCCAAGGCGGAGCTGGCCAAGTCGGCCTACCCCAACGGCTTCACCCTGGCCACGCCGACCGACGCAGGCGGCGAGTTCGGCAAGGCGATGCAGGTCCTCGCGGGCGACCTCGCCAAGATCGGGATCACGCTGGAGCTCAAGCCGCAGCCCACCGAGAAGTACGACACGCAGCGCATGGAGCACGAGGTGGCGGTACAGATGGTCGACCTCGTCTTTGGCAGCCCCGACCCGGCCGAGGCCCTGCCGACCCTGCTCAGCCGTGCCGCGGCAAAGCCGCAGGACTTCAACTTCAGCGAGTACAGCAGCACCGCCCTGGACGCCCGGCTCGACGACGTGGGCGGCCTGGAGGGAGAGCCCAGGCGCGAGGCGACCACGAAGGTGCTGGCCGAGGTGGCCGATCAGGTGCCCTACCTGCCGCTCTACCACCTCGAACTGCCCGTGGCGCTGAACAAGCGCTTCACCGGCGAAATCAGCACCTGGACACTCAACATTCTCGGCGCCGTACGCCCGGCCGGCGTGTGATGGCTTTCCTCGCACGGCGCCTGGCTCACCCTGCCCGCGGAGGCTCTGGCCACCGGGCAGGCCGCGATCGTCGTACGGCAGATGCGCGCCGCGGACCTCAACCTGGTCGGCAGGACTACCTCACCTTCCCCAGGGCGCGCGGGCTGAGCCTGCCGCGCGTCTGGATCAGCTACGCCGGCGATACCGCAGCTCAGGGGTCTGGCGACGGTGCCGAACTCGCTGCTGGCGAGGCCTCGGCGGCCGCCGTGGTGTAGAGGATAGGAAGGCCGCTGGTCAACGAATTAGTGCGCCTGGCCAGTGCGTCTTTGTGCGATGAGCCGGGGACGAGGCTCCCTCACAGTGTTCCAGGGGTCCGGATCGACACATCATCGAGGGGAACCAGCGAATGTTCAGCACCAACACGAGTCGTCGCATGCTCAGAAGCACGGGTATGGCCCTGGGATTCGTCACCGTCCTGTTCACCGGCGCCGTGGCGCTGGCCGGACCGGCGTCGGCGGCCACCGTCACCGCGCAACTCGACAGCGGCAGGATCCTCGTCAACGGCAGCTCGGTGGACGACGGGATCGAGATCCAGCTCAACGCGACGGGCACCGTGGTGACCATCAGCAATACGCTCGGCTCGGTCGCGGCCGGTTCTGGATGCACGCAGGCGGGGGGCGCGGCGCAGTGCCCGGCCGGTGGGATCGATCGCGTCGACGTGTTCGCGGGGGACGGCATCGACGCGATCCGCAACAACACGAAGCTGCCGAGCACGCTCTCCGGCGACAACGGCATCGACACCGTCAACGGCGGCTCCGGCGCCGACATCCTGTTCGGCGGTTTCGGTGACGACACGCTCAACGGTCGCGGGGGCAATGACCGTCTGATCGGCAGTATCGGCACCGACACGCTCAACGGCGGCGCCGACAGCGACCGCTGCGACGGCGAAGTCGAGACCAACTGCGAGCTGTAGGCGCCCACACGACCGCCCCCGCCGGACGGACCGGCGGGGGCGGTTTGCCGTTCGTCGCGGCACCCGGCGGTCAGGATGGCGGCCAAGGCCTCGGTTCGATCGTTGCCCTCTTCTCGCAGGTCATAGGAAATGATCTCTTCTGGCGCATGAGGCACGTCGAACATGTGTCCAGGTGTTTCGGCCGAAACAACCTCGGAACAACCCCGGAGGGACGTTGGGCAAGGCCGTAACGATCGCAGGCGACAGCATGGCTCCGTACGAGGTCAAGGCGATCGACGCCACGGGCCTCCTTCATCGGCCCATGGCATCAAGCTTCCGAGGTCAGGCCATGCTTGGCGGCTCATCGCACGTTTCTTGACGGCACCTCGGTTTTGACTGCCGTCGATGTCAGGGTTTCATACTGACGTGCATGGTCTTCACCCAAGCAGAACTCGACTACCTGGCCACTCAGCGCATCGGGCGGCTGGCCACCATCTCGCCTGACGGGCAGGTACAGAACAACCCGACCAACTTCTTCGTCGACGGCGGCGCCGGCACGATCGTCATCGGCGGGCACGCGCTGGGCACGTCGAAGAAGTTCCGGAACGTCCTGCAAGGGAGCACGGTCGCGTTCGTCGTGGACGACCTGGCGACGGTCGATCCGTGGGCACCCCGGGGCATCGAAATCCGGGGCACGGCGGTGACGTTGAAAGATCACGAGCCGCCCCTGCCATATTTCTCCCGGGAGATCATCAAGGTCACCCCCATCAAGATCGTCTCGTGGGGACTGGACGGGCCGCGAGCGAGCCGTACAGTGTGAAATCTCGCTTGTGGCTCGTCTCTGAACGTCGACCCCGTAATCGATGTCGGACGCTGAACCCGTCAGGCTCAACGGCGTCCGCTTGCTCTTGTGGAGCAGGCGGTGGTGGAACTCGTTCAAGACGATGGCCGCTGGGGCGTGCCGGTCGATGATCGCGGCAGTCGCGGGCGGGACGTCATCGGGCTGTCGTCCCGCGATCCATTCCCGCAGGAACGCCTGCTGGTCAGGGCTAGCCCGAAGTCGGCGAAGTGGACCTGCTGGCCGTCGGTCAGGATGTTGGCGAAATGGGCGTCGAAGTGGACGAGCCCGCGAGAGCTCATGAAGGCGGTTCCGCGTGCCAGAGCTTCCTCCGCCCAGGGGTACAGCGAGCCTTCTCCGCCGCCTGGCGCAGCCTTCCGCGAGTCGGCCAGCCAGGCGCCGAGAGTCTGCGGCACGTGTTCCAGGAAGAGCACCAGACTCGATGTTGAGCGGCCGACGGCCTCCAGGCGTTCACGGACGGCCGGCGAGCCCTCCCAGTACGCGACCGCCCCATCGATGCCGCCGAATTCGACGTACCCCTCGGGTGGGGTGTCGGGCAGAACCCGCCAGTGGTACATCAGGGGAAAGCCTTCGTACTCCCCTCCGAGGACCAGGCTCTCCCAACCGAGCAGCCCGCAAGATCGAGGCTAGCCGTTCATGAGTAGGGCGAGGCGGTCCCAAGCTGGGGATGAGGCTCCGGGCTGGGATTGTGCGGCCAACCGGGCGATGGCCGGGTTGTGGACGGGGCGGGTCTCGGATCGGCTGGGGTGATTGGTGAACCAGTACCGGGTACGGTCCGCGAGGGCGGGGAGGCGGGGATCGTTCGGCGACCAGTCGTAGGCGGCGTCATGTTCGAGGTAGAGGGCGCGGAACTCGGGATCGGTTATGAACTCGCGTTTTTCGGCGATCCACAGGGAGGCGTCCTCGGGCGATGCTGTTTGCATGAGGATCCAGCCGTCGCGTTCCAGGTGCATCTGGCGCTCGCTGACGCCGAGTTCGCGCAAATCGTCGAGATAGTCGGCGACTTCCGGGGAAACGAAAAGCCGGTCGCCGCAGCGCAGCTGGGCGAGTTGGTCGCGCGTTCGTCCCAGCTGCGCGATGCGGTCCTCAAGGTCGTGATCGATCTCGGCGATGGCCGCCGTGAGCGTCTCCGGGTCGGCGTCGAGAAGGTCCCTGATACGGGCCAGTGGCACGCCCGCATTGGCCAAGGTACTTCACGACCGGCGAGTCGAGGTCCAGCAGCCCTCGGTCGACCTGCTGGAGGACCAGGGTGGTGGTCAGCACCTTGGTGACAGAGCCGAAGAGGAATCCCGTGTCTTTGAGCATCGGTGCGCCGGTGGCGACGTTCGCGGTGCCGTGGGCGACGACGATCTGCTCGCCGGCGTGGTAGACGCCGGCGACGAACCCGGGGACGTTGTCGGACTCGCAGTAGGCGGCGGCCTGCTCGCTGATCTGGGCTTCGGCGGTGTGCAGTGCGTTGTTGTTCATGCAGAACATCGTCGAACCTTGACCTTGGGGCAAGGTCAAGCTCGGATTGTCCTGGCTCAGCGGACTTGAAGCGGCTCACTACATCTGATGCGGAAGGAGCGACGACCTGGTGCCACGACTCAACCAATCTGATACCGCCCAACTCGGGGGGCCGGAGAGCATCTTCGAGTTCGGCCTGCACCGCATGCTCGACGGCGTCGCGGCCATGCTCGACGAACCCCGGTCGTGAACGGTGCCCGGCGGTCGGACTCGTGTCGATCGCGTCGCAGGGCACGGGCGAGCCGGTGGCGGGGCTTGCTGTATGAATTGATCACAACTGTGGTGGTTCAGGGCTCCGAGTCCTAGTCGTGGAACTGGGCCAGGTGAGTGGAGGCGAGCCTGATGGCGTTGGACGGCGATACGGTCGCGGGACGGGTGATCTCTCCGGTCCTGGTCGGGCGCGAGGAGGAGTTACGGCGCCTGGTCTCCGCTGTGAGCCGCCCGCCCGCCGTCGTGGTCCTGGAGGGCGAGGCCGGCATCGGGAAGACCCGGCTGCTGGCGGAGATGCAGGCGCAGCCCGAGATGGCCGGTCGGCTGCTGCTCGGCGGCGGCGCCCGGCGGATCAGGGAGCCGTTCCCCCTGGGGCCGCTGGTGGAGGCGCTGCGCGGCACGGGTGAGCTGCTGGGGCGGGCGGAGCTGTCGCCGGTCGCGGGCGCTTTGCGGGGACTACTGCCGGAGCTGGCGGACGTGCTGCCGCCGCCGCTGGAGCCGCTGGACGACCGGGCGGCCGAGCGCCACCGGCTGTTCCGCGGCCTCGCCGAGGTGCTGGGCGCGCTGGGACCCGTGGTGCTGGTCGTGGAGGACCTGCACTGGGCGGACGAGCAGACGGTCGAGTTCCTCGCCTACGTGCTCGCGGTCCTGCCGGTCCGGATGTCGGTGGTGCTCACCTACCGGGGCGAGGAGGCCGACGCGCTGATCAGGGAGGCGACGGGACGCCCCGCTGACTCGGTCTTCCACGATCACATCCTGCTGAAGACCTTGGACGCCGGGCAGACGGGCGAGCTCGCCGCCTCGATCCTCGACGAGGAGGGCGTCACGGCGGACTTCGGGGCGCACCTGCACGAGCTGTCGTCTGGGTTGCCGCTGGCGGTGCAGGAGCTGATGGCGCTGCTGCGCGAGCGGGGCGCGCTGATCAGGCTGCGCAGCGGGCGGTGGGCGCGCAAGGCGCTGGCGGAGCTCGACGTGCCGCCAGGGGTCCGCGACTCCGTGCGCGAGCGGGTGGCCAGGCTGCCCGAGGCGGCGCGCGTGGTGGCCGAGGCGGCGGCGGTGCTTCAGGTGCCGGTACGGCTGGGCGTGCTGGCGCGGGTAGGCGGGCTGCCGAAGGCCGAGACCGTGGCCGGGGTGGACGAGCTGCTGGTCTCCGGCCTGCTGGTCGAGCAGGCGGGCGCGGTGGTCTTCCGGCACGTGCTGGCCGCACAGGCGGTGTACGGCGGGATCCCCCTCGGGCGGCGGCAGGACCTGCACGCGCGGGCGGCCTCGGCCGTACGGGCGGTGGAGCCGGTGCCGCTCGGCCAGGAGGCCCACCACCTGCGCCAGGCCGGGCAGATGCGGGAGTGGGTGGAGGCCGCCGACCAGGCCGCCGAGCAGGCCTCGCAGCTCGGCGACGACGCCGAGGCCGTACGGATTCTCGAGGATGTGCTGCGCAACGCGCCGCTGGACCCTGGCCGCAGGGGGCGCCTGGCGGTGCGGCTGGGCTGGGCCGCCGCACAGGTGCTGCGCCCTCCTGAGGTGATCGACCTGCTGTCGCAGGCGCTGAAGTCGGAGCAGCCCGGCCCGTCGCGCGGCCAGCTGCACTTCCTGATCGGCCTCCTCCAGGAGAGGCTCGGCGAGGAGCCCGGCGTGCAGCGCCGCGCCTTCGCCGCGGCGGTCGACGACCTCGCCGACCGGCCCGACCTCGCGGCGTGGGTGATGGCCGCGCTCGGCAGGCCGATGGACGTGAGCGTGCCGCTGGCCGAGCACACCTTCTGGCTGGTTCGGGCCCTGGAGGCGGTGCCGGCCATCGGCGATCCGGTCGAGGAGGTCTTCGTGCTCGGCAAGATCGCGGCATCGCTGTGCGGAAACGGCGATCCGCGCTGGGCCGGGCTGTCCGAGGAGGTCCGCCGCAGGACCGGCGGCAGACCCAGGCACCGCCAAGAGGTGGGCGCCTACCGGTCCATCGCGGAGAACGCCTGCTTCGCGGGGAACTTCGCGGTCGCCGACCAGCTGCTGACCGCGGCCATGCGGGGGGCGGCGGGCGAGGAGTCCTCGAGGGAGCCGCTCTCGCGCTGCCGGTTGGTCGCGCTCCTGCTGGCCTACTGCCGCGGCGAGTGGGACGGGCTGGAGCAGGAGACCGCGCTGCTTCTCGAGGAGTACGGCGGCCGCCCGTTCGACCGCATCACCGCCGAGACCGTCGCGGCCTGCCTGGCGCTCGCGCACGGCGACCTCGACACCGCCCGGCGCGATCTGCCCGACGTCGTCCAGCGCGTTCTGGTCCTGGGCGGCTACGAGTTGCTTCCGCTGTCCGTCGCCGGGTTCCTCAGGCTGTCCACCGCACGCGGCGAGCCCGAGGCGGCGCTGGCGGCGACCGGCGCGGCGGTCGCGGTGTGGGAGACCAAGGGGCTCTGGCCGATGGCGGTACGGGCGCTGCCCGCGCTGGCCGAGGCGATGGCGGCCGCGGGCAGGCTCGACGAGGCGGCCCGCCTGGTCGATCGGCTGTCCGTGCAGCTCGACGGCCTGGACGCGCCGATGACCGCGGCCGCGGTGCCGCACGCGCGCGGGCATCTCGCGGCCGGAGAGGCGGCCGCCGCGGCGGAGTACCTCATGGCCGCGGCCGCCTACGACCGGCTGGGCGCGCCGTACGAGGCGGCCCAGGCGCGCGAGCTGGCTGCCTGGCGGCTGTTCGCCGCTGGGGACCCGCGAGCCGAGGAGCCGCTGCGCGCGGCGATCACGACGTTCCAGGAACTGGCCGCCCGGTGGGACCTGGACCGCGCGGCGCAGCTGGCCCGCAGGCACGGGGTGACGGTGCGGGGCCGCTACCCCGGTGGCCCGCAGGGTTACGGGGCGGACCTGTCACCCAGGGAGCGGGAGATCGCCGAGATGGCCGCCGCGGGGCTGACCAACAGGGAGATCGGCCAGCAGCTGTTCGTCTCGCCCAGAACGGTCGAGAAGCATCTCGGCGCCGCGCTGCGCAAGCTCGGGCTGCGCTCCCGTGCCGCACTCGGCGCGCACCTGGGCGTCGAGCGCTGAGCCCGCCGTACCCCCGTAGTGCCCTGCCCGGCCTCGGCCCGCTGAATGGGGTGCCCTACCCATAGTCCCCGCGGGCCGCGCAGGCGACGCTTACGGCATGTCCGAAACCGACTCCACGGATGGCCGTCCGGCCGACACCGCCCCAGAGGCCGGCGCAGACCAGAAAGGACCGGTGTCTTCGCCGGACGAGCCGGCCGTCGAACCCCTCGACGACGCCCCCGAGGGATTCGAGCCCGTCTGATCTCCCCTCCCCCTTCAGTAGCCGAAAGGGCAGTTCCGCATGTCCCCACGCAGATCACCTGACCGTCCTCCCCCCTTCCTCCGCCGCAGGAGCGCGCTCCTCGCGGCCTCGACCCTGGTGCTGGGCACCCTGGTGGCGCCGGGCACGGCCGCCGTCGCCCAGGAACAGGAGCCGGCACCCGCCGCCCCCCTTCCCGGCCAGGTCACCGGCCCGATCGCGCTGAGCGGGGTGGGCCCGGGCTCGCGCACGATCACCCTGGTCACCGGGGACAAGGTGCGGCTGAGCGACGCCGGCGGCGGCAAGTACGCCGTGAACCCCGAGGCGAGCATCCGCCCCGACGGGACCCGTGCCCGTTTATCCACCCTGGCCACCCCGGACGGGGTGTACGTCACCCCCAGCGACGCCGCTCCGGCCATCCAGGCCGGACGCCTGGACCGGGAGCTGTTCAACGTCACCTACCTGGCGGAGAACGGCTACGCCGACGACGCGGCCAAGCACCTTCCTGTCATCGTGCAGTACCCGAAGCAGCAGAGCGACGCCGCCGTCGCCTCCGCCGCCAAGGCGATTCCGGCCAGCGAGCCGGTGCTCACCCTGGAGAGCGTCAATGCCTCCGCGGTCAAGGTCACCAAGGCCGAGGCGGGCACGTTCTGGAACTTCGTGCGGGCCGTACCGGAGAAGAAGGGCGCGGACGGGATCGCGGGGCTGGCCAACGTGCCGGACACCCTGCGCGGCGGCATCGCCAAGGTGTGGCTGGACCGCAAGGTCAAGGCCGACCTGGACGTCAGTGTGCCGATGATCGGCGCGCCACAAGCGTGGGCGGGCGGGCACGACGGCACCGGCGTGAAGGTGGCCGTCCTGGACACCGGCATCGACACCACCCACCCCGACCTGGCCGGCAAGGTCGTCGCCGGCAAGTCCTTCATTCCCGGTGAGGAGATCAAGGACGGGCACGGTCACGGCACCCACGTGGCCTCCACCATCGCCGGGTCGGGCGCGGCGGCGAACGGCAAGTACAAGGGCGTCGCACCGGGCGCCCAGCTGATCATCGGCAAGGTCCTCGACAGCGCGGGCTCCGGCACGGACTCCGGCGCCATCGAGGGCATGGAATGGGCCGTGGCCAGCGGCGCCAAGGTGGTCAGCATGAGCCTGGGCAGCGGCCCCACCGACGGGACCGACCCGGCGAGCCAGGCGGTCAACGCGCTGAGCGCCTCCAGCGGCGCGCTGTTCGTGATCGCCGCGGGCAACTCCGGCGCCTCCGGCACCGAGACGGTCTCCTCCCCCGGTTCGGCCGACGCTGCCCTGACCGTGGCCGCGGTCGACAAGGAGGACAAGTGGGCGAGTTTCTCCAGCCAGGGGCCGCGCTTCGGTGATGGCGGGCTCAAGCCGGACATCGCCGCACCCGGCGTGGCGATCATCGCCGCGCGTGCCGCGGGCACCACGATGGGCACGCCGTTCGACGAGCACTACACGGCCGCGGCAGGCACCTCGATGGCCACCCCGCACGTGGCGGGAGCGGTGGCGATCCTGGCCCAGCAGCACCCGGACTGGACCGGCCAGCAGATCAAGGCCGCGCTGATGTCGACGTCCAAGGACGACGAGCTCAGTGTGTACAAGCAGGGAGCGGGCCGGGTCGACGTGGCCAGGGCGCACGCCCAGCAGGTCTTCGCCACCACCACCGGGCTCGACTTCGGCGCCCTCACGGACGAGGGCGAGCCCGCGAGCCGGAACCTGACCTACACCAACCTGAGCGGCCAGCCCGTCACCCTGACCCTCACGCCTGGCCTGCGCAAGTCCGACGGGAGCGTGGTGGAGGGCGCGCTCAGCGTGGCCGACACGACGCTGACCGTGCCCGCCTCGGGGACCGCGACGACCACCGTCAGCCTCGACTCCAAGGGCCTGGCCCTGGACACCTACACGGGTGTGGTGACCGCGGCCGCCGACGGCGTCCAGCTGCGCACCCCCGCCGGTGCGGTGCGCGAGGCGCCCAAGGCCACGCTCACCATCCACACCCTGGGCCGGGACGGCAAGCCGTACAGCCCCTGGGGCCAGGACACCATCGACGTGTCCGGCCACAAGGGCGTCATCGGCGGCACCGTGCTGACCGAGGTGGGGACCACGGTCGTCCGCGTCCCGCAGGGCGTCGTCAGCGTGACGCAGGGACTGGACTGGGTCGGCGACGACGACCGGTTCAACCTTGCGTTCCTGTTCCAGCCCGAGATCATCGTGAACGGTGACACGGAGATCACGCTCGATGCCCGGAAGCTGTCCGAGGTGCGCTTCACCACCCCGAAACCGGCCGAACCGCTGAACAACTCCCCCACCATGGCCTACCAGCGCACCGTGGCCGACGGCACCTCCTTCATGGGGGCCATATCGACGAACACGCCGATCGGCTCGTGGGCCCGGCTGTGGGCCCTGCCCACGGAGAAGGTCGCCAAGGGCGGGTTCCGCTTCCACTCCCGCTTCACCCTCGGCCAAAGCGAGGTGGCCATGAGCGTGCGCGGGCGGGGCGGGCTCACCCTGCACCCGGCCGCGCCGATGCACGGCTTCGACGTCTACGGAGAGCACCGGCAGCAGGACATCTTCCCCGACTTCCGGCCGTTCACCGGCACCCGTGATCTGGACGTCGTCGACGTCGGCGAGGGCAGGCCCGAGGACATCGCCGGACGTGACCTGCGCGGCAAGCTCGTCCTCATGGAGGCACCGAAGGCGGCGGGCCTGTTCGGCGACGTCTGCGGAGCGCAGATCGAGCGGATCGGCCCGATCCGCGACGCCGGCGCGGCCGCGATCGCGCACTTCCCGAAGCCCGGAACCGACTGCGCCATCCCCCTGAGCATCACGCAGAAGCCGTTCACCGGAGAGCCCAAGCCGGTCGGCATCCCCAACGTGTCCCTGCCTTCCCTCGAGGCGCTCGACCTGCGCGAGCGGCTCGCCGGCGGGGAGCGGCTCACCATTCAGGTGACCGGAACCGAGGAGTCGCCCTACACCTACACCTTCGCCCCGTACGAAGAGGGCCGCGTGCCCCGCTCGTTGCACTACACCTTCACCGAGCGCGACCTGGCCCGGATCGACTTGGACATCCACACTGTCGCACCGCAGCGCTACGGCGACTGGCGGTACGCGTGGAAGACCGACGACCTCCTCCCGCTGGTGTCGCAGCCTTCGGAGTGGGGCGCCCCCAGGCTCACCCTGCCGAAACGGCGTGACTGGGTCGGACCGCTCGACCCCGAGGTCGTCAGCTCGCACGGCATGTGGGAGATCTCCGATCCGCTGAGCTTCGACGATGCGCGACCGCAGTGGGCCCTGGAGGTGTTCGACAAGCCGATCCGCACCCGGCAGTCGTGGCTGACCGCCCCGTTCACGCCCGGCGCCGCGACCGGCTCGGACGCCCTCTACAAGCTCGCCAAACCGGGCGCGAACCTCGCCTGGAGCTTCCGGTGCATGATCTGCGTTCAGGGCGACAGCCTGTGGGCGGAATTCGAGCTCAGCAACGGCTCGCCGGGCACCAGACAGTACAGCGCCGACTACTGGGCCAACCCCTTCGAGCCCGGCATCGACGTCCGCCTCTACCGGGACGGCAAGGAGATCCCGCGCGCCCGCGTCGGCGGCACCGACGTCCTGCCGCTCTTCACCATGCCCGAAGGCCCGGGCAGCTACCGGCTGACCGCCAAGAACGCCCAGCACGACACCGAGTGGACCTTCACCACCCCGGTCGCGGCCGACCCCCTGCCCGGATCCTTCTGCTCCCTCGAAGCGCTGTACGGCACCGCGAAGCCCTGCAAGCCGGCCCCGGTCGTGTTCGTCGGCTACGACCTGGGCGACACCCTGGACGCCGCCAACAGTGTGCGTGCGGGCCGTACGCACCGCTTCACCGTCTCCCCCTACCACTCCCCGTCCGCCTCGAAGATGCCCGACATCGCCGGCCTGAAGCTCTGGGCCAGCACCGACGACGGCGCCACCTACACCCGCGTCGACGTCAAGCGTGAGAAGGACGGCACCTACACGGCGAAGGCCCGCTACGGGTCAGCCAAGGGCGCCGTCACCCTCAAGGTCGAGGCCTGGGACAAGGCAGGCAACACCGTCAAGCAGACCACCGTCCGCGCCTTCAACCTCCGCGACTAGCAGCCACTGGGAGCGGGCGGACCCCGGGTCCGCCCGCTCACTCACGCTCCCATCAGCACGGTCTCGATGAAATCGCGGCGCTTCGGAGGCGGCGCGGGCCAGCCGCAGGGTCGACTGCCATCGGGCTGAACGACGCAAAGCGCGGGATCTGATCGAGGCGACCTTGAATTTCTGCGAGCTGGAGGGCCGGTTCCCCGAGGAGCGCCCCGCGCCTATACGCCGAGGAGCCCCAGTGCGGCCTTGAGTGCCGTGTCGAGTGCCTGGTCCGCCGAGACGGGTACATCGGGGACCACTCCAACGCCTTCCCAGTTGGTGCCGGTGACGCTGTTGATGGTCCGGGCGGTCGGTACTGTCACGAGGATGTGCTCGGTGACCGCGTGGCGGGCCGTCGGATGCGCCCCGCCACGTGTCGTCTCACCAACGAGGACCGCCCGGCCGTGCGCCTGAAGGGTGTACGCCACGTCCTCGCCCCCGGAGAACGTGATCGCGCTGGTGAGCACATAGACCGGGCGGTCCGCATAGCGCGGCGCGGGAAGGTGCGCGGTCGTCCAGAACTGGCGTGTGGCACCGGTGGACCGCTCGTAAATGTCGTTGAGGTGCACCTGGTCATCGCGGAAGAAGTAGCTGCACCACATCGCGGCCCCCTCCGGGGCCCCGCCAAGGCATGCGCGCAGGTCCAGGATGAGCGCGGAGCTGTGGGCGACCAGTTGCATGGCCGCGCCGATTGCGCCGGCGCCTTCGTCGGCGTACGCGATGCGCCGGACGTCGATGAGCCCGACGTTCCCGTCCAAGTGCTCGACGCGGCGGACTCCCTGATTCTCCGCCCTGAGCAGCGCGAGGAACGCGGCCCGGCCCTTGTCCTCGTCCGCCGAATCCAGCGACTGCGGCTGGTCCACCCAGAGCAGCCGCAGATGCTTGTCCGGGCACACCTCCTGAAGGTGAGCGGTCACCGTCTCGCAGAGCACCGGCCCGTCCAGGTCGCCGTACTCGCCTGCCGCGAGACGGCGCCGGATCGCGGCGTCGATGTCCACGGTCTTCTCGGGAAAGACGTACCCTGTCTCGATTCGGTCCAGGGCCTGTTCGATAATCTGTTCGTTTGTGAGCACGGCGCGCCATCATAGGCCGCGTACAGCCTCATGACCAGCGATTTGCGGCGAAGCACCACCCCTCCGAGGCCCATGGCATCGACTGCTCGACACGGGCGGACCGGCAGTTGGGCGCAGCAGGCCCTCCCTCATTTCAACAACCCCGAAGATCGTTTCACCGTACTCAACCTCTGTGGTCAGTACACCTAGGACTTGGCCGACCCCACGAAACGGCGTATCGGCCGTGGTGGGAGCGTACGAACGCTGCCGTTCCCGCCAGTCCTATGCTCGTCCGGGAATTGAGCCAGGAGGGATGCCGATGTCGAAGCTGGATGAGGTTGGTGCGTGGCTGGGGCACCGGCTGCCGGATGTGCTCGCCGGAAGCCGGGTGCCGGGGGCGGCGGTGGCGGTCTGCGCGGGTGGCGAGGTGGTCGACGGCGCGGCTGGGGTGCTGAGCACAGCCACGGGCGTCGAGGCCACGGTCGACTCGCTCTTCCAGATCGGCTCGATCACCAAGGTGTTGACCGCGACGCTGGCCATGCAACTGGTCGACGAGGAGAAGCTGGACCTCGACGCCCCGGTGCGGACCTATCTCCCCGAGTTCCGGATCGCCGACGAGCGGGCTGCCGAGCGGGTGACCGTGCGGCAGCTGATGTGTCACGTCGCGGGGTTCGAGGGAGACATCTTCACCGACACCGGCAAGGGCGACGACTGCATCGAGAAGTTCCTGGGCGCTCTGCACCAGGTGCCGCAGCTGTTCGAGCCGGGCGAGATGTTCTCGTACAACAACGCCGGCTTCTGCGTGCTGGGCCGGATCGTCGAGAGCGTCCGGGGGAAACCGTTCGACGACTGCATGAGGACGCACCTGTTCGAGCCCCTGGGCCTGACCCATGCCGCGAACGATCCATACGAGGCGATCATCCACCGTACGGCGGTGGGGCACATCGAGCGGACGCCGGGCGGCCAGCTGGAGCCGACCCACGTCTGGGCGTTGGCCCGCTCGAACGCGCCGGCCGGGTCGATGCTGGCGATGCGTGCTCGCGACCTGCTGGCCTTCGCTCGCATGCACCTCGCCGGTGGCCTGGGTCCGGACGGCAGCCCCGTACTGAGCCCGGCGAGCGTCAGGGCGATGCGGCAGCCGCAGATCGAGCAGCCCGACATCAACCAGGGCGCCGCCTGGGGCCTGGGGTGGGAGCTCTTCGATCTTTCCGGCCCCACCGTTTTCGGCCACGACGGCAACACCATCGGCCAGTCGGCGTTCCTGCGCGTGGTGCCGGAGCGGGACGTGGCGCTGGTGATCGTCACCAATGGCGGGTCGCCGAAGCAGGTGTTCCGCGAGATCGCGGGGCACGTGCTCCACGAGCTTGGCGGTGTCGAACTGCCCAGGCAGCCGGTGCCCGATCCGGCTGCGCCTGCGCTGGACGCCTCTCGGTACGTGGGCACCTATGTGTCGAGCACGAGTGAGACCACGGTGAGCCTGGACGAGGAGGGGCGGCTGTGGTTGGAGCGCATTCCCATGGGAGTCACCGCAGAGCTGGACGAGGCACCGTATCGGACTGAGCTGATCGCCTGGCGCGGCGATGCGTTGCTCCCGGTCGAGCCCGAGGGCGGCGTCCGCGCGCCGCTCGCGTTCCTTGGCGACGACGGAGAGGGACGCGCAGCTTACCTGCACACCGGGCGGGCCGATAAGCGTGTGCCCGGATCGTCCTGATTTTAGTGCCCGCACCCCGACGATCAGTTCGTCCGGGCGGACAAATGCAGGCCCGAAGGTTCGATGGACGCAACAAACACCACCAGGGGGCTTGCGTCCCACTATCGTCGGGTGGATTTGGAGAGCACTACCGTGATCACGGCCGATGGTTCCGGGAACACACGCGGGCCTGCGGACGGCGATCGCGTGCTGACGATTCGCGACCTGTCGGTCGAGATCCGGCGCGGCGAAAGGGGCGTCCGGCCCGTCTCGGACGTCAACCTGGTGCTGAACCGGGGCGAGACCCTGGGCATCGTCGGCGAGACCGGGTCCGGCAAGTCCATGACCGGTCTCGCGATCATGGGCATGCTCCCGGCCGGAGGCCGGGTGACCAGCGGCTCGATCGACTTTGGCGGCAAGGAACTTGTCGGGCTTCCCGCAGCGCAGTACCGGGCCATCCGCGGCAACGACATCGCGATGGTGTTCCAGGACTCGATGACGGCGTTGAACCCGACCCGGCGGATCGGCGAGCAGGTCGCCGAACCGGTGCGCCTGCACCATGGCGCGTCGAAGCGAGCGGCGCGCCGACGCGCTGAGGAGATGCTCGCCCTGGTCGGGCTGCCGCGGCCGGCCGAGCGGCTGGACGATTACCCGCACCAGCTCTCGGGCGGCATGCGGCAACGCGTGATGATCGCGATGGCGCTGGTCTGCCAGCCGCGCGTCGTCATCGCCGACGAACCGACCACGGCGCTCGACGTCACCATCCAGGCGGAGATCCTCGAGCTCCTCGACGACCTCAAGTCCCGGCTGGGCATGTCGATGATCCTCATCACGCACGACATGGGGGTGATCGCCCGGCATGCCGACCGCGTCGGGGTGATGTACGGCGGGCGCGTCGCCGAGACCGGGCCGACGCCCGCGCTCTTCAGCCGGACGCGGCACCGCTACACGCACGCGCTGCTGTCCTCGATCCCTTCGCTCACCCATGACCGGAGCGAGGAGCTCTTCAGCATCCCGGGCGCGCCGCCGGACCTGACCGTGGCCCAGGTCGGCTGTCCCTTCGCGCCGCGCTGTGACGCCGCGACGGACCGGTGCCGCGAGGAGAAGCCCGCACTGTCGGTGGAGGAGGACGGCCACGCCCACGCGTGCTGGCACCCGGCCTCCGGTCCAACGGTCAGGGCCCGCTCGCGGTTCGTCACCTCGCCGGCGATCCTCCCCGAGCAAGGAGCGGCGCCGCGGTTGCGCGTCGTCGACCTCAGGCGCGAGTACCCGGCGGGCAGCGCGGGTCTCTTCGGCGGGCGCCGCACCGTGAAGGCGGTGTCCGGCGTGAGTTTCGAGGTGGCCGATGGCGAGACGTTCGGGCTGGTCGGAGAGTCGGGCTGCGGCAAGTCGTCGCTGGGCAGGATGCTCGTGGCCCTGGACCGGCCCACCTCCGGCGAGGTGATCTTCGATGGCGAATCGGTCACCAGGATGAGCGCGCGTGCGCTCGGGCCCCGCCGTACACAGCTGCAGATGATGTTCCAGGACTCCAACGCCTCCCTCGACCCTCGGATGCGCATCGGCACGATCCTTCGTGAACCCCTGGCGATCCAGGGCGTCGGCAGCCGAGCCGAGAGGACCGCTCGTGCTCACGAGCTGCTGCGGGATGTGGGACTGCCCGCGAGCGTCATGGAGCGCTACCCCTACGAGCTCTCCGGTGGCCAGCGACAGCGTGTCGGCCTGGCCCGCGCGCTCGCCCTGGACCCGAAGGTGCTGGTCGCCGACGAGCCGGTCAGCGCGCTGGACGTCTCCATCCGCTCCCAGGTCCTCAACCTGATGCGCCGCCTCCAACTCGAGCGCGGGCTCAGCAGTGTGGTGATCTCCCACGACCTCGCGGTCGTGCGGTACCTGGCCGACCGGGTCGGTGTCATGTACCTGGGCAAGCTAGTCGAGACCGGCACCACCGAGGAGGTGTACGGCTCCGCCGCGCACCCCTACACGGCGGGGCTGCTCGCGGCGGTCCCGGACGCGGACCCGGAGACGCGGCGTCCGCAGGTGAGCGCGAGGGTGCGCGGTGAGCTGCCGAGCCCCATCGATCCGCCCAGCGGCTGCCGGTTCCGAACCCGGTGCGCGCTGGCGACCGAGCTGTGCGCCGAGGTGGAGCCCCCCTTGCAGCCGGTCACCGACACCCAGCAGGTCGCCTGCCACCACCCGTTGCAGCCGAAGCAGATCTCGCGGAGAGGGGAATCGCACCCATGACGTGGTACGTGGTCCGACGTCTGGCGATCTCGCTCCTAGTCCTGCTCGGGATTTCCGTGGCCGTCTTCCTCCTTCTGCACCTCGTGTCGGACAGCCCCGGGCGCGTCGTCCTGGGACAGCGCGCCTCGCCCGAGGCGGTGGCGGACTTCAACCGCGAGCACGGGTTCGACCGCCCGGTCGTCGTGCAGTACGTCAGCTACCTCGACCAGCTGATGCACGGCGACCTGGGGAGGTCCTACAAGCTCAACGAGAACGTGGGGACCCTGTTGTGGCAGAACGCCGGCCGTAGCGCGATGCTCTCGCTGGCCGGCCTGGTCCTGGCGCTGCTGATCGCCATCCCGCTCGGTATCCTGCAGGCGGTCAAACGCAACAGCTTCGCCGACCGGGTCGCCACAGCGGCGTCGTACGTGCTCTACGCGACGCCGTCGTTCCTGCTCGGGCTGATACTGATCGCGCTCTTCAGCCAGTCCCTGCCCATCTTCCCGGCCGAGGCGTCCCAGTCGCACTCGCCGTGGGTGGTCTTCACCGATCCGCGAGCCATGGCGCTTCCCGTGGTCACGCTCGCCGTGACCAGCGTCGCGATCTTCGCCCAGTACCAGCGCTCCTCCGCCCTGGACCAGCTCGGTCAGGACTACATCAGGGTCGCGCGAGCCAAGGGACTCCCGGAGCGGCTGATCTTGATACGCCACCTGCTGCGGAACGCCTGCCTGCCGCTGATCATGCTGGTCGGCACGCTCATTCCGACGCTCCTGGCGGGCAACCTGATCGTCGAGTCGCTCTTCAACTACCCCGGCCTGGGTCTGCTGTTCCTCAACAGCCTGCAGCGCGAGGACTACCCGGTGCTCCTGGCCTACACCCTCATCGGCGGCGTCCTGACCGTGGCCGGCAACTTCATCGCCGACATCATGGTCGCGGCCGCCGACCGCCGAATCGAGCTGAGAAAATGACCTCACACGATGTGGACGCCATGACCGCCGCGACGGACACGGCGGTGCGGAACCCGGTCTCGATCCGGTCGGTGCCGCGCTGGTTGCGGCAGAATCCGCTCGGTCTCACCGGCGGCCTGCTCCTGGTGCTCCTGGTCGGGTTCTGCTTTCTCGGCCCGCTGTTCTACCAGACCAACCAGACCGATGTGGACCTGGTCAACGCGGCCCTGCCCCCTGGCCCGGGACACCCGCTCGGGACGGACACGAACGGGTTCGACGTGCTCGGGCGGCTGATGGCAGGCGGCCAGGTCTCCCTGCAGATCGGGCTCCTCGCCGCGCTCTTCGCGACCACGATCGGCACCGTCTACGGCGCCGTCGCCGGACTCGCCGGGGGAGTGGTCGACGGGTTCCTGATGCGGCTGGTCGACATCATGCTGTCGATTCCCTTCCTGTTCTTCGTCCTGATCCTGTCGGCTCGCTTCCACGCGAACGCCCTGTCGTTGAGTCTCGTCATCGGCGGCTTCTCCTGGCTCGTCTCCGCCCGGCTGGTCCGCGGTGAGGTCCTGACGCTGCGGGTCCGGGAGTTCGTGCTGGCCGCGAAGGTGATGGGGGCGTCCCGCCGACGGATCATCCTCACCCACCTGATCCCGAACGCGCTCGGGGTGATCATCGTCAACATCACCTTCCAGGTCGCCGACGCGGTCCTCGTCGTCGCCGCCCTGGGATTCCTGGGCTTCGGCCTGACCTACCCCACAGCGGACTGGGGCAGTCAGCTCGCCAGCGGCGTCACCTACATCTCCGCCGACTACTGGTGGCTGATCTACCCCGCCGGTGCCTGCGTCATCCTCACCGTGCTGGCGCTCAACCTGCTCGCGGACGCGCTCCGGGACGCGGTCGGGCGACGGGGCGATTGAGGACCTGTCCACCACGACGGACGCGGGTACGCGGAATTGTCGGGCCGACCAAACACGGGTGGATGCCGGTGGGGCATCTTCGACCCACGCCGCGGAGGTCCCGGCCACGTGTCCACACCCCTCCGCACATCTCCACCCCACATGTAGGGAGCTATCAATGACGCACGTGTCCGGCATGCAGCGAGGACGTCTCGCCGTGGCGCTCGCCGCCGTGGTCGCCATGCTCGCTACAGCGTGCAGCGGCGGCGGCGGCGGGGGCACGACGAAGGACGTCGCCAGCAGCTACAACACTCCGCCGAAGCAGACGGGCAGCCCCAAGGACGGCGGGACGGCGACGGTCGCGTTGACCCCGGGTCTCAGCCCCAACTACATCTACCCCTACCCGCCGGCGGCCGCCAACGGGACCGTCATCGCCCGCGGGCTGATGTGGCGTTCCCTCTACCGGCCCAGCGGAGAGGGCGACCAGATCGCGGACGCCGAGCTGAGCCTGGCCGAGCCGCCCACCTACAGCCCCGACCGCAAGACCGTGACCATCAAGATGAAGGACTACAAGTGGTCCAACGGCACCCCGGTCACAGCCGATGACGTCGTCTTCTCCCTGGCGCTGCTCAAGGCCGCACTCGCGGAGAGCCCGGCCAACTGGAGCTTCTACACCCCGGGCCAGTTCCCCGACGGAGTCACCGCGCAGGCCACCAAGCCGGACACGCTCACCCTCAAGCTGGAGACCGCGTACAACCCGTCGTACCTGCTGTCCATGCTGACGCTGCTGTACGTGATGCCCTCCACGGAGTGGAACATCGCCGGCTCCGGGGGCCCGCACCTGGACTACAAGCAGCCGAAGCACGCGAAGGCGATCTACAAGTACCTCACGAAGGAGTCCGAGTCCCAGTCCACGTTCGCCGGCAACCCGCTCTGGCAGGTGGTCAACGGCCCGTACCGGCTCAAGAGCTTCGACCCGACGACCGGTTCGTTCTCCCTGGCCCGCAACGAGTCCTACAGCGGTCCCGGCGAGTCGCGGCTCGACCAGATCGACTTCAAGGCCTTCACCTCCGCCGCCGCGGTGCTCAACCAGTTCAAGGCCGGCAACCTGACCGTCGGCACGCTGGACTCCAGCTACGTCACCCAGATCGACGCGCTGAAGGCCAAGGGCTACAACGTCTACGGCGCCCCCGCGCCCGCCCGGTTCGACTCGTTGACCATCAACTTCAAGAACACCGTCGACAACTTCGACAAGGTCATCTCGCAGGCGTACGTCCGGCAGGCCCTGCAGCGCCTGATCGACCAGCAGGGTTACATCGCCAGCAGGGGCATCTACAACGGCGCCGGCTCCCCGAACTACAGCACGGCGGGCAACGACTCCCCCTACCCGCCAGCGTTCGGCGACCAGCCGCCTTACCCGTACGACCCCGCCGCCGCCGAGAAGCTGCTCACCGACAACGGCTGGAAGGTGGCGCCGAACGGCTCCACCACCTGTGAGCGCCCCGGCACCGGGACCGGCGAGTGCGGCGCCGGCATCCCGAAGGGGCAGACGATCAGCTTCACCCTGGCCTCCGCCAACAGCCCGGCCTTCGTCGGCGCCCGCGACGTCGCGTTCGCGTCGGCGGCCAAGAAGCTCGGCATCGAGGTCAAGATCGTGACCAAGTCGCTCAACTACATGTACGCCAACTACGGCAACACCTTCGCACCCGCCACCAAGAACCAGTGGGCGATGCAGGACTACGGGCCCCTGTACCTGGCGGCGGGGTACCCGAGCAGCAACACGGTGTTCAACACGGACGGCAGCTTCAACCTGGGCAGCTACCAGAACGCCGAGGTGGACAAGTTGATCAAGGCCTCGACCTTCGGGGCGGACGAGAAGTCCCTCGCGACCGAGGTGAACGCCCTCGCCGAGGACCTGCCCGTCCTCTTCTTCCCGACCCCGCACACCCTGGTCGTGTGGAAGGACACACTGTCCGGTCCGCAGTCGTCGTTCAACGCCCTGATCAGCTTCCTCTACACCCCAGAACTGTGGTACTTCCACCGCTAGGAGCACCTGTGATCCTCGACCTCGACAATCTCGACATGGTGCGTGACCTGGTCGGCGATGCGCGGGTGGTGGCCCTCGGCGAGGGCGCGCACAACATCACGGAGTTCTACGAGCTCAAGGACCGGCTGCTGCGGACTCTCGTCCGGGAGCTCGGGTTCTCGGGCTTCGTGATGGAGTCCGGCTTCGCCGAGGGACTGACCGTCAACGAGTGGATCCACGAAGGTCCGGGCGAGGTCGAGGCGGTCGCCCGGACCGGCATCACCTACGGGTTCGGCGAGTGCGAGGCGATGCGGCGGCAGTTGCGCTGGATGCGCCGGTGGAACTCCGAGAGCCCGGCGAAGGTCAACTTCTACGGGATGGACCTTCCCGGCTCCTCCACCTCACCCGGGCCGGCCGTACGCGCCTGCCTCGACCGGATGCCGGGACGCCCGGGTGATGAGGAGATCCTTCGCCTGAGCGACCTGGGGGGGCGGACGGAGGCGGCGGTCCGCTACCAGGCCATGCCCGCCACCGATCGGGCCCGCTTGATCGAGGGCCTGCGTGCTCTGGTTGAGCGCGCGGCCTTGCACGACGACGAGGTCGTGCGCCGGTGCGCGGCCTCGCTCCACGCCTTCGTCGCGGAACTGGACGCACCCGCGGCTGGGCCGTACCCAAGGGAGGTGTTCATGGCGGAGACCGTGAGCTGGGTCCTGGAGCGAGAGCGGCGCATCGTCGTGAGCGCCCACAACGCCCATGTCCGGCGCACGCCGTTCCTGGGCCGGCCGATGATGGGCGGCCTGCTCGCCTCCTCGCTCGGCGCCGGCCTGGTCGTCATCGGGATGACCTACGGCTCCGGTCCGGAGGTCCGGTTCACGCAGCGCTCGCCGCGCCCGTTCGACTGCGACGTCTCCCTCGAAGCGCGAACCCTGCCGCCGCCGAACTGCATCGAGTCGCGGCTGGACCGCCTCGGCCCGCCGGTGGCCGCCGTCGACCTCCGCCGTGCGCCGAGCGAGTTCTTCGACGGCGTCGACGGCACGCTCGCCAACGGTGGTCTCGACCCCGTCGACGACTTTCCGGCGGCCTACGACGCGGTCATCCACGTCCGCGGGGCCACCCGGGTCCCCGGTGCGTTCGAGCGGCTCCGCGCGGAGCTCGGGGCAGCCGACGCAAGCCAGTCCCTTGAAGAGCCGGAGTCACTGTGACCGTTCCTTACCCGCCCACTCGCACCGTCGAGGTCTTCGAGGACGTCGCGGGCGTCCGCGTCCCGGATCCGTACCGCTGGCTGGAGGGGGAGAGCCAGGACGTACGGCGATGGCAGCGGCGGCAGGCCGAGCTCGCCACCGCCCTCATCTACGACGGGCAGGACCCGGCGGCCGTCCGGGACCTGATCCAGGCGTACGACACCGGCTCCCGTCCGGCCCTGCCGAAGTACGCGGCCGGCCGCTGGTTCCGCGCCGTGACCCCGCCGGACAGTGCGGCGCCCACGGTGGTCGTCGCCGACCAGCCGTTCGGCGCCGGACGACCGGTGATCGACCTGGCGGAGTTCGGCAGCGACGAGAACCCGGCGTTCCTGTCCTGGCTGGCGCCCGCGCCGGACGGCCGCGTCCTGGCCCTGGGCATCTGCACCGACGGCAGCGAGCACAACACCATCCGGCTCGTCGAGGTGGCCTCGGGGCGGCTGCACGACGGCGCGCCCGAGCAGGTCCTGCACAGCGCGTGGGCCGGCGGTGTCTCGTGGCTGCCCGACAGCAGCGGCTTCTACTTCTTCGCCCTCACCGGCTCACCGCAGGAGTTCCGGCAAGCGGTGTTCCTCCACCGGCTCGGCACGCTGCCAGGGAAGACCACCGTGGAACCGATCCCGGTCGGAGAAGGTTCCCGGGAGTACACGCTCGTCCAGATGTCGCCGGACAGCCGGTGGGCCGTCGCCAGCCATCGAGTGGGCAGCCCGATCCCTGTCGCGGTTCGCGACCTGTCCGAGCCGGGGACGGCGTGGCGTCCCTTCGTCACCGAGTGTCCCGGGACGATCGCCGGCCATGTCGTCGGCGACCGCTACATCGCCGTGACCGATGTCGCAGCCCCTCGCGGGCGAGTGGTCGCCATCCCGCTCGACGCGGCGAATCCCCACGACCCGGCAGAGTGGACCGAGCTCGTCCCGGAAGGCGACACGGTGCTGCGGTCCCTCTTCCCGGTCGGTGAGCACCTGTACCTCAGCGAGTTCGACCAGACGTTCGCCAAGGTCCGAATCATCGATCACTCGGGCGCCACCACCGGTGAGGTCCCCCTCCCCGGCCGCGGCGCGCTCGCCGCTCCCTTCTTCGCGCTGACCGCCCTGGCCGTCGGCGCTCCCGCGGCCGACTTCGTCTTCGCCTTCTCCACACTGACCAGCTCCTGGGGCGTCTACCGGCACCGCCCAGGCGAGACGGAGCTCGAGACGCTGTCAGCCCCGACGGTCACCCTCGACGCCGAGCTGGAAGCGGGGTGGGCCGTCGCACCTGACGGCGTCGCGGTCCCGTACCACGTGGTGCGCCCGGCTGGGAGCGACGCGACGCGCGCGGCACCGACACTGATCTCCGCGTACGGCGCGGCGAACGTGCCCCTCCTGCCCCAGTACCAGCCCGACATGGCCGCCTTCGTCGCCGCCGGCGGCGTCCTCGTCCAGGCGTACCTGCGCGGGGGCGGTGAGTTCGGCCGGGACTGGTACCAGGCCGCACATCGGGAGAAGCGACACGTCCGCGACTCCGACCTCGTCGCGGTCGCCGAGCACCTCATCGCCAAGGGCCTCACGACCGCCGACCAGCTCGCGTTGACCGGGGGGTCCGACGGCGGCCTGATGTGCGGAGTCGCCGTCACCACGCGGCCCGACCTGTGGCGTGCCGTACTGCCGCGAGCGCCTCTGCTGGATCTCATCGGCGGCACCCGCGACCCCTACCTCGACTTCGTCATCCGCAAAGCCTGGGCGGACCCGGACGATCCGGCGGAGGTCCACCGGCTCCTCGGGCTGTCGCCGTACCATCTGGTCAGCCCCGGTGTCTTTCCGGCGGTCTACATCCAGGCCGGGGCGACCGATCCGCGGTGCCGGCCCTGGCACGCGCGCAAGTTCGCCGCACGGATGCAGGCCGCCCAGGAGGGAGAGGCACCGATCCTGCTGCATGTCTTCGGCAACGCCGGCCACGGCGCGGCGACCCCCCATGACGTCGCGGTCGCGCAGGACGCCGAATGGTTGGCGTTCCTGGTCAAGACACTCGACCTGCGGGGCCGTCTCAGTCGTCCGGGGCCGACCTGATGGACATCAGGCGCAGCTGCAGCATGGCCGACAGGCGCGCGTTCGGGTCTTTGAGGTCGATGCGGCCGACCTCGGCCGCGCGACGCAGCCGGTAGCGGAACGTGTTGGGGTGCACGAACATCGTGGCGGAAGCCACTGCGACGTCGCCGAAGGCGTCGAGCCAGGTGCGCAGCGTCTCGACCAGACTGGTCTGCTGCTCCTTGTCGTAGGCGACGATGCGCGCGACGGAGCCGCTGGGGATGTCTCCGCGCGGAACGAGATCGGCGAGCTCGAGCAACAGCGCCTCGACGTGGACGTCGTCCAGGAGAGCCACCTGCTGCCCGGCGATTCCGGACCGCAGGACGCGCAACGCTCGTTCGGCCCCCGAGCGCGATCGGGCGAGTGCCGAACTGTCCTTGGCGAGCTGTCCCACCCCGACCAGTGGGCGCAGGCGGGAACCGACGCGAGCCAGGAACTCGGTGGCGATCCAGACGGCACGTTCCTCGGCGTCCTGCCGGTTCTGCGGAAGGGGGAGGATGCCGTAGGCGACGTCGCCGATCAGCGCTGCGGTGGCGCGCGGGTGCACGGCGGACAGGTGCATGGCGAACGCGTCGGCGAGCCGCTTCCGTTCGGTGGCGAGCTGCGCCGGCAGGGGATGCTCGGTCGTCGAACCGACGACGGTGAGCGCGAGGACGACCGCAGGCTCGTCCTTCAGGCCGAGACGGCGAACCGCGTCGAGCGATCCCGGTGCGCTTTCGAGGGCGGTGCTCAACAGCTCCGCCCGCAGCCGTCGCTCCATGTCCGCGTCGGCACGCTGCCACACCATGTGCATCGCGACGAGCTTGGACGCCTCGTAGAGCGCTTGGCTGCGTTCCTCGCTCAGGGGCTCGGGAACGACCACCCAGATCGTGCCGAGAATCTCGTCCCCGGCGCGCACCGCAATCGCCGCACGGGGCATCTCGGGCGGCTGCAACGTGTCGCCCGTCTCGGGCAGAGGTGCCACGAAAACGGGTCTGTCGCTGCGATACATCGCCTGGAACACCCCGCGCTCCTCCAGGATGCGGGTGTATTGCTCCGGGACCTGCCGACCGAGGATCGTCTGGACCCGTGACGGGTCCACCTCCTCCTGTCGACTCGAGAAGGCCAGCAGGCGCGAGTTGCGGTCCTCGATGGTGACGGGTGCGTCGAGCAGTGCGGCAATGGCGTTGGCGACCGCGAAGAGATCACCGGACCGGATCCGGCCGAACGTGGGGGCATCGGTGTTGTACAGGCCGCTCTCGGCGGTCAACGTCCGGAGCATCCCCGTCAGGTGCGTCCACGATGCACCGCGGGCGAACGCGAGGACCGCCACACCCGATGCGCGTGCCGCCGCGACGAGCCGCTCATCGGGTACGACAGGCGCACGGACCACCAGCCCGGCGGCATCGCGCTGCCCGAGCCGGGTCACGACCCGCGCGATGTCGGCGAGATCATGCAGGCCGACGCCCATCACCAGCGCGTTCCTCGGCAGCTCCGGCTCGTCGAGCGTGTCGTAGATGACGACGCCGCCGATGTCGTGGGCAAGCTCGACGTCGCCACAGACCACGTCGAGCAGCGTGGTACCGAGTTCCTCCAGGACGCGCCCGAGGCCGGCTCGCGGGAGGCTGGTCACGGGGACAAGCACGCGCCTGAAGCTAGCGCAGCGCGGGTGCGTCGTCGTTCGTTCTGCATGACGAAATGATGCTATCCCGTTCGTCGAACGGGACATCTCATCGGGGAGGAACGGGCACCCATGTCGTCATGACCGTGACGGCATCCAGGACGTCCTGGATCGGGGTGACGCCGAGCCCCGGTCCGGTCGGCACAGCGAGGTGTCCGTCCTCGAGGCGGAACGGCGGCGTGATGTCGGTCCGGTAGTAGCGGTCGGACGCCGAGGTGTCGCCGGGCAGGGTGAATCCGGGCAGCGCGGCGAGCGCGACGTTGGCGGCGCGGCCCAATCCCGTTTCGAGCATGCCGCCGCACCAGACCGGGACGCCTTGCGCCGCGCAGACGTCGTGAATCCGCCGGGCTTCGAGGTAACCCCCCACCCGGCCCGGTTTGATGTTCACGACCTGGCAGGCGCCCATCGCGATCGCGTCAGCGGCGGCGCGAGCGGAGACGATCGACTCGTCGAGACAGATCGGCGTGGCGATCTGCTTGGCGAGCCGCGCGTGCCCGAGAAGGTCATCCTCCGCCAGTGGCTGCTCCAGCAGAAGGAGGTCGAACGGGTCGAGCCGGGCCAGGTGCCGGGCGTCGCCGCGCCCGTAGGCGGTGTTCGCGTCGACCTGCAGCAGGATGTCGCCGAACCGTTCGCGCACGGCGCGGACCGGCTCGACGTCCCAGCCAGGCTCGATCTTCAACTTGATCCGCAGGTAGCCCGCGTCCAGGTAGGCGCCGACCGTGTCGAGCAGCTCGGGGATCGACTCCGTGATCCCCACGGACACCCCGCACGGCACGGTGTCGCGGATGGCGCCGAGGGCGTGGCCGAAAGAGACGCCGCGGGCGCGGAGATCCGCGTCCAGCACCGCCGTCTCCAGTGCGGCCTTGGCCATGCGGTGGCCCTTGAACGGCGCCAGGGCCGGGGCGACCTTGTGCGCGGACAGGTCCGTCACCCCGGCCAGCGCCGGGACCAGGTAGCGGCTCAGGGCGTCGGCGGAGGCGTAGGTGTACTCCGAGGAGTACAGCGGCGCCGTGCCCGCGCCGCATTCGCCCCACCCCTCGGCCTCGTCGGTGACGGCGCGCAGCACCAGTGCCTCTCGTACGGTCTCCGTGCCGAACGACGTCCGGAAGGGCGACACAAGCGGCACCTGGATGGTGCGGATCTCGACTCCGGTGAGCTTCACTGCGTCTCCTGTCTGTCCATGATGTACCAGCCTGCGCGGTCGAAGCCGCGCACCCGCGCACCCTCTGAGAGGAGTTCGCCTAGAACGTCCCGCAGTGCCGTACGCCACTCCGCGGCGCAGGCAGGGTCGCTCTCCCGCATGGCCTCGACGTCGCCGGGGACGCCGACGAGCACGGTGCGCGCGTCGGCCCGTCCCACGACCGGCCCGCCCGCGGCGGAAACGCCCAAGGCCGCGACCGCACCTCTCGCGCGGGCAGCCTCCGCATCGGCCGGCCTGGGCCGGCCGTCGCAGGCCGCTTCGGCCTCGGGTGACTCCAGCCGCCACCGGACCAGGACCCGGTCGGTGTCGTCGCTGCGGTTGATGTCGTCGTCCATCGGGCCGTAGAAGTTCGGGAGGTACTCGGCCGGATCGGCGGCCAGCTTGGCGATGTTGAAGTAGGCGTTGCGCCGTACCAGAGGGTCGTACGTCCAGCAGACCTCACTGACGCCGCGCGACATCGCCCAGGCACGTTGGTGCAGCTTCAACGCGAAACCGACGTTGCGTCCCTGCATGCGCGCCAGCACCCCGGCGATGTGACTGTGCAGGGCCCCGCGCGCCGGAGGGGAGAAGAAGCCGAAACAGGCGCCCACCAGCTCGCCCTCGTCGAAGGCGCCGCTCACGTAGCTGCCCGCCTTCGTCATCGCGCGCAGCAGGTCGGCCGTCACCGGAGGGTTGTTCTCGCCCGTGCGCCAGATGTGCTCGTACAGACGGCGGACGGCCTCGAGCTCGCTGACGCTGTCCAGGGGGCGGATGTCGACGCCCGCTATGTGCGCGGCCGCCTCGGCTGCGGCGCATGCCGCATCGACAGGCCGGGACTCGCGACGGTCGCGGATGAGATCAGTCACGCCGGTCATGGTTTCAGCCGGTTCCGCTTCATAGATGGTCCGAGCGCACGGCAGGAGGGGGCCCGTTTCGTTCGGACGGACAACCCGCCGTCGCCAGCAGCTCGGCGACCAGCGCGGTGAGCAGCCGCGTTCTCTTCGGCAGCTCTGCTACGAGCACGTGCTCGTCATCGGCGTGCGCACCGCCGCCGACCGCCCCCAGTCCGTCGAGGGTGGGCGTGCCGACACCCGCGGTGAAGTTCCCGTCAGAGGCACCGCCGACGGCGACCGAGGTGAGCGGGCCGACCCCGAGGTCGTCCGCGAGCCGGCGCGCCCGATCGAACAGGTCCTTCGACGCCGTGGCCGGGAGTGGCGGTCGATTCGGGCCGCCGCTGACCTCCACGCCGGCGCCGGGCAGTTCCGGCCGCAGGCCGTGCAACGCCGCATGGACGCGGTGCTGCTCGGCGGCCTCCCATACCCGGACGTCGACGTCGAAGCGTGCCGATCCGGGAATGGTGTTCGCCGTGGTGCCCGCCTCCAGACGGGTCGGCGTGACGGTCGTGCCCAGCGCGGGATCGCCCAGCTCCACCACGGCCATGATCTGGCGGGCCGCCTCAACCGCCGCGTTCACGCCACGCTCCGGCTCCAGGCCGGTGTGCGCGGCCCGTCCCCGCACCAGCACCTCGTAGCGTGACACGCCCTTGCGTTCGGTCTTCAAGGCCCCGCCGGGCCCGGCGGCTTCCAGGACCAGCGTTGCCGCACACTGTCGCGCCTCGTTCTCGATGAGCTCCCGTGACGAGGGTGACCCCGGCTCCTCGTCACCGGTGACGAGGAGGGTCACACCGTCCAGGTCGTCCAGCGCCGCCAACGCGTGGAACGCCATCACCAGCCCCGCCTTCATGTCGAAGCATCCCGGTCCGCGCAGCACCCCGTCGCGGACCTCGAACGGGTGCCTCTCCAGCGAGCCGACCGGCCACACCGTGTCGTGGTGCCCGATCAGCAGCACCCGCGGTTCGCGGCCGAAGCGCCAACGGACATGGGTGCGCCCGTCGATGACGATGCGCTCCGCCTCCGCTCCCAGGTGCCACGCACCGACCTCAGCGACCATCTCCGCGCTGCGGGCGACCGCGGCCAGGTCGTCGGACGGGGACTCGCAGCGCACGAGCCGTTCGATGTCGGCGATCAACGCAGCTTCGCGCGCTTGTTCGTGGGGCCCGGGCTGAGCACCGGCCCTTCGCAGGTCCCGGTTGGCCACGGCGCGGTGTCCTGTCATGGTGGATACCTCCAGTCGACGCATCGCTCAAGCATCGTCAGTCACACCGCGAGCGGACCTGTCCGGTAGGCCAACATCGGCGCGTGAGGTTGGGATGCGACGATGAATCGAGCCTCGGTGGGGCGCATTCCTGCTGCGACCCGACCAGATGTCGCAATCGAGGACTGCAACGTTCATCGGCTGTCGGATGCCGAAGCGTGGGGTCGAAAGACAGTCTGGCGACCATGGTCGAGGAGAAGATCGTGAGCAAGGTCTACGTCATCGGCGTCGGCATGACGAAGTTCGAGAAGCCCGGACGCCGGGAGGGCTGGGACTACCCGGCGATGGCCAAGGAGTCCGGCACCAAGGCGCTGGAGGACGCCGGGATCGCGTTCGAGGAGATCGAGCAGGCCCACGTCGGGTTCATGTTCGGCGAGTCCACCTCCGGCCAGCGCGCGGTCTACGAGCTCGGCATGACCGGGATCCCGATCACGAACGTGAACAACAACTGCGCCACCGGGTCGACCGCGCTCTACCTGGCAGCGAACGCGATCCGCGGCGGCCTGGCCGACTGTACGCTCGCGCTGGGCTTCGAGAAGATGCGGCCCGGTTCGCTGAGCGCGGCGTACGAGGACCGCGAGTGGCCCCTGAAGAAGCACGTCCAGGCGCTGGCCGAGATGCGTGAGTTCTCCTCCCCGCCGGCCCCGTGGATGTACGGTGTCGCCGGGTTGGAGCACAACGAGAAGTACGGCTCCACGCCGGAGCACTTCGCGAAGATCGCCGAGAAGAACCACCGGCACTCGGCGAACAACCCGTACGCCCAGTTCCAGGACGTCTACACAGTCGAAGACATCATGGACGCCAAGATGGTCTACGCCGAGGCGGGCCTGACCAGGCTGATGTGCTCGCCGACGTCCGACGGCTCCGGCGCCGCGGTGCTCGCCAGCGCGCGGTTCGTCGAGGAGAACGACCTCGGTGACCGCGCGATCGAGATCGTCGGCCAAGCGATGGTCACCGACATGCGCTCGACCTTCGACACCAACAGCGCGATCAACCTGGTCGGCACGGACATGAGCCGGAAGGCGGCGGAGAAGGTCTACGCCCAGTCCGGGCTCACCCCGGACGACGTCGACGTGATCGAGCTGCACGACTGCTTCGCCCCGAACGAGCTGTTCACCTACGAGGCGCTTGGCCTGGCCAAAGAAGGTGAGGCGCACATGCTGGTCGACAACAATGACACCACCTACGGCGGCCGCTGGGTGGTGAACCCGTCCGGCGGCCTCATCTCCAAGGGCCACCCCCTCGGTGCCACCGGCCTCGCCCAGTGCGCCGAGCTCACCTGGCAACTCCGCGGCGAGGCCGACGCCCGCCAGGTGGATGGCGCAGCCGTCGCCCTCCAGCACAACATCGGACTCGGCGGCGCCGTCGTCGTGACCGCCTACCAGCCCGCCAACCGTAGAGGCACGCTGTGACCCCGCTGGCATTCGGAGACACCGATGGCCAGCCAGTCGCTTGTTACGACGCCACGGCCGTGACCCATTCCGCGTCGCGGATGCGCGAGGTGTCCTCCCTGATGGCGGACACCCTGGAAGAGATCCGGCGTGACTACTTCGAAGCGCGGACCGGGGACCCCGGCGCGATCGTCGCGGTTCTGGTCACGCCCGTCCAGAGAGACGCGGACTACGGGCTGGTCTTCGTGGCCGCCGACGGACCACTCGGTGGCTGTGGTGAGGCGAGCATGTTCGCCGCGATGCTCGTTCTCGGGTCCCGACCTGAGGTGAGGCTCGAGACGGGCGCGGGCTTGATCACCGCTCGGTCTTCAGGGGAGGCCGGCATCGTCCTCACCATGCCTCTGGGGACCTCTCGGGTCGACGTCGCCGAAGTCCACTACGAGGGCAAGCAACTCCAGGTCCGTACCGTGACGGCCGGAGGCAACGTCTTCGCCGCGGTTTCCGCGGCCGAGCTGGCGTTGGAGATCTCCGCCGCAGAGGCGCACGCCCTCACTGAGCGTGGCTCAGCTCTGCTCAGAGCCCTCCGCGCGGGCGCGCCGGCCCTAGCGCGACCGAACATGCTCCTGCTCACCACACCGGTGAACTCTGCGCGCACGACGAGCGCGGTGATCTGGGGCGACGCGATCCTGAACATGGGACCGTGCGGCACCGGCACGTGTGCTCGCTACATCCTGGCGGTCGAGGACGGCGACGTGGTTCCGGGCAGCCGCCTGGCGCACGTGAGCCCGTTCGACAATGCCTTCACGGCGAGCTCCGTTGACGGTGATCTGCACGGCTCACCGGACAGGCCGATCCAGATCGAGATCTCAGGCCGTGTGACCGTGACCGGCGGCGAGGCGTCAGGGCGCCCGCCGAGCGGGACTTCCTTCGTCGGCTGAAGCCGATCGCAGCCCCAGGAGGGTCGCGATCTTGAGGCCGAGATGAAAGGCCAGTCGATCCCCGCCGTTCGACAGCTGGGCACCCGTCAACTCCTCGATGCGCTGGAGCCGGTAGTAGAGGGTGGTCCGGTGAACGTACAACTGCTCGGCAGTCGCCGGCCCGTCGCCCGCGTTCTCGAGATACGCCTCAAGCGTGTCGACCAGTTGCTTGCCCTTGGCGCCCGAACTCAGGAGATCAAGGAGTCCCCGCGGCACGCTTGAGGCGCTCAGCTCCCCCTCCGGGATCCGGGCGAGTACGCCGTACACGCCGAGCTGGTCGGCTCGCACGATCGTGCCCAGGCCGTCGACGAGGCGAGCGACCCGCCCCGCCCTTTCGGCATCACGATGGGAGCGGTAGGCGTCCGCGAGATCGTCGACGACCTCGCCGACCCCGATCAACGGGGTCGTACCCGGCAGGTCACGAACCAGGTCCGCGAGCAGATCCTGACAGAGGCGATCCCGTGCGCGACCGCTGATCAGTGGATCCCTGTCCGAGAGCACCAGGAGTCCGTGGTCGCGCCGAGCCAGACCCAGGTGCCGCCGTTCGCTGAGTCTGCGACCGGTGCCGTCGAGTCGACCCTCCAGCGCACTGCGCTCCTCGTCCGACATCGTTCTGCGGCCCGCGTGGAGGGAGACGACGAGGACGAACAGCGGCTCGTTCGGCACGAAGAGCTCGGCCTCCAGCAACTTCTCAGCCGCTGCACGCCGCGCGGGTGCTTCGGAGGCGAAGATCAGCTCGGTCGCCAGCTCCCTGACCTGGGCTCGGTACAGCTCACCGGCCAACTGCTCGCGCTGCATGACCACCGCAAGACTGTCGGCCGCGCTGAGTGCGGTGGCGAGTTCGTCGCCGGAGAGCTCGGTCTCGCCTTCCAGGATCCACAGGAACCCGACCAGAAACCCGTTCCTACGGATCGGAAGGCACAAGCGCTGCTCGGTCCCGCCGATGCCCTCATTGAGCGGAGGACGCAAGGGCCCTCGAGCGTTGAAGGCACCGGCGGAGCGGAGCCACGCGGCCACCTCGGGAGGCAGGTCTCTTCTCAGGATCGTCTGCTGTCGGAGCAGGTCGATCGGTTCGTAGACGTGCGACGAGAACGCGATCTGGTGCATCGTCGGGTCGTCGACGGACACGTTGCGCTTCAGGCTGTGGCCGAGGGCGTCAGTCAGACGCTGGAGTTCGGACGCCATGGTCACCATGCTATCCGCGCCACCCGGCGTCGAAGCTGACAATCAAGCTCCCCTCCGGCGGCCCCACGAGCCTTGCTCAAACCCCGGATCGGTCCTCGCCCCATCCCACGAGGTGGTCGGGAACGGGCATACCCGCCGGCACGTAGTCGTCCGGCACTGGGGAACCAGCGACAACCCTGAGCGGGAGCTGACCTGCCCAGACGGGCCGGGATCGGTCGGCGTCCGCATCATTGGCATCACCGGTGCGTACCTTTGCCGACACCTCGGTGATCGGGAACGAAACGAGGAGCACGGATCGCAGCTCGGCGTCGGTGAGAGGACGAAGGAACGGGAGCCGACCCGGAGCCCACTTGTCGATGAGCGCATGCATCCGCGGCAGCACCTCGTCCAGATCTTCGACGGCTCGTCCCTCCCCCATGACAACAGCGGATCGGTAGTTGACCGAGTTCTGGAGAACGCTGCGTCCCAGGACGACCGAGTCGATCACCGTGGCCTCGATACACACCGGGGCCCCTGCCGCGACCTTGTTCATCATGCGGTTCTGCCGCGCACCATGGATCAGCAACTCGTCACCGATCCTGACGTGCAAGGTCGGCAGTACGACCGGATCCCCGCCGTCTACGAAGGCCACGTGACACAGCAGCGCATCGTCGAAGATCGACCGAACAAGGTCCAGGTCATACGACCCACGCGCGGGACGTCGCCGAATCTTGACCCGCTCACTGACGGGGGCGGGTTTCTGGGCCTTCGACGATCGTTCGGTCATGGAGTAGATGCTTCCGGACCCGAGGTCGCAGCTCTAACGACGAGCGTCGGAAACTTCGGTGCGCCTCCTCGACACGCGACGCAAGCCAAGGACGACACAGCCGCTCTACGGTTCAGGTGACGACCGGCGGCAGCCGTACGTCCCGCAGCCCGAAGTCCGCGAACAGCCCTCACGAAAGAGCCTCCTGGCGTCGTTCGGCGAGCTCGGCCGCGACCCGCTCCGACAGTTCCCTGGTCACGGGGTAGGCGAGGAAGATCGCAGCGCCGGCCAGCAGCACGGCGGCAGGCAGCAGCGTCATCGCGAAGACGATCCCGTCCAGCGCCTGTTCGCTCTGCCGGGCGCCGCCCACGTAACCGGTGAACGCGAGCGTGTAGGCCACCATCGCGCCGCCCAGCCCAGCGCCCGCCTTGGCGGCGAAGGCTGCCAGCGAGGTGAACGCGCCCTCCGCACGGTCGCCGAAGCGCCATTCGGCGTAGTCCACGAGTTCGGCGATGGTGGCGTTGGCCGCGGTGAGCGTCGCGCCGCCGCCCACGGCCGTCAGCCCCATCAGGACGAGGACCAGCGTGACGTTCGAGTGCGCCAGCCAGATCACCACGGACGGCCCGGCCGACAGCATCAGCGCGCCCAGCAGGGCGGCCTTGAGCCCGATGCGCCGGATCAGCGCCGGCACCAGCAGCGCGCCCAGCATCGTCGGCGGCACCATGGCCAGGGCCGCGATGCTGATCAGCGACCTGTCGCCCACGTTGTAGGTGAAGTAGTAGACGCTGGCGCCGCCGGCCGCGATGGCGGTCGAAGCGCTGAGCTTGGCGGTGACCAGGACCATCGCCGCCCGGTTCGTCAGGATCAGCGTGACCAGCCGGCGCAGGCCGTACCGCTGCGGGTTCACCGGGCGGACGCGCTCGCGCACCCTTCCCGGCACGATCGCCATGATGGCCAGCGACGCGAGGACCAGGCAGAGGGCCCAGACCTGCCAGCCCGTCCGCTCGTCGGCGAACGAGGAGACCACCGGGATGGTCGCCACGTTGATCACCAGCACGCCGAGGATCCGCCCGAACGTCGACAGCCCTGCCAGGCGCGATCGCTGGGCGGTGTCGGCGGCCATCGTCGGCAGCAGTGAGATGAACGGCAGGTCGACCAGGTCCGCGACGAAGCCCCAGACCAGGTAGGTGACCCAGGCGGCCAGCAGCGGCCACGGCGTCCAGAGGGGAGCGAAGAAGACCGAGAGGAAGCTGACGGAGGCCAGGAGCGCGCCGGTGAACAGGTACGGGCGGTAGCGGCCTCCGCGCCTTTCGGGGAGGTGGTCGATCACGTACCCCATGAGCGGGTCGCCGACCGCGTCCAGGAGCCTGGCCACCAGGAGCAGCGTGCCGACGGCCGCCGCGGCCAGCCCGACCACGTCGGTGAGGTAGATGAGGATGTAGGAACCGATGGTCCCGCTCAGGAGGTTGATCCCGAAACCGCCGCCGAAATAGGCGAGCCGCTCGCCCCTCGTCGTCTGCCCAGTTAAGACGGCCATGACCGAGCACCTCCGTTGACACGGATACTGTTGGCGGAAAAGATACGGTCGTCCGTACAAATTGGGAAGAGGGCGGATGACCGACATCGACTGGGCGCGGCGGCTGGCACTCGAACCCGGCGCTGCCGTACCGCTCTACTACCAGCTGCGCGAGCGCCTGCGCGTGGTGATCGCCGACTGCGCCCCCAACACCCCCATCCCCGCCGAGAAGGACCTGATGACCTTCGCGGGGGTGAGCAGGGCGACCGCGCGGCGGGCGATCGGCGACCTGGTCCAGGAGGGCCTGCTGGTGGCCAGGCAGGGCAGCGGCACCTACACGGCGCCGCTCGGGGTCGCCTCCGAGCTGGGCGCCAGGCCCGCGGGCTTCACCGAGACGATGGCCAGGCTGGGACGCAAGCCCACCACGCGGGTGCTGGAGGCGAAGCCGCGGCCGTGCCCCGCCGCCGTGGCGCCCGCGCTCGGTCTCGAGGCCGGAGCGGAGATCGTGTTCCTGGAGCGGATCAGGCTCCTCGACGGCGAGCCGTGCATGATCGAGAGCGCCCATCTCCCGTCGGAGCTGGTGCCGGGCATCCTCGAAGAGGATCTGACCGGCTCGCTGTACGGCCTGCTGCGGCTCAGGTACGGGCTGAGCCCCGCCTCGGGCAGGGAGACGATCGGCGCGGTCAACGCCGACTACCGCCTGGCCGAGCTGCTTCACGTCCCCATGGCCGCGGCCCTCCTGGCGACCAGCAGGACCACGGTCACCGAGGCGGGACTGCCCCTGGAGTACACGATCCGCCACGCCAGAGGCGATCTGGCCGTCTTCTCCGTCGAGCTCAACGACGCGAAGAACGTCCTGCTCGGCCAGGCCAGGCCATGAGCTCCTTCGGCGAGTGGACGCTCCTCCACGGCCTGCCCGCGTTCTCCTACACCATGGACCAGGAGCGCGACCCGCGCGCGCGGTGGGACCCGATCCTCGACCCGCCGACGCGGCGGCACGTCGTCCACCTCGGGAACCGGCGGATCACACTGGTCGCCGACAACTCCGGCCGTTCCGACCTGTTCGACGAGCACACCGGGCTGCGCTGGCTGACCCGCGGCACCGGCGTGAGCAGGATCGGCGAGCTGTCCACCGCGGGAGCCACGGCCGAGCGCCTGTTCGGGCCGACGTTCGCGGTGGTGCGGGTGGCCGACGAACGCGTGTCGCTCGAGCGCACGGTGCTCTGCCCCGAGGGGGAGCAGCCGTGGGTCCTCATCCGGCTGCGGGTGCGCAACCTGACCGGCGAGCCGGTACGGCTGGCGCTGACCGAGGAGTGGGAGTCCCGCCCCGCCGACGTCAGGCTGATCAGCGGTCCTGTTCCCGCGGCGGATCCCGGGCTCGAACTGGAGCTGCTGGGCGGGGAAAGAACCGGGTCGGGACGGCTCACCGTCACGCTCGACCTCGAAACCGAGACGATCATGGAGTTCCGCTACGGCCTCCTCACCGAGTGCACTGTCGGATTCAAGGGCGCCGGCTTCGAGGACAGCCTGGCGAAGCTCGTCGCGCGGCTGCCGCGGGCGCATGCCGTACAGGCTCCCGAGGCCGAGCGGGAGATCCCGTGGCACGCGGCGCTGCTGACGGGTGGCGCGTGCGCCGACGGCCTGCTCGGCGGCCACACGCTGGACCAGGGCTCGTGCTACTCGTTCAGGCACGGCTTCAACGGGGCCGCGCGTGATCCGCTGCAGCACGCGCTGCCGCTCGTGTACACCGAGCCCGACCTGGCCCTGTCCGTGCTGCGCAACACGTGCGCGTGGGGAAGCCCCGACGGGGACCTGCCGTACGCGCTACGGCCGGACAAGTCGCCGTGGACCGACCTGTTCCGGCCGTCCGACCAGAACCTGTGGACGCTGTGGCTCGGAGTGGAGTACCTGGCCGCGACGGGGGACGTGCGGGCGTTCGGCGAGGCCGTGCCGTACCACCCTGTGCACGCCGCGGAGGCGGTGCCGCTCGGCGAGAACCTGCGCCGCCAGTTCCGCTTCTTCGCCGACGTCGTGGGCCGGGGCGAGCACGGGCACGTGCGGATGCTCAACGCCGACTGGAACGACCTGGCGATCTCCACGAGCGGCGTGCCGAGGGAGGAGATGATCGAGCACGGCGAGTCCGTGCTGAACTCGGCGATGGCCGCCTGGGTGCTGCCTCGCTACGCGGCGCTGGCCGAGCGGCTCGGCGACCACGCGACGGGGGCCGAGGCGCGCAAGCTCGGCGAGGAACTACGGGACCTGGTCGCCGGCGAGTGGAACGGGCGCTGGTTCCGCCGCGCCTACGGTCCCGGAGCCGTGGTCGGCGAGGACGACCTGTGGCTGGAGGTCCAGCCGTGGGCGATCCTCTGCGGCGCCGCCTCGCCCGTGCAGGCCCGCGGGCTGCTGGAGCGGATCGAGGACACGGCCGCCGCGGGGTCACCGCTGGGCGCCAGGGTCAGGTGGCCCGCCGCACCGGGAGCCGGCGGCGCGATCTGGTACGCGATCAACATGACACTCGTCTGGGCCGCCGCCGCGCACGCTCCGGAGCTCGGGTGGGCCTGGTGGCGGCGGATGTCGCTGGCCGCGCACGCGGCGGCCTACCCCGACGTCTGGGAGGGCACGCTGTCCGGGCCCGACGCCTACCTGCCGCCAGAGTCGGTCCGCCCGGGCCGCACCTGGGACCTGGCCGGCGTCGGCGTCGCCATGCAGGCCTACCCGGTGGCCAACCTGCACGCGCACGCCCAGCCGTTGCTGGCCTACCTGCGGCTCCTGGGCGTCGAACCCGAGATCTCAGGCGGACTCCGTATCGGCGGCGGGGCCTCGTTCGAGAGCAGGGTGCTGACCGTCGGCGCCGCACTCCATGGAGGGACACCGGCATGAGGTGGATCAAGCGCGCGATCGAGCTGCTCGGCGAGATCGAACGCACCCAGGAGGAGGCGATCGAGGCCGCGTCCGCGATCGCGGCCAGGGTGATCGGCAGTGGAGGAGTCGTGCACACCTTCGGCACCGGGCACTCCCGGATGGGCGTGGAGGAGATGTTCCCCCGGTACGGCTCGTATCCGGGCTTCCATCCCGTCGTGGAGCTGTCGATGACGTTCTACACGCAGGTCGGCGGGCCGAACGGGATGCGGCAGGCGATGTTCATCGAGCGGGTCGAGGGACTGGCCGAGCAGATCCTGGCCAACTACGAGCTGCGGCCGACCGACGCGGCGATCGTGTTCAGCGTCAGCGGGCTGAACGCGGTCCCGATCGAGATGGCCATGGGGCTGCGCAAGGCGGGCGTGCCCGTGATCGCGGTGACGTCGATGCGGGAGACGAACGCCGTCGAGCCCGGCCACCCGAGCGGGACCCGGCTGGCCGACCACGCCGACGTGGTGATCGACCTCTGCACACCCGTGGGCGACGCCTTGTGCAGGATCGACGGACTGACCGAGCCGGTCGGCCCCGGCAGCACGGTGGCCGCCGTCGCCGTGGTCAACGAGATCAAGGTCCGTACGGCCGAGCGGCTGGCCGAGGACGGCCTGGTTCCGCCGGTCATCTCCAGCGCCAAGCTCGTCGGGCCGCGGCGAGCCGAGGAGCTGTTCGAGGCCGCCTATCTGGAGCACGCCCGCAGAGCGGCCGAGGTGCTGAGGAAGCCATGACCGTCCTGGTGGCCGGATCGCACGGCGGCATCGGCAGGGCCTGCGTCGAGGCCGTGGAGGCCACCGGCGGCACGGCGTTCGGCGTCGATCTCGCCGACGGCATCGACATCACCAGGCCTGGCGGCGCCGAGCAGGCCGTCGCCACGGCGGTGGCCGCCCACGGGAAGCTCACCGGAGTCGTGCACGCGGTCGGCATGTCCGGCAGGTCGCTGGGCGACGGTGGCATCGCCGACTGCGGCGACGCGGCCTGGAGCGAGGTGCACAGGGTCAACCACGAGTCGGTGTTCCGGCTGCTGCGCGCCGCCGTCCCCGTCATGGAGGAGGGCGGGTCGATCGTGGTGATCGGCTCGGCGCTGGGCACCTCGATCGACGACGACTTCCGTACCGTGGCGTACGCCTCGGCGAAGGGCGCGCTCATCCCGCTGATCAGATCGGCCGCCCGCGAGGCGGCCCCGCGCGGGGTGCGGATCAACCTGATCTCCGCCGGTCTGGTCGCCACCCCGATGAGCCGCCGAGCCCAGGCCGACCAGGTCATCCAGGCCAGGCTCCCCGAGCTCATGCCCCTGGGAGCCAGGCTCTGCGCCCCCGCCGACGTCGCCGCCGCCGTCTTCTGGCTGCTCTCCCCTGCCGCGCATCGCACCACGGGCGCGGTCATCCCGGTCGACGGCGGCTGGCACCTGCGGTGAATGTGCGCGGGGCTCGGCGAGGTGGCGAAGGCGGCGCTGACCGGAACCCGCACGCCGCCTTCGCGCTCCGCGGCAGGTCAGCTGATCCACGGAGAACCTGTCGCCCGACCCCACCAAGCGGGGGGCGGGCAGGGAGATCGGCACCACCGACGTGATCAGGCCGCCCGACTTGGTGGCCGTGTTGACCGAGCCCGCCCGCGCCCTGGGAGTGGCCGACGGCGCCGACCTTGGTGACGTCGAGCTTTCCGTAGAAGACGCTGGCCGGATCGGCGTTCCTGTCGACCAGGTACCGTGCGGCGTCGATCATCTCCGAGCCGGTGCCCGTCGTCTTGTCCGTCGAGGCGACCACCGCGAAACCCCAGGACGCGAGCTGGTTGAGCACGCCCGAGTACTGCGACGGCACCGCGTTGGTTCCGTTGCCCCAGGTGATGATCGGATGCCTGAAGCCTCCGGCGCCGAGATCGGCCGGGTGGTGTACAGCCTCCACATGTTGTACGGATGACCGTATCTTTGACTGGCCCAGAACCACAACTGGGTGCACGGGCTCGCTTCCTCCAAGCTCGCCATCCAGCAGCAGGTGCTCTAGGCCGACATGGTCGTCGGCGGCTCCTCGGGGGCCGATCGCAGCCGTAGTGTGACCGGCCCGGTCGGCACCGCGGAGCAGGCCAGCACCACCCGCGAACCCGGCGGAAGTGCCGGATCGACGAGATACGAGACTTCGCCCTGCACCAGGTCGAGCGCGCAGGTGCCGCAGGCCCCGGACCGGCAGGAGTAGGGCACGGGTACCCCGTGTTGCTCGGCCAGCTCAAGGAGCGTGCCATCGGCGTTCGTCCAGGTCGCCTCCGTGCCTTCGGGAAGGTAGGTCACCGGGTGTGGGCCTGGACTCGGCGCGGGTCGTCGGATAGGCGGGTCGGTCGCAGGCGAGAGGAACGGGTCGGCATGGATACGATCCGCGTCGACCCCAGCTGCCCGGAGGGCTCGGGACACCGTGTCCACGAAGTCGGTCGAGCCACACACCAGTGCCTGTGCGTCGACATGGCGGTCGCCGGGCAGGACGTCGAGGACGTCGCGCGGGGTGGGACGTCGCGCGGCCGCGCTCGCCGGACGGGTCTCGAAGAGCGTGGCAGTCCCGCCGGATCGCCGAGCGTGCTCGACAACCTCGGGCCACAGCGCCGCACTCTCCTTTCTGACGTCGACGTGCAGCACGGAGACCGGGCGGCAGTCGGCGGCCGCCACCAGCTGCTGCAACACCGCAGCCACAGGGGTGATGCCGATGCCGGCACTGACCAGGTACAACGGCCGCTGCTCCCGGGAGAGCGCCGGGGCCCCGAACGGACCCGAGACGAGCAAGCGGTCGCCGCTGACCAGCGACGCGAGGCGCTTCGAGACCTCCCCGCGCAGACGCACCGTGATCCGAAGCCGGTCGTCCCGCCGACCGGAGACGCTGTAGGCGCGCCAGGTCAGCCCACCGTTCGCGGTGGGCAGGTGCACCCGGACATGCTGGCCGGCCATCACCGGCAGCAGGTAGGGCTCGCGGAGCCACAAGCTGACCGTCCGGGCGTCCTCGCGAACCATCTCGACGACCTCGGCCTCCCGCGGCCATGTCCGCGTCACCTCATGGCGTTCCCTCAGCCCGTCGACGAGCCGAGTGGGGTCGGGCCGGCCACCCACGACCACCGTCGCGCCGACGCGAAGCCGGGTGGGCTCGACCAGGCGCGCGTAGACACCCAGGTGCGGGTGGCCGACGGCTCGGGCGAGCATGGAGGGGAGCTCGAGGTCCCGCTCCCCGGTGCTCGGGTTCGCGGACGTCGCGCGGCAGCGCTGGATGGGGCGGATCACCTCGACCTCGCAGTCGCCGAGCCGGATCCGCCGACCCACCCAGGACAGCTCGGCGAACGCGGACAGGCCGTCGAGGTGAACGTTGGCGCGGAATCGCCGGGTGTCGAGCACACAGCCGGTGAGTCGCTCGAGCGCACGCACCGAGGCCAGATTGAGCAGGGACAGTTCGGCGTCCGAGCAGTCCCACAGGCCCGACGCGTCGGCGTGGACGAGGCGCAGCCCAGGGTCCCCGAACCACTGGCGCAGGACGGCCTCCTGGTCTTCCGGAGGCTGGTCCGAACGCACCGACGGCCCGCCTGGGTGAGCGCGGTGGCGGAGCTCGACCACGCCGGGCCCGAGCATCGTCACCGTGACCTGCGTCATGTCTGGATCGCGCGCCACCTGCTTGAAGGCCGATCGCGGCCGCCACGTCGTCCGGAGCGGCACGGGCTGGTCGCCACGCGCGATCGCGAATGAACGGTCGTGCAGCGCGCCAGTGCCAGGCAGGACGTCGACCTCACCGACCGACACGCCCACGGCGCCCTTGACCGGGTACACCCACAACGAGTCGACGAGGGATCTCTGTGGGATCAAGGCCGGCCCAGCTGGTCGCGATAGACCGGCACCCGGTGCTCCCGGAGCGCGGCGACAGCTTCCTTGGCGTCGGGCTCCGCGGCGAGACGCCCGGTCATCCGCTGCTCGAACTCGTAGCCGGCCTTCAGGTCCATGAACTCGATGGTGTTCATCGCCTCCTTGGCATGGCGCAGCGCGGCCAGGCTGTGTCGCGTCATCTTCTCGGTCAGACCGAGCGCCGTTTCGAGCACTTCGTCGTCCGGGACGACCCGCAGCACGGACCCGAACCGGACGAGATCGGAGGCGGGCCACGGGTCGGCCGTGAAGTACATCGCACGCACGATCGGTTGTGGAATCAGGCGGGCGAGGTGGGCGGCTCCGCCCATCACGCCGACGCTCACCTCAGGCGTCCCGAAACGAGCGCTCTCACCGGCCACGACCACATCGCAACTCGCGGCGATCGCCAGACCGGTACCGAGCGCCGCCCCCCGGACCGCGCCGACCACCGGAACCGGGCAGTCGTAGATCGACGCGAAGGCGTCCCGGACCAGCCGCATGCGTCCTGCGGCGTTGGCCTCGGTCAGCGTGAGGAACTCCTCAAGCTCGTTCCCTGCACAGAAGTGCTTGACGGCGCTGGTGAGCACGACCGCCTTCACTTCCGGCAGTACTTCGTCGAACCGGCCGAAAAGGTCGCGGATCTCCTCGTACATGCTCAGGTTGACCGCGTTGACCGGTGGCTTGTTCATCGTCACGACGGTGGTCGCGCCGTGTTCTCGGATGGACAGGTACTGGTAGGACATTCGATCCCCTGCGCTCTTGATCAGGTGGTCGGACAGATGGGCAGCACCACGTGTGAGGGGTGCGACGCGTCCCGGTAGACGGTCTGTGTCGCCGCGATCGGATCTCCTGGCGCGCCACCCAGGTTGGTGTTCCGGTCGAACCGCGGGAAGTCGGCGGAGCTGATGTCGACGCGGATCCGATGGCCGGCCTTGAACCTGTTCGCGGTGACCCACATGTCGATCTCCAGCGGGTAGATCTCACCGGGCACGAGGGGTTGGGCGCCGCGATCGAGGTCGCGATACCTCGCCCGCAGCAGACCGTTCTGCAGTTGGACGGCCCGCCCGTCCGGGGAGACATCGCTCAGCCGTACGGCGAAGTCGGTGTCCACCGCGGACGAGCTCGCGTAGAGCACCATCCGCAGTTTGCCCACGACATCGAAGTCGTGCTCCAAAGGCTCCGTGGTGTAGGTGAGGACGTCGCTGCGCTGCTGGACCACACTGACGTCCACACTTCCGGGCGGATAGACCCAGGAGACGATGCTGCCGCCCACGGTCGGGGTCGGGTCGAGCGGGTCGTAGACGTACTGGTCCGCAGCCTGCTGCTCCCGCGGAGCCGCGGCGCTCAGCGTCCCGTCAGCACCCAGGTAGAACGGCGTGTCCTCGGCCTCAGGAAGCGGCCAGTCGTCCGCGCTGCGCCACTCGTTGGCGCCCATGAGGTAGTAGATGACGCGAGGCCAGTCGTCGATCGAGCCGTCCCGCACGGTCTGGTACCAGCGCAGCGTGAAGTCGACGTTGGACCAGTGGTTGTGCTGCAGCTCCGGGTGCTCCCCCATGCGTTCCTTGTATCCGGGGAGGTTGTGCGCGGACGGGGTGATGATGATCCGGGCCTGGGAGCGCAGCGGTTCGGGCGCGTGCTCGCGCAGGAGCTCCCAGGTGGCCAACGCGTCGTTGATGAACCAGTCGTACCAGCCGGTACGCAGCAGCGGGATCGCCTGGAAGTCGGCGACCTGCCGCGCGGGGTCGACGGCGGGCAACGTGTGCCGGTCGATCGAGATGCCCTGGCCGAAGAGGGGCCCGATCTGCTCGGCGTCGACCATGGTGACGTGGGGTGACCCTGTGACACCCCGGATGAAGTCGGCCCGTTCCGCGCACGTCAACGAGCAGTAGTGCGCCCACAACCACGCCTGCGCCTCGACCGGGGACAGGCCCTTGAGCGCGGAGAACGACTCCGCCAACTCCGCCAGCAACGGACTGACGAACGGCTCGTTGAAGAAGCCCGTCGACAAGGTCTCGTCCAGCATCATCGGCTCGAGCTGCCAGAACGGTACTTCCGTCTTGTCCGCACCGTGGCCGATCGTGCGCGCGAGGGCATTGACCACCATGTGGTACGACGCAGTCTTGACGCCTACCCCGATACCGCTGACCTCCGGAAGGATCGTGGTCATCTTCGGGTGTGTCGCCATCGGCCACTGCACCTGACCGACGTACGAGCCGCCGACGGAACCGATGAACCCGTCGCACCAGCCCTGGGCGCTGACCCACTCGACGAAGTCGTAACCGTCCTGGGGCTCGAACATGTAGAAGTCGTGGTCCTCGGGTTCACTGCCACCCGTGCCGCGAAGGTCCTGCACCGCCACGACATAGCCCCGGCGCGCGAACGCGATGAAGACCGCCACCAGCCGGTCGGAGTCGCGACCGTAGGGAGTGCGCACCGCGACCACCGGGGCGGGCAGCTCTGGGGGCAGGTAGAGATCGGTGGCGAGTCGGACGCCGTCCCGCATCGTCACGAACACTGTCTCGATCGTGATGTCGGCCGCGGCGAACGCGACCGGCGTGCGCGGTTCCCTGCTCATCAGCATGTACTGGAGGTCATCTGACACAGTCATCTGGTCGGCCTTCCCATCACTTCACGGAGAACGCGCAACACGTTCTCGCCGAGCACCTGGCGAATGTCTGACTCCTCGAACCCGCGGCGCACCATCACCTCGGTGATCTTCGGCAGGTCTGAGGGGCGGGAGATCTCGGCCGGCAGGTACGCACGGCCACCGGTGGGGGGAGCCCATCCGCCGAGCCATCCGCCGAGCACGTTCTGGTAGTAGTCGTCGATGAAGTCCGGTCCCAGACCCACGTGGTCGATGCCGGCCACGTCGATGACGCGCTCGATGTGGTCGACGACGCGATCGGCCGACGGACTGGTCGGGTCGATGAAGGACGGAATGGCGGCCGCGACTCCGATGACCCCGCCGAGCTCGGCGATCGCCTTGATCTGCTCGTCGCCGAGGTTGCGGTGGCTGTCGGTGATGCCCAGGCACGCCGAGTGCGTGGCCAGGAACGGTCGCGTCGCCAGGGAGAGCACATCCTCGACGCCGGCGATCCCGAGATGGCTGATGTCGAAGACGATGCCCAGCTCGTCAATCTCGCGAAGCGCGGTGATGCCCTCCGGAGTCAGGCGGCCGCGCGAGGTCGTGTCCAGGCCGCTGCCGTCGGCCAGGAAGGTGCGGCCGAAGTGCGCCATGGAAACCACCCGGACCCCCACCCGTGCCATGGTGCGCACCAGCGCGGGATCCTGCCCGACAGCATGGGCGCCCTCGAGGGCGATGATCAGAGCGATGCGCCCGGACGCGGTGGCGGCGTCGACGTCGGCGCCGGTCAGGCACACCGCCACGTCGTCGCTGTGCTCGGCGGCGAGTTCATGGATCCGCTCGACCAGCAGCAGGGTACGGCGCAGGGCCCCCTCGGACTGGAACTGATCTTCGATGCAGATGGGCAGCACCTGCACGTCGACGCCCCCGGCACGCAGCTCCGGCAGCCAGAACCGGGCGAAATGGTCAGGTTGTTCCCGTCGGTCGAAGTGGTCCACCAGCAGGATCAGGTCGTTGTGCGTGTCGACCACGACAGCGTCACTGTGCAGTCGATGTGGATCAGCCATGCGTGCCGGCTCCTCTCGTTCAGGTTCGCCAGGTGGACGTCTTGGAGCCGAAGGAGACTCAGGACAGGGTTGCCGGGTCGCTGTTGCCGCCGCACACGCTCACAGCGACGCGTTCGTTCGCCTCGGGCACGTAGCCGCCGTTGACGAGCGCCGCGAGCGGCGCGGCGGCGCCCGGTTCGGCGCAGATCCTCAGCTCGTCCCACAGGCGTTGTCGCGCATCGAGGATCGCCTCCCCCGGCACGACCACGACCTCGTCGATCGCGCGCTGAGCGATCTCCCACGCGATGGCGCCGATCCGGCTCGCACCCAGCGCGTCGGCGGCGACCCCGCCGACGCTGATCGTCACCCGCTCAGCTGCCGCGCGGGCCGCGGCGAGTGTGGGTGAGCCCGACGCCTCGACGGCCACCACACGTACGCGGCGGTCGAACCAGGCGGCTATCCCGCCGACGAGACCGCCGCCACCGCACGCCACGAGCACCGTATCGACGTCCGGGCACTGCTTCTCCAACTCCAGTCCGACGGTGCCCTGGCCGGCGACGACCTCCATCTGGTCGTAGGCGTGCATGAGCAGCGCCCCGGTCTCGGCCGCTCTGCGCTCGCTCGCCACCACGGCCTCCGCGAAGTCACGGCCGACCTGGTGTACGCGCGCCCCGTAGTGGTGCAGCTTCGCGATCTTGACCGCCGGGGCGGTTTCGGGAACGAACACCTCGACGGCATGGCCGAGCTGCTTGCCCACGTGGAGCAGTGCGAGAGCGGCGTTCCCGCCCGAGGCGATGACCAGGCCCGCGGAGGGCACGTCCTGGGTCAAGGCTCGGTTGAAGACTCCCCTGGGTTTGAACGACCCGGAGTGCTGCAGCAGCTCGAGTTTGAGCACCAGCGGTGCGTCGACGCCGAACGTCCCGGGCGCCACCTCGATGAGCGGCGTCCTTCGCACGTGACCGTGAATCCGGTCCGCGGCGGCCGCGACATCGTCCGACGTGGGGACCGGGACATCCGTCCCGTTCACAGCGATCGGGAGATGAGGTCCTTCATGACCTCGTTGGCTCCGCCGTAGATCTTCTGGGCGCGCGCGTCGGCGTACAGGCGGGAGACGAGGTATTCCCGCATGTAGCCGTACCCGCCGAAAAGCTGTAGACATCGATCGGTGACGTCGCACTGGTTCTGGCTCAACCACCACTTCGCCATCGACGCGGTCGTGGGATCGAGGGTGCCGGCGATGAACTTCTCGACGCAGTCGTCCAGGAAGACCCGGGAGGTCCGTACGACTGTCGCCAGCTCGGCGAGCTCGAACTTGACGTGCTGCATGGCGAACAGAGGCGCGCCGAAGACGTCACGGGTCTTCGTATAGGCAATGGACTCCTCCAGCGCGCGTTCCATGGCCGCCACCGCGTTGACGCCGATGACCAGGCGCTCCCGGGGGAGGTCGCGCATCATCATCCCGAAGCCCGCGCCCTCCTCCCCCAGCAGGTTCTCCGCCGGCACCAGCACGTCGTCGAAGAACAGCTCCGAGGTGTCCTGGCTGTGCATGCCCAGCTTGTCGAGCACCCGCCCACGCCGGAATCCCGGCACGTCCGCCGTTTCCAGGACGAGTAAGGAGATCCCGTGGCGACCCGCCGCCGGGTCGGTCTTGGCGACGACGATGATGAGATCGCATTGCGCACCGTTGCTGATGAACGTCTTGGACCCATTGAGCACGTAGTGGTCACCACTGCGCGTGGCACGTGTCCTGACGTTCTTGAGGTCGGTGCCGGCACCGGGTTCGCTCATGCCGACCGCGCCGATGATGTCACCGGTCGCCATCCCGGGCAGCCAGCGCGCTTTCTGCTCCTCGGAGCCGTAGGCCACGAGGTAAGGGGCGACCACCCCGCTGTGCACCGGGTTGCCGAGCCCGGTGTCCCCGGAACGCGCTTGCTCGCTGAACACGACGGCGTCGTGCGCGAACGTGCCCCCTCCCCCGCCGTACTCCTCGGGCACCTCGCAGCAGAGCAGTCCGAGCGCCCCTGCCTTGCGCCACACCTCCCTGTCCACGTACTTCTGCCGGTCGAAGCGTTCAAAGTGCGGGACGACCTCGGTCTGGAAGAAGTCGCGGGCGACTTCGCCCAGCGCGGCCCCCTCGTCATCGACCCAGCGCGGCCGTGCGACGGTTGCGGTGCTCATTGATTCTCCTCCTGCCGAGTGCACTCAGTTCACGGCTCGGTCGCGCTCGCCCCAGAAGCGCGCTCGCAGTTGCTTCTTGTCGACCTTGCCCAGGGGTGTGAGCGGCAGGGCGTCCAGGAACTCCAGACTCTTCGGGGCGTGCACAGGTCCCTTGAGTTCGCGGACGAGGGCGATGAGCTCCTCGGACGTCACGGTCGCACCGGGGGTTCTGACGACGAAGGCCGTCACCGCTTCGCCCCACTTCGGGTCCGGAACTCCGATCACCGCCGCCGCCGCGACCTCCGGATGCGTCACCACCGCGTCCTCGACTTCTCGCGGATAGACGTTGAACGCGCCGGTGATCACCATGTCCTTCTTGCGATCGGTGAGGTACAGGAAGTTGTCCTCGTCCAGGTAACCGACGTCGCCGGTGTGCAGCCATCCGTTCCGCAGGGTCTCCGCGGTCAGCTCGGGCTGCTTCCAGTAACCGTCCATGACCAGCGGACCGCGAACGCAGACCTCTCCCCGCTCGCCGACTCCGCAGGGCTGGTCGTCGTCGTCGAGGATGGCGACGTCCAGCGTCGGGTGCGGCTTTCCGCAGGATGCGAGCAGCTTGGGCCGCCGCAGGTCGTGGTCCTCCTTGCTGAGGCACGTGACGGTGTTCGGCGCCTCGCTCTGTCCGAAGAACTGCACGAACACGGGCCCGAACACATCGAGAGCCTGCTCGAGCCGGTCGGGTGACATCGGCGCCGCGCCGTAGAGGATCGTCTGCAGGCTCGACAGATCCGCGGGGTGTTCGGCGAGGTGGTCGAGCAGCACGTAGATCATGCTCGGTACGAGGAAAGTCGCCGTGATCCGGTGTCTCTGGACGGTCTCGCAGAACTCCGCAGGATCGAAGCCCTTGGTGAGCACCACGCTTCCGCCCTGATGGAACACCGGCGGCACTATGCCCGCGAGCGCATGGGTCAACGGCGTCGAACCCAGGAACCGGAGCTCGGTGGGGAGCTGCCAGTGCGCCACGCTGAGGTAGAGGTGCGTGACCAGCGAACGATGGGGCAGCATCACGCCCTTGGGCCGGCCGGTGGTCCCGCCGGTGTATCCGAGTAACCCGATGTCGGACTCACGCGCCAGTGCGGGGATGGACCTGTCCGTGTCAGGGCCTGCCAGGACGTCGGACGGCGATCCTCCGCCGATGTGAAGCACCTGCGGACCTGCTTCCAACTCGGCCGCGAGAGCCGCACCGTGGTCGGCGTACTGCGACCCGTCAGCGACGATCGTCGTGATCTCGGCGTCGGCGCAGACGGTGACGTGGTCCGCCAAGGAGCCCATCGGATGCAACGGGGTGTACCGCGCACCCAGCGACATCGCGGCGATCAGCGTGGCGAACGCCTCGGGTCGGTTGGGGGCGAGCATGGCCACGCCGTCCCCCGACTTCACCCCGGCGTCCTGCATGGCGAACGCGATCCGTGCGATCAGCCGGCGTAGCTGTTCGTACGACAGGTCGCCGGTCGGGGTGATGAACGCGACGCGATCCGGATAGTTCTGGAGCGAGCGCGAAACCATGTCGACGAAGGTCGGCCGACGATAGAGATCTGTCATATGAGCCATCACTGCTCCTGTCTGGCCCGTCGCTTGATTCGCCGCAGCTCGGCCTCGAACCCGTCGAGCAGGCAGCGGAACCCGAACATGAACTGCTCCTCCGGGTCCACGGCGAGCACTTCGCCGAGGCGGCGTAGCGGCGAGTCCGCCGGTGTGTCCTCGTGCACGAACGTGTCGACCACCTGGTGGGCGAATTCCTCGCCGCCGCTGCGGAACCTCGAGATCTCCCAGGCCATGGCGCCGAGGAGGTAGTTGCGCAGCACCATGAACCCGCGGATCGACGAGTCGTTGTCGAAGCCGGCCTTGTGCAGCAGATCGATGATGTCGAGCCCGACGGCGGCCGCGCCCGGCCCGCGAACGGAGCTCTCCAGGTGGATCTCGATGAGGGCCGGGTGCCGCAACGCGTTGCGCCGGGACTCCAGCGCGAACTCCTCGAGGCGCACCCGCCAGGGCCGTCTGTCCTGAGCGACGCGCGGAGACTCGGACAGTGCGAGGTCGACAACGGCGTCCAGCAGTTCCTGCTTGTCGTTCAGGTGTCGGTAGAGCGACATCGGGCTGCCACCCAGCGCGTCGGCCACGCGGGCCATCGTGACGCCGCTGAGACCGTCGCGATCCGCGATCGCGAGCGCGGCGGCGACCACCGTCTCTCGGTCGAGCGCGCCGCGCGGCAACCGCTCCGACTTCCGCACTTTCGGTTCTGGCGTCAAGGCGTGTGTCCCCTGTTCGGTTCGGCGTGGGCGGCGCTCTTGCGCAGCATTGCGTACGAGCATAGTGTATGTCCATACCCAGGCTAAAGGTTCGGGCGGGAAAAGTCTGCATCATCCGTCGAGACCGGGTGAGTGCGTCCGCGACTCCCTTACACCGGACGACTGATTTCCCCTCCACACGAATGCTGAAGGAGCACTCTGCCCATGACCGCCAGCCTCTGGCTCCACGGCGCCACTCTCATCACCGCGACCGGGCGCGACCCCGAAGCCGCCGGACTCCTCATCGAAGCCGGGAGGATCGCTCAGATCGGCGGGTCCGCCCCGCCCGACGCCGAAGTCGTCGACTGCACCGGCCTCACCGTGACTCCCGGCCTGATCGACGCACACGTTCACATGGGCTTGGCCAGCCGGCTCGAGGCGAGCGTCGGGTACGGCATGTCCGTCGCGGAGATCGCCGCCGACATGTTCTCCAATTGCGCCCAGACCCTGCGCACTGGTTTCACCACGGTGCGAGACTGCGGGGGCATCGACGCCGGCCTCGCCCGCGTCGTCGCATCAGGCAAGGTCGCCGGGCCCCGGATCGTGCAGTGCGGCCCCATCCATTGCCAGACCGGAGGACACGGCCAATACGCCTCTGAGTGGGAGCCCTCCGAGATGTGGCGCGGCCGGGTGGTTCCCGGCTTGCGGACACTGGCGACGCTCTCGGACGGGCCCGATCAGATGCGAAAGAACGCGCGCGAATCCTTCCGGGGCGGTGCTGAGTTCCTCAAGCTGTGCGTCACCGGTGGCGTCATCTCCCACCACGACAAGCTCACCGACACCCAGTTCAGCATGGAGGAGATCGCAGTAGCCGTCGCCGAGGCCGCGGCCCGAGGCACCTACGTCACCGTCCACGCCCACAACGTCGAAGGCATCCGCAACGCCGTCCTGGCCGGCGTACGGTGCGTGGAACACGGCACCGGCATCGACGAGGAGACGGCCGCGCTCATGGCCGACCACCAGGTTTCCCTCGTGCCCACACTCGCCGCCGTCGAGGCGGTGATCTGGAACGTCGACGGGCTCGGCCTGCCCAGCCATTTCGCCGAGCGAGCGGCGCGGGTGCGCGACGCGATGATCGACGGATTGCTCGCCGCCAAGGCTGCCGGCGTCCGCGTCGGACTCGGGTCGGACCTCATCGGGCCCGATCAGAGCCGCCGGGGTGCGGAACTGACCCTGCGGGCAGCAGTCGAGTCCCCCATGGAGGCTCTGATCGCGGCCACGCGAGTCAATGCCGGCCTCCTCCGACTCGACAGCGAGATCGGCACCCTCGAGGTCGGGAAGCAGGCGGACATCGTCGCGTTCGCGGAGAACCCCCTGGAAAACCCCGCCCTGTTCGCCGAGCCGGACAACGTCGTGCTCGTGCTGCAGAACGGCGTGGTCGCGAAGGACGAACGAACGACCTGATTCCCTGACTCGAGATCACGGCATGGCCGCGGGAGAAGGGCGCTGCCGTCAGCCGCAGACCGCCTCCATCACGCGCACGAAGTTCGCGCCGAGAACCTTGGCGATGTCCTCGTCCGACCAGCCGCGCCCGACGAGGCCGCGGGTGATGTTCGGGAAGTCCCGGTAGTCATCGAACCCGATCAATCCCTGCGTCGCGACCAGGCCGTCCTCAGGGCGGAAGCCGGTCTCGGCGAAAATCGGCTGGACGAGATCACGGAGCATCCACTCGGGCAGCTGCAAGGGCCAGTCGCTCCCGATCCCGACATGGTCGATGCCGGCCACCTCGGCGACGTACTCGATGTGGTCGAGCATCGAGTTGATGGTGACCGATGATCCCGGGGCGAGGAAGAAGGGAACAGCCACGATGCCGATGAACCCGCCCGTGCCGGCGATCGCGCGCAGCTCTTCGTCGCTCTTGCCGCGCGCGTGCCCGAATACGCCTTGTGCCGCGGTGTGTGAGGCGACGACCGGTTTCTCCGACACCTCGCACGCATCGAGCGTGGTCTGCCGGCCCACGTGGCCCGTGTCGACGATGATGCCGAGATCGTTCATGACCTTGACACTGGCCACGCCGAACGTCGACAGCCCCGCGTCCGAGCGCTCCGTGCAGCCGGCGCCGACCTTGGTCAGGTTGTTGTAGGTGAGCTGGCACATCCGCAGGCCGGCGTCGTGCGCGTAGAGCAGCGTGTCGAAGTCACGCCACGGACCCAGCATGACCTGTGTGCTCATCAGGCCGGCGTGGGTGCCGGTCTCATGCGCACGGCGGATGTCACCGGCGGTCAGAGCCTTGGTCAGCCACGGGAAGTAGTCGAACTGCTTCTGCATGAACGCGAAAGTGCGCCCCCACTGATCATCCACCAGCTCCACCTGACGGTTGCCGCAGGTGATGCCGCTCGCGTCCCAGTGATCCTTCACCGCGTCCATCCGCCCCTCGAACGCCCGGCGGATCGGCAGCATCAGCCCGTCAGCGAAGGTGCCCAGCTTGTCGCCTTTCCTCGCCTCCAGGGCCGAACGCAGCTCCTTGTGCATCTCCTCGTCGAACACCCGGTACCCGACCGGACCCTGGAACAGGGCATCGACGATGATGCACTCGCGATGCAGCCGCGCGGCACGCTCCTCCTGTGCCTCGTTCAAGCCGAAGTCGAACGTGCCGAACTGTTCCGTCATCAAGATCCTCCAGAGCTTTCGTCGGTGTTAGTTGTCGCCCATGCGGCGAACGAGCCGGTCCATCAGGAACAAGAACTCCGGGTGTCCGGATCCGTCATCCCCGACGCCGTAGCCGAAGGGCGGTTGATCGGGGTGGTCGGCCAGGGCCAGGCCCCGTTCGCCGATCGGTCGCAACCGGACCGGGGGCGGATCCGAACGGTTGCGGCCGAGAACCGGGTCGGTGAACCTGGCCTGGTAGGAGAGCGCGTCGCCGTCGTCGGTGATGGTGAGCTCGCAGCCCCAGCAGACGTACCTGCCGTGGTACCGGCTCGGCTCCGGCTCCGGATCGGAAAGGTCGGGCGCCACCGGTGTGGACAGACCGAACCGGTCCTGCAACAGGGCCTCGGCGAGCTCCTTGTGGAAAGGCATCGAGGCCGGGCCCCCATTCGCGAAGGCGATGTAGGCGGCGCCGCTGTCGGGGAGGACGCCGACCATCGCGACGCCGCCGTAGGAGCCCCCGCCGTGGGTGAGCACGACGCGATCGCCGTACTGCTTGCGCAACCAGCTGAGGCCGACCGAGCCCGTTTCCGGCACCGGGAAATCGAGGTGGTGGGCGGCCATCCGGTCGACGGACTCGGGGCTGAGCAGGCGCTTGGCCGACGTGAGGGTCGGCAGGTGGCTCCCCACGAAGGTCAGCGTGTCCTGCACCGAGGTGATGAGCGTCGTGCCCGCCGGCCCCAGGCATTCGGGCAGCATGAACAGTTTGCTCGGCACCATTCCGCTGTCTCCCGGAGAGTGGCCGATCGCCATCCGGTGCAGGATCGCCTCCTTGGCCGTGAACATGCTGCGTTCCAGGCCCAGCGGCGCGAACAGCCGTTGCCGCATGGCGGTGGAGAAGCTCTCACCGGTGACGAGCTCGATGATCCGGCCGGCGAGCACGAAGCCGGCGTTGTTGTAGGAGAAGTACTCCCCGGGCGCGAACAGCTGACCGACATCGCGCAGCAGCGGCACCCAGTTCGCGATCGCTTCGTCGCCGTCCCCGACGTCGGCGATCAGGTCCGACGCGTCGATTCCGGTCGAGTGGGTGACGAGGTGTCGTACGGCCAGCGCATCCGCGGCCTCCGAGTCACCCAGGACGAGATCCGGCAGGTAGTGCTTCACCGGCGCGTCGAGGTCGACCAGCCCCTGCTCGACGAGGGACATGAGCAACGTCGTGGTCCAGACCTTGGTGATCGAGCCGGTCAGGAACAGCGTGTCCGGCGTCATCTCGACGCCGCTGTTCATGTTCGCGACGCCGGCGGCCGCGGTCTCGATCCGGCCGTCCTCGAGGACGCCCACCACGGCACCGGGGACGCCGGATCGGGCGACCAGCTCCTGCACCGTCTCCTGGAGTTTCGTCATGCGAGGTCTCCCGTCACCCGAGGCAGGATCGGACCGCGTCGGCGAGGTTGTGGGCCCGCCGTTCGCCGACCTGGTAGGAGTAGAGGTTCATGACGTAGCCGAAGCCGACCTCGGCATCGGGGTCACCGAAGGCGATCGATCCGCCGGAGCCCGGGTGGCCGAACGACTTCGGCCCCGCCATCGGCATCGGCGGGCAGGCTCGCCAGAACCCGAGCGACATGTTGAAGGAACGGTCGGCCGGGAGGTCCAGGTCAGCGGGCAGTCCGTGCATCCGGGTCTTGTCGGTCTGGATCTCGATCGCCTGCTCGACGGTGGCCGGATTCAGCAGTCGCACGCCGTCGACCTCGCTCACCGTGGCGGCGTACATACGCGCCAGCGATCGCGCGTCCGTGAGCATGTTCGCGGCCGGGAACTCGGCGGCGCGGTAGGCGCGCGCGTGCATGAACTCGGACATGTTGTCAAAGGCGCCGCCGAGCGAGCCGGCGCGGGCCTGGATCGAGCCCTCGCCCCACACGGCGGCGATCCACCTGGTGACCGTGTCGGCATCGAGCCCGGTGGTCTCGATCATCCCGGCGGTCATCTCCTCCAGGGCGAGCGGAGCGGAGTCGATCCGGGCCACCTTCCCCTCCTCTTCCTCCGGCAGCCCGATCCAGGCGTTCAGTCCGAGCGGACCGGCCACCTCGTCGGCGAAGAAGGTGCCGAGCGACTTGCCGGAGATCCGACGCACGACCTCGCCGACCAGGTACCCGTAGGTGATGCTGTGGTAGACGTGCTCGGTGCCGGGCTCCCACTCCGGCCTCTGGGCCTCGAGCGTACGGATCACCGGACCTCCGGCGCACGCGTCCTCGAACGTGAACCGACCGTCGACGACCGGCAGGCCGGCCTGGTGCGAGAGCAGCCAGCGCACCGGGATCTGGTCCTTGCCCTTGGCGCCGAACTCGGGCCAGTACTTGACGACCGGGGCGTCCAGGTCGAGCTCACCGCGCTCCGCCAGCATGTGCGCACAGATCGCGGTCGCGCCCTTCGTCGTGGAGGCGACCAGGGCGATGGTGTCCTTCTTCCAGGGGCGCTGGGTCTCGCTGTCGGCGAGCCCGCCCCAGAGGTCCACGACGGGACGGCCGCCAACGTAGACGCAGCACGACGCGCCCACCTCGCCGGGGCTCCCCTCGAAGTTCGCGCGGAACGCATCCGCGACCTTGCCCCAGCCGTCCTCGACATGTCCGTTCACTGCTGCCCCGCTCTTCGTGTTCATGCTGTTGTCCCTCCTTCTTGAGGGTTGTTCCGAGTGGCAGCCGTTACTCGATCGGCCCTGCCGGAGTCGTGTACTTGAAACACTTGCAACCCTTGTCGAAGCTGGACACTGCCGTCAGCTCCATGCCGTCGTGCCGGTCGGGCCCGAACTTGGTGGCACCGCCCAGGGTGAGGGCGCTGATGTAGTCCGTGCCGATCTTCTCGATACCTGGCACGAGCTTCTCGGTCCCGCCCAGGCCACCGCTGTTGATCAGGCCCTGCTGCAGCAGTCGCACAGCATCGCACGCCTGGAAGACAGTGATCTGGACCGCGATCTTCTGGACCGCCAGGCCCGCAGTGCGTGCATCCGCCAGGCAGGCCTCGCGCACCTTGGCCTGCTCCGCAGACGGCGCCGGCGGTTCGGTCACATCGATGTCGGGCATGCCGCCGAAACCGCGCATGTTGGTCAGCTGGTCTGCCGAGTAGACGGTCATCGCGTTGGCACCGCCCTGCGAGTGGAAGAGCAGGTACTGCGGCGACCACTTCTGCGTGTGCGCACCTTGCGCGAAGTAGTAGAGGACCCCGTTCTCGTACAACGTCAGGAACATGACGCTGTCGACGTCCTGGGACTTGAACTTCAGCGCGAGCGACTGGATCAGTGCGAGGTTCGGCCCGTTGTCGGCGTACCCGTGGGCGCACTTGACCTCCGCCTTGACGAGGGCGATGCCGCCCTTGTCGGCGATGGGCTTGAGGGTCTTGTCGTAGGCGCGCTCGTTGTAGGGGCAGTCCTCGATGACGACGCCGATCTTGCTGCCGGAGCGAAGGTGGTCGGCCGCGATGGCCTTGTTCATGATGCTCTCAACTCGACGGTCAAGACTCACCGAGTTGACCGCGATCAAGCCGGGGTGCTTCTTGAGGTCGTCGCTGTCGCCCACGGCTGATCCGGTCGAGCCGCCCATGTACAGGATCGGAACGCCTGCCTTCGTGAGGCAGCTGTTGAAGCTCCCGTTGTAGATGGTGCCGTCGTAGACCACGGCCTGGACGTTGTTGTCCTTCGTGAACCGCTGGCAGATCGCTTCGAATGCCGTGTCGTGGTTGGGGGCGCTGAAATCGATGGCTTCGTCAACGACCTTGATCTTCCGGCCCTTGATGCCGCCGCCGGCATTGATCTTGTCGAACATGGCATGCGCCGCGTCGCGGTGCGGGCTCACGATCCCGACGCCGTTCCGCGCGCTCTCGGCACGGGTGTCGGTGATCAGCATCCCGATCTCGATCGGACCGGAGGTGGTCGGCTTGAAGTCCGAACCGCCGACCTTGGAATCTTTGCCGCTGCTGCCGCCGCCGCAAGCGGCCAGGACAACAGCGCCGCAGACCGCAAGAACGATCATCCGAATACGCATCATCGATCCTGACTCCCTCAATCTCAGCACCGGCGGGTAGTCGCCGCGGTGTTCAACCACGTATGACCGCCCGGGGCCGCCGGCGAGGTGCCGAGCAGGATCACGTATGTACATACACTATGGAGGTACGCCTGCGGGGATGGCAAGGCCCTTCGGCAATTTCCGCGGAAGCGGTCAGGGTCGGCCGACCACCTGCGTGGCCAGCTTCTTCAGTCCGTCGACCGCGCCGTCGCCGGCGCCGTGGAACGAGAGCGAGTACCAGGTGTCGCGGTCCAGCACCTGCACCTCACTGACGGCGGCGAAAGCTTCGTCGCCGAGGTCGACGGCCTCGGCGTTCGGGTACGCGAGCTTGGTCTGCTCGAACAGCTCGGTCACACTCGTGCCGTTGCTCTTGAACACGCCGGCGAGGCGGTCCTGGCTCAGCACGGTGATCGAGAAGGTCGCCCCCGACGCGGCGCCTGCGCTCGTCCAGACGCACTGGTCGGCACCGGTGTCCTCCTGGTGGGTCAGCTTGCCGTCGCCGAACGGGCTGCCGAACGTCGCCTTCAGGTCGCCGGGGGTCAGCAGCTTGCAGACGTCCTCCCCCGCGTCCGCGCTCTTGTCGCCGGGCGACGCGGACGGGGTGTCCTTCGCATCCTTGCCCGCACCGTCGCCGCCGCAGCCGGTGACAGTGAGCGCGAAGACCAACAGGGATCCGGAAAGACCAGTGAGGAACCTCATGGGCGGAACTCCCTTATCACGTATGTATGTACACTATGCTGATACGCCTACGGTGGCGCAAGGCCATTTCAGCAACCTGCGGAAGCGAGCAGCACAGTGGATTCCCTCTCAGGCCGCACGGCCTTCGTCACCGGTGGAGCGCGCGGCATCGGGCTGGCCATCGCGCGCTCGCTCGCCGGCCGGGGTGTCTCGGTTGCGGTGGCCGACCTCGATGATCCGGCCCTGGAACGAGCCGAGGACGAGTTGTCGGCGGTGACGAGCGCTCGGTCCTACAAGCTCGACGTCCGCGATCGGCAACGGTATGCCGACGTCGCGGACACCGTGGAGGCGGAGCTCGGCCCGGTGAGCATCGTCGTCAACAACGCCGGCATCCTCGATTCCGTCTCGCCGTCGCGCATGGACCACGCCCTGTGGGACTACGTCATGGGAGTCAACGCGAACGGCGTCTACAACGGCCTCCAGGCGTTCGTGCCGCGCATGATCGAGCGCGGGCTCGGTGGACACATCGTCAACACCGCCTCAGCCGCCGGTCTCTTCGTCGATGGTGAGTCACTTCTCTACAGGTCAGGCTTCCTCTACCACGCGTCGAAGTTCGCGGTGGTCGGCCTGAGCGAATCGCTGCGCGTGGAGCTGGCCCACCACGGGATCGGTGTGAGCGTCCTGTGCCCCGGACCGGTGGCCACCGATGGGGTGGACAACGCCCGGCGCCTCCGTCCGGCGGACGCGCCGGAGCGCTCGGCCAAGATCGAGACGATCCTGGAAGCCGCGCAGAACATGGTGCGCGATCAGGGCGTTCAGCCATCGGTCGTGGGCGAGCTCGTCGTCGACGCGATCATCCACGACCGGCCCTACATCCTCACGGCTCCCGACAACGCCGCCCCGATCCGGGCCCGGATGGAAGCGTTGCTCGACGCCGTTCCGACGGGCCGGGTCGAGTGAGCCCGGCGGCCGCACCGGTGCCGGAGCGCTCGATCGCCGTGATGCTCCCGCCCAGGTAGGCGTCGACGACTTGCGGGTGGGTACGGACGACGTCCGGCGGGCCTTCGGCGATGAGATTGCCGTCGGCCATCGCGATGATGCGATCAGAGATCCCCATGATGAGCGGGATGTCGTGCTCGATGACCACGAGGGTCAGGTTGAGCTCGCGCTTGAGCTCGGCCAGCAGCTCCCCGAGCGCCTCGGTCTCGCGCTGGGCGACGCCGCTGGACGGCTCGTCGAGCAACAGACACATCGGCTGCAGCGCCACGAGGCAGGCGATCTCGGTGATGCGGCGGGTGCCGGTCGAGAGCTCCTGGATGGGCTTGTCCCGATAGCGGTCGAGACCCATCGCGGAGATGAGGGCACGTGCCTGGCGCTCCTTCTTCCGCTCGCCGAGCATCACTCCCAGCGTCGACGTCAGGAAGCCTGTCGGCTGCACTCGCTCGAGCGCGAGCATGACGGTCTCTTTCGCGGTCATCGTCGGGAACAGCGCGGCATCCTGGAACGACCGGATCAGACCGCGCTGCGCGCGCCCCTCCGGACCGACCTTGCTGATGTCCTCACTGTTGAAGAACACCTGGCCCGTATCCGGTTTGGTGAAGCCGCCGAGCAGCTCGAAGGTCGTCGTCTTGCCGGCACCGTTCGGACCGATCAGGCCGACCGTCTCGCCGGCACGTACCTCGAACGACACCCCGCGTACGGCGTGCACGCCGCCGAAACTCTTGCGGAGATCGCGCGCCTCAAGCAGCGTCGTACCCGTCGAGGGAGCCGGTTGCTCCGAAGCCACCGCACCAGGCTCGCTGACGCGCAGACCGCTGATCCGGACACCCTGGGCCGTCGCGGTGGCGTCAGCCGGGTCATCGCCGGCGTACAACGGCTCGGGATCGATGCCGTGCCGACGGGCGATGAACTTCACGATCCAGTCCCGGATCGGTGCGACGACCTGGATCAGACCGCCGACCTTCCACAGGATGAGGAGCAGCGCACCGAGCTTCGTCGCGGCCAGCCCGATGTTGCCGATGTCGAGCAGCGGCAGGCCGAGCACCCAGATCGCCCCCAGCACCGGCCCGATCAGCGCGGACACGCCACCGAGCACCGTCATGACGACGACGTCGATGCTTGCGGACGTCGGGAACGACCCGGCACTGATGTTGGACAGGGAGTGCGCGTAGGTCGCGCCGCCGATGCCGGCGATGAACCCGCCGACCAGAAAGCCCTGGAGCTTGACGAGACTCGCCCGCACAGCGAACGCGCGCGCGTTCTCCTCGTTGTCGCGGATGGCGACGAGCAGGCGGCTGAAACCGCTGCGTCGGATGTTCCGCGCCAGGACCAGGGATACGACGAACAGCGCCAGCGCGAAGTAGTAGTAGTCACGGCCGGTGTCGAGCGCGCCGTCGAGCGGCCAGCCGGAGGGTTTCCCGGGGTCCTGACCGTCGCCGAGCATCCACGGCTGCGTGAGCAGCCACGCCGGGGCCGCGAGCGCGAAACTGAGCGTGGTGACGGTGAGCATGAGGCCACGAATGCGTAGCGCGGGCAGGCCGATCACGACCGAGACGAGCCCCGCGCCAAGGCCGGCAAGGACCAGCGCGAGCGGGAAGCTGCCGGAGCTGCTCGACACCTTGAACGAGATGACCGCGCCGATCGCGGCGACGGCGAACTGGCCGAGCGTCAGCTGCCCACCGAGACCGGTCAGGACACCGATCGACAGGCCGACGATCGAGAAGGCGATGATGCCGGTGAGGGTCACCGACAGGCTGTTGGAGACGAAGAGCGGCAGGATCGCGAGCGCCGCGATGGTCGTGATCGTGAAGGTCGGGCCCATCGCGCGAACCGCCCACAGGCGCTGCAGCTTCTCCGGGACCGAGCGCAGGCCCTGCACCGCGGCCCAGCTGCCCTTCTCCTCGTCGCGGCCCCCCCGCCGGCGCTGCACCAGCAGCGCCACGAGGATGATGAGGAACATGGCCACTTCGACGAGACCCGACTGCGGGTAGTTCCACAGCAGCAGCTGCTCGAGGATGCCCAGACCGACACCGCTGGCCAGGGCGATCGGCAGGCTCTGCATCCGGCCGATGACAGCGGCGGTCAGAGCGCGCAACAGCAACGCGGGACCGAAGCTGTCAGCACCGACGAAGCCCTGCGTCGGTGCGGTGAGGATCGCGGTGAAAGCTGACAAGGCACCGGCGATCGCCCAGGCCAGTGTCGACATCCGGCTCGCGAAGATGCCGGACATCCGCGCCGCCTCCGGATTGGCCGCCGCCGCGCGGATGGCGAGACCGAACCGCGACCGCTTGAGGAACAACGCGATCGCGAGAACGAACAACGGCGACAGGAACAGCATGCCGGAGTAGGCCTCCGTCACGCGCAGGTCACCGACGTCGAAGGCCGGCAGCCACGCCGGTTGCGGGTACAGCGGTCCGGACGCGGTGGAGTTGATGAGCGCGGCGAAGATGACCAGGAACTGGCCGACGCCCAACGTCGCGACGATGGACACGATCCGCGGTGCGCTGCGCAGCCGTCGTACGACGGCGGTCTCGGCGGCGGCCGCGGTCGCCGCGGACACGATCAGTGCCATCGCGAACGCGATCCAGTACGGGATGTGCCACTTAACCGCAGCGACGCCGAAGAACGCCGCTCCGAACGCACCGATCTGCCCGTGCGCGAAGTTGATGATGCGGTTGCTCCGGTAGACCAGCACGATGCCGACCGCCAGCAGGCCGTAGGTCATACCGACCATCGTGCCGAGCAGGATCACCGGGAACGGTGTCGCTGCCTGGATGACGTCGTGCTTGTCGAGGATCGCGGACACGATCTTCGCCAGTACGACTGCGACCACGAACGCCAGGAGCTGAAGGAACGGCTTGCGGGCTCGCTGGAGAAGGCCACGCCGGCTGACCACCGATTCCTCGACGGCCTCGAGCGCGTTCTCGACCAGATCGGGCCGCGCGGTCACTTCGCCGCTCCCGCACCCTGCAGGAAGACCGCGCGCAGCAGGTCGTCGCGGGCCAATAATTCATCAGCGCGGCCGTCGAAACGCATCTCGCCCTTTTCCATGAAGTACGCGTGGTCAACGAGGTTCAGCGCGATGTTCACCGACTGCTCGACCAGCACCACGGCAGTGCCATCGGCGTTGATCCGCCGGACCATGCCGAGGAGCTGGCCGACGATCACCGGGGCCAGGCCGAGCGAGAGCTCGTCGATGAGGAGCAGCCGCGGACGGAGCATCAGCGCCTTGGACAGCCCGAGCATCTGCTGCTCGCCACCGGACAACGTCGAGGCGAGGGAGTTGCGGCGCTCGTACAGACGCGGGAACGCCTCGAAGCACGTCTGGATCCCTCGTTCGACCGATCCGCGGTCCCTGGCCATCGTGTATCCGTAGCTGCGCAGGTTCTCCACGACGGTCATCGGCCCGAAGACCGCGCGTCCGCCGGGGATCTGCGTGATGCCCAGCCGCATCCGGCGTTCGGCGTCGAGATAGGTGATCTCCTGCCCGCGGTAGCGCACGCTGCCCGCGGTGGGCAGGCCGATTCCGGAGATGACCTTGAGCAGGGTCGACTTGCCGGCGCCGTTGACACCGAGCAGCGCCACCATTTCACCGTCGTCGATGGTGAAGTTCGCGTCGAAGAGGACCTGCAGCTGGCCGTAGGAGAAGTCGATGCCGCGGCAGGACAGCATCGGCAGGTGCCCGCCGCTGTGCTTGATCCGCTGGATCTCCTCGTCCTCGACCACCTCGTCGATCATTCGGTCGAGGTCGTCCTCGATGAACCGGCCGGCACTGGAGATGATGAAGGCGCCGAGCACCCCGGGGATGGCGATGGCGACCATCGTGCCGCCGATCCCGAACTGGTCCTGGACGCCGGCGAGAAGCACGGCGCCGGCCGTGCCGCCGATCGCGACGAAGATCCCAGCAAGCGCTTGTGCATGCGGTCGCATGTGTGCGGGAACGATGGAGAGCAACGAGATGCCGAGCATCGGATGCAGGAGCCCGATGCAGGCCCCGGCGATTCCGAAGCAGATCACCATCGGCACCAATGCCGGCATCAGCCCGCCCAACGCGATGAAGACGACTGTCCCCGCCAGGAGGAGACCGGCAGCCCGGAGCACGCGCGCGGGCGAGGCACGGAACTGCTTCTCGCCGCGGCCTCCGTAGATGACCAGGGCGATGACGCCGATCCCGAAGAACATCGAGAAGAACAGACCGCGTTGCCCCGGCCCGAGGTTCCACCGCTGGTCGAGGAACACCGAGATGAAAGTGCCGAGCGGCACGGTGAGCACGCCGTACACCGCGAACCCGGCGTAGACCCTCCTGTTGGTGGGAATGAGGAGGACTCGGCGGCAGATCTCCCAGAACCCGAGCGCGACGTCCTCGGCGGACAGCGAATCCGCCGCCTCGCCGTGCTCCTGACGCACGCTGGCACGCAGCTGCTCGGTGTCCCACTTCCCGTAACCGGGGTCGCGCAGCCTGATGGCGCAGAGGGTCATGAGGAGCGAGGCGATTCCCAGGGCTAGGAAGACACCACGCCAACTGAGGCCGGCGACGGAGGCGAGAATGCCCACCAACAGGGGCGCGAGCGCCTGGCCGAAGGTGCCGATCGCGGTGTACGCCGTCAGCGCGCGCACCCGCGCGGCCGGAGGGTAGCTGTCGACGATGAGCGGCGCATGCAGGGCACCGACCGACCCTGTGGTGAGCCCGTCAAGACAGAGGATGAGGATCAGCGCCACCAGCGAGGTGACGAATCCGGTCGTCAGTGTGATGACGCTCCACACGATCCCGGTGAGGATGCAGAGCATCGCTCGCCGCGCCCCGGACTGGGACAGCCACGCCATGGGCAGCGGGGCGACCGCGATCGCGAGCTGGAACAGCGCGCGTGCTCCGACGATGGCAGCGATGGAGATGCCCAGTGTGCGGCTGATCTCCGGTGTGAGGACCGTGAACGCATAACTCTGGAAAGCCCCGGTGACGAACAACAGGCCCAGGGCGACGACCGGGTAGTAGCGCAGATCGTGCTTCCGGACCAACGCCCGGAAGCTCTCCGTGTTCTCGTCGCCGGTGACACCCAGCGTGGCTCGCGCCTTCTCGCGCAGTGCCGCGCTCGTCTGCTCGACGTCTGTGCGGGCCGCCTCTTCGCTCGCGGGCTGGTGTGACACGTCAGAAACCAACCTTCTTGATACGGACTTCGAGCTCCCAGGCCGACTCGCCGATGCGACGTCCGGAGGTGTCCATCAGCACGATCGTGATGGTGTGCAGTTGCAACTCCTCCTTGCTCCCGGGGAGATTCGGGATCGATGGAATCTCGAACGACTTGTTCGTCGTGGTGTAGACGTCGTGGTTGGTCAGGTAGGTCTCGTCCGGGCAGCTCGACGACCCCTCACAGAGCGAGTCGCCCTCGGCCACGTCGTCCATCGTGTGGCCAGGCTCGATCGGCGGCTGATCGACGAAGATCGCGAAGTAGCCGGCGTCGTGGGACGGTGGCTCGCTGCCCTCCGCTGCGATCCGGAAGTCGTCCATCCTCCAGGTGATGGTGGCCGGAGGCTTCACTGTCGACCGGGCTTCGGGGCTGACGAAGTGCAACCGATCGTCAACGCGGAAATTCAGGTCGTCCAGATCGGTGAGGCCACATCCCGCCAGAGCGACAACGGCGACAATCGCCATCGCGCCGCGAGCAAGCCAGCGTCCGCGCTTCAAAGTGCACCCTTCGCGTCGATGACCTCTACCTCCATACCTCGCGAGCCGCGAGGTATGGACCAAGCGCCAAGCGCGATCACGTATGTACGTACACTATGAAGGTACGCCTAAGGTTTCGCAAGACTTCGCGACACCCGCGTCAGCAAGCGGTCCAGAAGACGGCCGGGCGATGCGCATCGAGACCGTCGTCAACGCGCCCCATGACCTGGGTTGCAATGCCCGCCTGCCCAACCTTGAGAAGCTTCAGGCCAAGGCCAACCCACACTGGAAGTCGAACGTGCCGGCCAGGGCTGCGTCCTTGCGAGTCCAGCCTTCGAGCGGATCGCGATCGCTAGGAGATCTTGCGGCGGTAGGTGTTCATGGCGAAGGCGTAGGCGACGATGAGGAGGCCGCCGCACCAGGCGAGGGCGATCCAGATGTCGGTGC
>NZ_JBEYZF010000033.1:0-76308 GCF_040645915.1 Nonomuraea sp. NPDC046570 | reverse complement strand
AACAAGCCCAAGAACGAGGACCTGAAGGAGACCACAGAGAAGCCGACACAGAATTAGCCCAGCTCAACTGCCTTGATCAAATTGACAGGTTCCGGTCGGGGTCCTGGCTCCCGTGGGCTAGTTGCACGTTAATTGCACGGAAGATCGAAAAGGTGCCAGAAAAGATCGAGGCCCGGGTTGGGATTCAAGTCCTGACCTGGGCCTTAGCTATTGGAGCGGGTGACGGGAATCGAACCCGCGCTGTCAGCTTGGGAATTGCTGTGATCGCGGGGACCGGATCTCGGGGTGCCTGGTCAGCGGGGTTGCCGGAGCGGTCGTGAGTGACCGTGGTTGACCGTTCATCATCGGGGCTAATGGCACGCTAATGGCACGACGATCAGAGGGCTGACATGGAATTCCTCCCCGGACTCACCAGGTGGGGTGCAGATGATCAGTCGAACCGGTCAGGGTTGGTCTGGCGTAGTGGGCGCAGGAGAGGTGGACGCCGGTAGCGCGGGAGGCGAGAGCCAGAGCGCTGGTTATGGGATCCGCGCTGTATCCGTCGTTGGGGTACAGGCCCAGGTCACGGACATCGGCAAGGAGTCGATCGGGATCGTCGCCCTCCCGGTAGCGGTAGCTGTACAGGCTGAACGTGGTGATCAGTTGGTCGTTGACCTCGTAGGTGAAGTCCGCCCCCTTGAGGTCGGCGAACACGGTGGCCACGGCCGTGCCCAAGGACAGCGGCTCGGCCATGTTGCTGACGAACTTGGTCGCCCATCCGGTGTCGGCGAGGAGGGTTCCGCCTTGAGCGGCGTACGCGGCGACACTGAACTCGCCGAGAGTGCCCGGGGTGACCTTGATCCGCCGCAGAGCGTCCGCGGGGGATAGATCGCGGACGAAGTTGATGCACAAGACGGTGGTGCCGACACCATCGGTCCACCGTTCGCTCAGCCAGGCGTAGTCTGCCGCTGTCGCCCCAGGCATGCGCACCCCTAAGTCATCCAGATCGCCGCCAGCCTAGACAATCATGCGCGACGCGCATAAGCCGCCTGCCTGATCATCCCGTCTGCCGTCGTCCCGCCCGAAGGGGAAGCGGACCAGGGCCACGGAGCCATTGTCTGTAACGATCAGGAACGGTGCGTAGTCGTCATCAACCCTCGACGCCCCTGGCCCTCTGGTGACAGGAAAGCGTAAAGCCCCTGATAGAAGTGGTCTTGTCTAGAGATCAACTTCCGAACCAGAGGCTTCACGTGCCCACAAGTGTCACATACACCGCGACCTTGAGCATCCGGCGGGAGACCGTGCTGTTCCTGACCGCTCTCCTGCGCGAGGAACGCCGCCGCCGGGGTACCCGTCGGGGCCGCCGGGCGATCACCTGTTTCACCCAGGCCGTTCTCATCCTGCGCTGGTTCTGCGACAACACCCGTATCAAGCAACTCGCGATCGATCACGGCATCAGCCGCGCGACCGCCTACCGCTACCTCCACGAAGGCATCGACGTCCTCGCCACCATGGCGCCCGACCTGCGCCACGTCCTGGACGACGCCAGGAAGACGGGCCTGACGCACGTCAATCTCGACGGCATCGTGATCGCCACCGACCGGGTCGCCACCCCCGGTCCCAACGGCGCGGACCTGTGGTGGTCGGGCAAGCACAAGCACCACGGCGGGAACATACAGGTCATCTCCGCGCCGGACGGCTGGCCGTTATGGGTGTCGGATGTGCGGCCAGGCCGCGAGCACGACATGACGTGCGCCCGCCGGCACGGGGTCATCACCACGCTCACCGCCGTCCGCCCTGAGTTGCCGGCCCTGGCCGACCTGGGCTACGAAGGCGCCGCCGACGTGGTGCGTGTCCCCGTCAAGAAGAAGGCCGGCCAGCCCAAGCTCGGTCATGACCAGCACACCTACAACAAGCTGCTCCGAGGCTTGCGAGGAGTTGGGGAGCGGGCGAACGCCCTGCTCACCGTCACCTTCAAAGCCTTGCGCCGGGTGAGCCTCGACCCTTGGCGCATCGGGAAGATCGTTCAGGCCGCGCTCGTCCTGCTCAACCACGAGCACAACTGGACCATGTCAGCATCACAGAACGTGATCTTCAGTTACTGACAATGGCTCACGGACACCAGATGGAGCGCCCCACCGGACGAACGATCTGGTGTCCGTGGCCCTGGTCCGCTCGGCTTGTCCCGGGTCGATGGCGGGCGGGATGATCAGGCTTCCACCTCCGCCACCTACGGCCCAGACAGCGGAACCGGCGACCATCCCGGAGCCGGAGCGCCCCCGCCGGAGGCATAGGTTTGAGGGGCACCGGCGCTATGTCCGGTCGGCTGCGTTCACTCGTCGGTCCAGTTGTCGAGGATGATAACGGGTGCCTCATCTACATCCAGCCATTCGCTTTCAAGGCGCATGCCGGTGGATGCCTCGATGAAGGCGAATGCCGCGCTGAGCTTGCCGCGATAGTCCTCCGGATCGAGGCTGTCGAGCATCGGCAGGAAATCGGCCAGGACGTTGGGGTCGCCCTCCTGGATGCGGTGCTCGGCGAAGATGAAGTAGCCCATCCGTGCCTTGATCTCGCCGTCGGCTGCGTAGAGGATCGTGTATCCCCCGTTGAAGTGCCAGGTCGTCATCCATACCCGTGACGTCTTGCTGAGTTCGACGAGGATGTGATCGGGTGTGGCGTAGCCGTAGCTGAACTCCAGGAAGCCGTAGGTTCCTTCGCCCTCGAAGGCGAAGAGCACCGGCTGGTCCTCCGTATAAGCCCCCTCCGTGGGATATTCCATGGTGCGTTGTTGTGGCGTATGGCCTCCGTTCAGCCGGCGCAGGAGGTCGTCCACTGTGATCTCTTCGTCCAGCGGTTGCACAACCGTCCAGCAGAGCGCTTGCTCTAACCACTGGTGCCAGTCGAAGAGATTGCGGTAGTGATCGATCACGGTGCTGATTGTCGCGGAAGATGCCAGGAGGCGGCGTGGCAACCGCGCTCGGAGCGTTCGGTCTGTACGGCGGGGGGGCGTGCGGTGCCCGGCCTGGTGTCCCGCCGCCATACGGGACCGGCCCCCAGTCCCAGGCCGCACGCCCGGACGGCGGGCGGGCGGAGGGCCGGGGGTACGGCGGCGCGCCGCGCCGCCGCTTGATGCCTACAAGAACTATTCGGCAGTGCGCAGGCTATGGTTCGCGACCTTCTGAGCCTCGGCAATGAGTTCGACTAGATCGGCTACGAGTTTTGGGCTGGCTGCGATGGTCGCGAGGGAACTCATGCTGTGCGGGCTGCCGTCGTTGTCCACGACTGCGGCCCCGGCCTCTCGGGCGATGAGGACGCCTGCGGCGGTGTCCCATGGATTGTTGCTGAGCATGATGCACGCGTCGGTCTTGCCGTGAGCGACCCAGGCCAGATCGACGGCGGCTGAGCCGTACATCCGCACCCGCTGAACACGCGCAGCAAGCTCATGAGTGAGCGCGAGGCGTGGCCGGTTGCGCTCCTGGGCGTCGTCGCCCACGGCGTAGTCACCGATGGACACGATGGCAGCATCAAGGTCACGGGTGGCGCGGGCTTGGATCTCCACGCCGTTGGCCTGGGTGCCGGCTCCTTCGGCTGCGGTGTAGCGCGTCCCGAGGAACGGTAGGTCGATCACGCCGACGGTGGGCATGTCCTTGTCCACCAGGCCCAGGGAGACCCCGCACAACGGGATGCCGTGCAGGAAGTTCGCGGTGCCGTCCACGGGGTCGAGTGCCCACATCAGGCCGTTGCCGGTACGGCTGACGCCTTCCTCCTCGCCCAAGAACCCGATCTCCGGTGTCTCGCGCGCCAGGAACTCTCGTACGGCGTGCTCGACGGCGTAGTCCACTTCGGTGGCCATGTCTCGGTCACCCTTGGCGGTGATGACACCGGGTGCCTTGGTGCGGATGATCTCGGCGGCGATGGTGACGGCGTGGTCGGCGATCGGGAGAAGCGTCCGGGTGTCGAGGGTCATACGGGCCTGCTCCGCTCCCACATGGAGGTGAATACTTGGTCGAAGACGGGAAACAGCCCATCTGCGGCGGTGTTGTCTGTGATCACGAGCGTAGGCGAATCCACTCCGCGCGCCTCCGGCAAGTACGGCTGAACCACGCAAAGCCCGCGATCCACGATCAGGATGTTGAACCGGATTGTCTCGTCGTAGACGTGCAGCTCAAGCGCTGGGCTGACTCCGTGTCCAACCGAGCGCGGAGCCTGGTCAACATGCTGATGTTGAGCGCGGTCAACGTCGTGAGTGTTCCGTCTGTGTAGCCCTCCTCCGACTCGCGGGCGCGGATGGCCTCCCCTTTGGGATCGAGAAACAGGCACCGGATCCGGGTGCCAGAGTCCAACAGGCGCCTCAGCTGGTGGTCTGGGGAGCTCTGGCAGATCACGTTGAGCGACAGGCCCGCCGCGCTGATCTCCTTCGCCGTGTCGAACAGCGTCGCTGCCGGGTAGGCCGACGAGAACGCGGCCCGGCTGCTGAACACGGCTGACAGATCGCCCAACTGTGCGCTCTCGGCCGAGGGACCGGCGACTGGTGCCGGGTCCGGTTCGATCCTCGGTGCGGGCACCTCGACGCCGTTCGCGGCGAACAGCTCGTGGGCGGAGCGACCGGGAAACATCGCCTCCAGCACCCGGCAGTGATCCGAGTACGGCAGGCCCTTGAGTTCGCCGGTCAGCCAGCGGTGGAGTTGCGCCCGGCTCGGCCATCCGCCCTGCAACGAGGGGTCCACCTTCTTGGCCGCTTTGTCGTACTCCTTACAGAACGTGCTGTACGTCTGCCAGTGCCGTTGCTTCAGGAGCGTCTTCAACAGGATCGCGGTCTGCGTCGCAGGCTGGGGTGCCATAAGCCCACGTTAACCGGGCTTCCGTGCGCGGGGGAGACAAAGACGAGACGAACAGAGACCGGACGATCACAGACGGTACTCGCGGGCGGTCGAGACGTGACGCCTGACCGGGCAATCCTCGCTGCATGACTGCGCGATGTGTCTCTTGCTCGGGGCGAGGTTGGAAGTACGTGAGCCTGCGCCGTTCCGTGGTGGCCGCCGAGAATCCGGGGGATGCCGTCGCCGACGAACGGCAGAAGGGCGAGTGCTGGCGCTGCGATGGCACTGGACGGGCGGCGTCATGACCGTGACCTCCGGGTGCCTGAGCCCGCATGTGTCCAAGCCCGTGCCGGATCACATGTGCCTCGTGTGGCGACCGCCGTACCGCGCTGAAGATCGGGTTCGTGTGATCGCTTGGACTTGTGACTGCCGCGCGCCGTTCTTCGAGCTCTGTCACGCGGCGGGCGTCGCTTACATCCGGCGGACGCGGCTCAACGAAGTGCACGAGACCTATCGATGGTCGTTCAAGGAGGCGGAAGCCGTCTGGAGGGCGCTCCTCGGCGGCAACGCTCGTTAGATCCGCGGCGGCATGATCGACTCCGGGTGTCTCATGCTGCCGCGTTCGGGGTGGCGGGGATCGTTGTAGCGCAGACAGCGGTCCTCGCCACTCCGCCTATACGAGGGGAGACAGAACGAGGGGACAAAGCGCTCGGCAAGCTGTCCACCGCGATGATTCGGCAGTGGCGGGCCGAACTGCTCGGCAACGGGGTGTCGGTCGGCATGGCGGCCAAGGCGTACCGCCTGCTGCGGGCCGTACTCACGACCGCCGCTGAGGATGACCGCATCATTCCGCGCAACCCCTGCCGGATCCGAGGGGCCGGTGACGAGCAAGCGGAAAAACGCCCGGTGCTCACCGTCGGCCAGATCTTCGAGCTCGCCGACAAGGTGGGCCGTCGCCCGGTCGGCAACATCCGGGACTCATGAAGGGGGAGGGCTACCGCATCCGCTTCCAATGGCACGGCGAGATGCGGATCTGTCCGGAGATGTTCCCGACCAGAGCCGAAGCGGGGAAATCCCTCTGGCGGATGATCGATACCGGGCAGGCGGACGGCACTCGTGATCGGCGATCTCGCGCCTTCGTCCTCCTCACGACGTTCGCGAGCCTGCGTTGGGGGGAGATCACCGCGCTGACCAGGAGTGACATTGATCTCAACGCGGGAACGGTCCGCGTCAGGGTGGCCTACCTCGAGCGTTCAACGGGGGAGAGCATCCTCGGCCCGCCCAAGTCCAAGGCCGGGCGGCGCACCGTAGGCATCCCGCAGGCGATCATCCCGGCGCTCCGCGAGCATCTGGCGATCTGCGTCAAGCCCGAACGACGCGCCTGGCCTGTTGGTTCCCGCCGGGTAGCCGCCAGCTCTAATTGCACGTTAATTGCACGGAGAGATCAACAACCCCATACAAGATCAAAGCCCAGGCTCCGAATCCACCGGATGACCTGGGCTTTCTCGTGTAGAGCGGGTGACGGGAATCGAACCCGCGCTGTCAGCTTGGGAAGCTGATGTTCTGCCATTGAACTACACCCGCATCGGCTGTGGGCCGCGGGAACCACTGTAGCGGAAAGCCGGTGCACTTCAGCAAGCCCGTGGAAGCCGAGTCTCTCCGTCGCACACGGTAGGTTGCTCTGCGTGCTGCTTTCCGACCGTGATATCCGTGCTGAGATCGATGCCGGCCGTGTGAGGTTGAACCCTTTCGATCCTTCCATGGTTCAGCCGTCCAGCATCGACGTACGCCTCGACCGGTACTTCCGCGTCTTCGAGAATCACCGGTATCCGCACATCGATCCCGCTGTCGAGCAGCCTGATCTCACGCGTCTGGTGGAGCCGGACGGGGGTGAGCCGTTCATCCTGCATCCGGGGGAGTTCGTGCTCGCGTCGACGTACGAGGTGATCAGTCTGCCCGATGATCTGGCCAGCAGGCTGGAGGGTAAGTCGAGTCTGGGGCGGCTGGGGTTGTTGACGCATTCGACGGCGGGGTTCATCGATCCCGGGTTCAGCGGGCATGTGACGCTTGAGTTGTCCAATGTCGCGACTTTGCCGATCAAGCTCTGGCCGGGGATGAAGATCGGCCAGCTCTGCATGTTCAGGTTGAGCTCGCCGGCCGAGCACCCGTACGGCTCGGAGAAGTACGGCTCCCGCTACCAGGGCCAGCGCGGCCCCACTCCGTCGCGGTCCTTCCGCGATTTCCACCGTACGGACGTGTGACGAGGACGATACCTCCGGCACCCCGAACCGGACCAGCCGAAACAACACCTATTCCCACCCGCAACCCCCCTCAAAGCCCTCTATGGGCGGGACAGGTGCAAAATGGCACTCAAAGTCCCCCCGCCCTCGGTGTCGCAGAACACCCGCAGGGTAGCCACTAGGAGAAGAGTGGGTGTGCGGGGGATGAAGTTCGCATTTCCGCTGGTAACCCGTACCCTTCTCTGCGGACCATCCCCGCACATCTGGAGAACGACGTGCGCCTGCGTCTCACGCCTCGTGAGGACAGCTACTACGACCTGTTCGCCGACTCGGCGAACAACCTGGTCACGGCATCCCGGCTGATGGTGGAGATCATCAGTGACGGCTCGGACAGGGAAGCCCTGGCCGAGAAGATGCGCGCCTGCGAACACGCCGGTGACGAACGTACCCACGCGATCATGAATCGGCTCAATGAGAGCTTCATCACGCCGTTCGACCGCGAGGACATCTACCGCCTCGCGTCGAACCTCGACGACGTGATGGACGCCATGGAAGCCGCGTCCGACCTCATCGTCCTCTACCAGATCGACCACCTGCCCAAGGACGTGGTCAGGCAGGTCGAGGTGCTCGAGCGCGCGGCGGAGCTCACCGCCGAGGCCATGCCCAGGCTGCGCTCGATGAAGAACCTCAACGAGTACTGGATCGAGGTCAACCGCCTGGAGAACCAGGCGGACCAGGTCTACCGCCGCCTGCTGGCCAAGCTCTTCAGCGGCGAGTACGACGCCCTCACGGTCATGAAGATGAAGGAGGTCATCGACGCGCTGGAGGAGGCGGCCGACGCCTTCGAGCACGTGGCCAACACGATCGAGTCGATCGCGGTCAAGGAAAGCTGAGTGGACCTCACGCTCGCCCTCGTCATCGGCGTGGTCGTCGTGGCGCTGGTCTTCGACTACACCAACGGCTTCCACGATGCGGCGAACGCCATCGCGACCTCGGTCTCGACCAGGGCGCTCACCCCCAGAGCCGCGCTGTTCATGGCCGCGGCGATGAACTTCATCGGCGCGCACCTGGGCACCCAGGTCGCCCAAACGGTCGGTAAGGGCATCATCGACGCGCCCGACGGCTCCCACGGTCTGGTGATCGTGGCCTCAGCGTTGATCGGCGCGATCGTCTGGAACCTCATCACCTGGTACTTCGGTCTGCCCTCCTCCTCCAGTCACGCGCTCATCGGCGGCCTGGTCGGCTCCGCGCTCGCCTCGGCCAGCGTGGTCCACTGGGACGGCGTCTGGGTGAAGGTCGTCATCCCGATGATCCTCTCCCCGCTGGTGGGCTTCACGCTCGCCGCAGCGATCATGATCGCAATTTACTGGATCTTCCGCAACGCGCAGCCCGGCAAAGCCAACCGCGGCTTCCGGTACGCGCAGACCGTGTCGGCCGCCGCGATGGCGCTCGGCCACGGCCTGCAGGACGCGCAGAAGACCATGGGCGTCATCTTCCTGGCGCTCGTGGTCGGCGGCTACGCCGCGCCGACCGATCCGATCCCGCAGTGGGTGATCCTGTCCGCGGCGGGTGCCATCTCGCTGGGCACCTACGCCGGTGGCTGGCGCATCATGCGCACGCTCGGCCGGCGCATCATCGCGCTGGACCCGCCCCAGGGCTTCGCCGCGGAGAGCGCCGCGGCGACGGTCCTGTACGGCGCGGCCATCGGCTTCGGCGCCCCCATCTCCACCACCCACACGATCACCAGTGCGATCATGGGTGTCGGCTCCACCAAGCGCCTCTCGGCGGTCCGGTGGGGGGTCGCGGGCAACATCGTGACCGGGTGGATCCTTACGATCCCGGCAGCCGCTCTGGTGGCCGCCCTGTCGTACTACGCGCTCCACTGGATGGTGGAGTAGCCGCGTACATCACGTCGACGTCCCATCGGTTGAACCCGAGGGACTCGTACAACCTGATCGCCGCCGTGTTGGCCTCGTCCACGTAGAGCATCGCCTGGGCGAGGCCACGCGCGCGTAGATGGCGCAGTCCGGTCAGGGTGAGCGCCTTGCCCAGGCCGGTGCCCTGCTGGGAGGGGTCGACGCCGACGACGTACACCTCGCCGAGCGGCTCGTGGCCGTGACCGGACGAGCCGTGGATCTTCGTCCAGTGGAAGCCGACCAGCCGGCCGTCGCGCTCGGCCAGGAAGAACCCCGCCGCGTCGAACCACGGCTCGCCCTCCCGTCGCAGCAGGTCGTCCATGGTCCACGAGCCCTGCTCGGGGTGGTGGGCGAAGGCGGCGGCGTTGACCTTGAGCCAGGCTTCCTCGTCCTGCCCCGGGACGAAGACGCGCAGCCGTACCCCCTCGGGCAGTTCGGAGCCGGCCAGGGGCGCGAACAGCGACCTGCGCATCTGCCAGAGCGACCGCACCCTGTCCAGTCCCAGGGACGCGGCCAGCGCCTCGGCGCCGGGGCTGCCCCCGTGCGCCCACAGCCGCAGCCGCCCCCCGGCGAGTTCCAGTACGGCCCGCAGCAACGCCCGGCCCAGTCCCTGCCGCCGGTGCGCGGGATGGATCACCAGCTCGCCGCTCGGCCCCTCGACCTCGTCGGTCAGATCCACATGGGCGTACCCGGCCAGCACGTCGCCGGAGTAGAGCAGCAGTGAGTGCGCGCGCTCGTCTCCGCCGTACCGCAGGTGCAACATGACGTGCTCGTTGAGCGGGCGCACCCCGTCGGCCTCCGTGGCCGCCTCGACCAGGGTGAGCACCCCGGTGATTTCCTGGTCATCAAGTCGTCCGCGCTTCATCACATGCAACGTCATGAATCGAACTCTAGGCGGACTACTGGCAAATAACGCCAGGGGGGCGGCCGACGAATCGTAAGCTTTGAGACGTCTGCCGTACGGGATCCCGACGTAACGTCTGCAGGCATGACCTCTCGCCCTGTCCTCCGGCTGGCGCTGGCCGGAGTCGTCGCCGCGAGCGGGTTCGCCCTCGCGGCCGGACCCGCCGACGCGGGCAGCAGACCGGCCAGGACCGTGCCCGTCCGCCTGCTCGCCCTCAACGACTTCCACGGCAACCTGGAGCCGCCCTCGGGCTCCTCGGGCCGGATGATCGACGAGAACGGCCAGACCGTGGAAGCGGGGGGCGCCGTCTACGTCGCCACCCACATGAAGAACCTCGCCAACCGCGACACGCTCATGGTGGCCCAGGGCGACCTGATCGGGGCCACACCGCTGATCTCGGCCGCCTACCACGACGAGCCGTCGGTGGAGTTCCTCGGCAAGATCGGGCTCGACGTCGCCGCGGTCGGCAACCACGAGTTCGACGAGGGTTACGACGAGCTCAAGCGCATCATGCGCGGCGGCTGCCACTCGGTGGACGGCTGCTCGCCCGCCGGCCAGTGGAAGGGCGCCGCCTACGACTACGTCGCCGCCAACGTCCTGCTCAAGCGCCCGAACGCGAACGCCGAGCGGGAGGCCTTCGCCGCCCTGGGCGCAGGCGACGGCAGCTCACTGCGCAACCTGCTCAAGGGGTACGGGATCCCGGCCCTGCCCCCGGTCAGCGTCAAGTGGATGAACGGCGTGCCGATCGGCTTCATCGGCCTGGTCACCCAGACGACGCCGACGATCGTCACCTCCGAGGGCATCAAGGACATCGAGTTCGTCGACGAGGTCAAGGCCGCCAACGTGGCCTCCAAGCTGCTGAAGCTCGTCGGGATCAAGGCGCAGGTCGTGCTGATGCACGAGGGCGACCAGGTCACCCCGGGCCAGTCGCCGGACGCGTGCAGCGCGGTGCCGGGCGCGGGCAACCGCATCGCCACCCAGGTGGACGCCGAGGTCGACCTGATCCTGTCGGGTCACTCGCACCAGGCGTACAAGTGCGTGGTCAAGGACCCTGAGGGCGGCGACCGCCTGTACAGCCAGGGCGGCTCGTTCGGCCGGGTGATCACCCAGGTCGACTTCGGGGTGAACACGCGCACCCGTGACATCGACCGCTCCACGGTCGTGGCCGACAACCACGTGGTCACCAGGACGGTTGCGCCCGACACCGAGATCGCCCAGTTCGTCCAGACCTGGAAGGACCGGGTGGCGCCGGTCGCGAACAAGCCGATCGGCCGGATCACCGCGGACATCACCAACAGCGCCACGCCCTCGGGCGAGTCCGCGCTCGGCAACCTGATCGCCGACGGCCAGCTCGAAGGGACGAGGACGGGCGGCAACGCACAGCTCGCCCTGATGAACCCGGGCGGAGTCCGCACCTCGCTGTCGTACGCGGGTTCGGCCGCGGGTGAGGGCGACGGAGTGGTGACCTACGGCGAGGCGTTCAGCGTCCAGCCGTTCAACAACCTCATGCAGGTGGTGACGCTGACCGGGGCGCAGCTGAAGACGGCGCTGGAGCAGCAGTTCACCGGCGGTCCGAACGGCCAGCCGTTCACCAAGATCCTGCAGCCCTCGGCGAACTTCGCCTACACCTACAGCAAGAGCGCGCCGTGGGGGTCGAGGGTCTCGAACATGACGCTCGACGGCGCGGCGGTGACCGACACCCAGTCCATCCGGGTGGCGATCAACAACTTCCTGGTCGGCGGCGGTGACGCCTTCGCCGTCTTCAAGGAGGGCACCGATGTGTGGAGCGGCCCGCTCGACATCGACGCCTTCGCCGCGCAGCTGGGCCGGAACAACCCCATCGCCCCGCCCGCGACCAACCGCATCACGGTCGTCCCCTAACCAGGCGAGGAGCCCGCGCCGGTCCGGCGCGGGCTCAGCGCTCGCGCGGCTTCAGCGAGGTGGCCAGCCGGCTCATGGACTCCTGCGCGACCCGGATCCGCCTGGCCCGGTGGTTGTCGCCGGCCAGGTCGATGCCCTCTCTGGCGATGTCGTCGAAGATGCTCAGCGCGGCGAGCTTGCGCTCCATGACCTTCTGCCAGGCGTCGTCCTCGATGCGGTAGTAGGCGGTGCGCTCGCCGGGACGGCTGATCCTGCGGACCAGGCCGGTGGCCATCAGCAGCCGGATGTTGGAGGTCAGCGAGGCCCTGCTGGCCCCGATCGTGTCGGCGATGTCGCCGGCCGACTGCTCGGCGGGCTCGCAGATCATCAACCAGCCGAGGATGCGCCCGGTGATCGGCGCCAGCCCCCACTCGGTCACGCAGAACGCCGCCACGCGCTCGACCCACTCCAGCACCTGGGTGCCGTCGGCCGCAGAACTCATCGCGTCTCTTTCGAGGCTAGTACTTTCAGTCATAACTGAAAGTACTCTAGGGTGCGGCCCAGGTCAGAGCAAGGTGAAGAAGGTCAGGCGTGCACGGAGTCCGAGCGGTCGGGGACGAACCGGTAGCCGACGTTGCGGACCGTGCCGATCAGCGCCTCGTTCTCGGGCCCGAGCTTGGCCCGCAGCCGCCGCACGTGCACGTCGACCGTACGGGTGCCGCCGAAGTAGTCGTAGCCCCAGACCTCCTGCAGCAACTGCGCCCGGGTGAAGACCCGGCCGGGGTGCTGGGCGAGGTACTTGAGCAGCTCGAACTCCTTGAACGTCAGGTCCAGCGCGCGCCCGCGCAGCCGGGCGGTGTAGGTGGCCTCGTCGATCGACAGGTCGCCGTTGCGGATCTCGTCGGGCACCTCCTCGGCCCCTGCCAGCGACAGCCGCCCCGCGGCCATCCGCAGCCGGGCCTCCACCTCGGCCGGGCCCGCGCTGTCGAGCAGCACGTCGTCCACACCCCACTCGGCGGTCATCGCGGCCAGCCCGCCCTCGGTGACGATCACCAGCAGCGGGCTGGTGATGCCGGTGGTACGCAGCAGCCGGCACAGGCTCTTGGCGTGCGCGAGTTCCTTGCGCGCGTCGACCAGGACGGCGTCGGCGGGCGCGGCGTCGATGAGCGCGGTGGCCTCCGCGGGGGCCACCCGAACCGAGTGCAGGAGCAGCCCCAGTGCCGGTAGCACCTCGGCGGACGGCTCGAGGGCGTTGGTCAACAGGAGCAGGTTGCTCATTTCGACTCCTCGGTTCCGGAGTGCCGGGCCGTACTAAAACACGTAAGGACCCGGTGGCGGCGTCGCCCAGGTCCTGTAGGTGAGGATAACCCACGAGAATGGACCGTCCACGGTGCGTCCACCAGGTGAACACGCTACGTCTACGTTAAGCGGAGCGCACAATGGACTCAGAGGAATGGTGAGGTGCTCATGGCCACGGGAAAGGTGCGTTACTGGGCCGCGGCGAAGGACGCGGCCGGAGTGGCGGAGGAGCCGTTCGAGGCGGCGAATCTCGCCGAACTCATGACCAAAATCACAGCGGATCGTGACGAGCTCGGCCGGGTGGTACGGCGCTCGTCGTTCCTGATCGACGGCGCTCCGGTCGGCCGGCGCGCGCACGGCTCGGTGGTGCTGGAGGAGGGCGTGACGGTTGAGGTGCTGCCGCCCTTCGCCGGTGGATGACCATAAAACGGGAGATCGTGGGAATGTGCCTTTGTGATCGATAGGGTGTCCCCCGACCAGCCCCGAGGAGTCAGATGCGCAAGCTGATCGTCTTCCTGATCGTGCTGACCGTCCTGCTCGTCGCGGTCGACCGGGTCGCCGTGGCCGGGCTCCAACGCGACCTCGCCAACCGCATCGCCGCCGCCGCCGACCTGTCGGGACCGCCCACGGTGACGATCGAGGGCATCCCCTTCCTGACCCAGGCCCTCTCGGGGCGCTACCCCGAGGTGCGCTTCGACCTCGGCACGCTGACCTACGGCGGCGTCCCGGTCAAGGACCTCAACGGCGCCGCCTACAACGTGACCGCGCCGCTGCTCGACGTCATCCAGAAGGCCGGTCAGGCCGACATCAGGGCCGAGCGCGTCTCCATGACCGGCACCCTCACGCAGCAGACCATCGACCGGTTCGCCCCGCGCGGCATCAAGATCACCGCCTCGGGGGACCGGCTGCTCGCCAGCGGGGACGTGCCCGTCGGCGCGCAGCGGCTGAAGGTCACCGCCGAGATGCGGGTCGAACTGGCCGACGGCGGTATCCGGCTGGTCGCCGAGAAGATCGAGGGCGTGCCGGGCGCGCTGGCCAGGCTCGTGACGTACACCATTCCGTTCAAGGGAAGGGTGCCCTTCGACGTGAAGGTGACGGAGGTGAAGAAGGTCCCCGCCGGGCTGCGGTTCACCGCCGAGGCGAGTGACGTACCTCTCAATGGATGACCTCGAACCGCCACCCGCCGCCATACGTGATGAGGGTGTGAGTCCAGCAACCGCCGCCGACGAGGAACTGATGCGCGGCCTCTTCGACGAGCACGCCGGGCCACTCTACGGATACGTACTGCGACTGACCGGGGACGCCGGGCGAGCGGAGGATGTCGTGCAGGAGACGCTGCTGCGGGCGTGGCGTCACCCCGACGCGCTCTCCGGGCGGCCCATCCGCGCCTGGCTGTTCACGGTCGCCCGCAACCTCGTCGTCGACCAGCACCGGGCCCGCAAGGCCCGGCCGCCGGAGACGGGCGACGAGGCGCTGGCCGTGGTGCCCGCCGACGACGAGCTGGAGCGCGCGGTCGAGTCGTGGGCGGTGGCCGAGGCGCTGGCCGCGCTGCGGCCCGAGCACCGCGAGGTGCTGCTGGAGGTCTACTACCGGGGGCGATCGGTGAAGGAGGCGTCGGCGACGCTCGGCATTCCCGCCGGAACGGTCAAGTCACGTACCTACTACGCGTTGCGGGCGCTCAAGCTCGCCCTGGAAGAACGGGGGCTGGCGCCATGATGACCTGCGAGGAGGTACGGCTGTCGCTCGGCGCACACGCGCTGGGCGCGCTGGAGCCCGACGAGGCGCTGGAGATCGACACCCACCTGGCCACCTGCGAGGAGTGCGGCGCTGAGCTGATGGAGCTGTCGGGGGTGACGGCCTTCCTGGCCAAGGTGTCCGAACGCGAGGTGGAGCAGGTCGTCCGCCCGCCGCACCAGGTGCTCGACCGGCTGCTGAGCGCGCGCGCCAGGCGCCGCCGCCGGGCCCGCCTGGTGCTGGCGGTCGCCGCGTCGGCCGCGGCCGTCGTCGTCGGCGGCACGGTGTGGAACGGCGCCCAGCAGGGCGGCGGCCCCGCGGAGTCCGCCAGCAGCGTCATGGCGCCCGAGGTCGCGCAGGACAAGGCGGCCGAACGGCTGCTCGCCGACACCCCCGCCCCCGCCAAGGCCAAGCAGGACGAGTCCATGGCCGCCGCCGAAGGCATGGTGTTCAAGGGCAAGCGCGGCAGCGTCAAGGCCAGCGTGACCGCGATGCCGGGGCCGCCGGCGACCACCGTCACGGTCACCGTCCAGGGTGTGCCCGTCGGCACCAAGTGCAGCCTCGTCGTCGTCGGCCGGGACGGTACGAAGGAGACCGCCACCACCTGGACCGCGCGCAGCGGCAACTACAGCGAGGACGGCGCCTGGGAGGGCACGACGTCGATCGCGGCCGACCAGATCGCCCGCTTCGACATCGTCGACGCCCACGGCAGGACGCTGCTGACCGCCAAGCCCGGCTGAGGGAAGAAGCGCGGCGCGAACGTGGTTGCACGGACGTGACGGGTCTGTGGGTGCTGCTGGGCACACTCGCGCTCGGCGCGGTGATCGCCCTGGTACGGCACCGCGCCGACGGGCGAGTACGCGAGACGAGACGAGGCGACCAGGTGTCCGACCGCCTGACCGAGGACGACCTGAACACCCCGCTCGGCCCGAAGGCCACGCTCGTGCAGTTCTCCACCGCCTTCTGCCAGCCCTGCCGGGCCACCCGCCGCGTGCTCGGCGAGGTGAGCGCGCTCGTGCCCGGCGTCACGCACGTGGAGATCGACGCCGAGTCCCGCCTCGACCTGGTGCGCAGGCTCGACATCATGCGCACGCCGACCGTCCTGGTCCTCGACGGGGACGGCGCGATCGTCAAGCGGGCCGCCGGCCAGCCGAGAAAAGCCGACGTCATCGCCGCCCTCGGCGCCGCCGTATCTCAGGACGCGGACGAGATGTGACAGATGGCGGGACGACGGGGTAGTGTCAACGCCATGAACCCCACGACAGAGCTGCTGACGAAGCGGCGCGCGGTTGATTTCTGCCGCGTGTCGACCGCGCTCTGTCGCGCTGCCTGAGGACGATCTCGAGCGGACGGAAAGTCCGCCCCATCGACCCCTTCAGGAGCATCTCGCGATGCGTGCCGACCCCAGAGCCCTGCGCTTCGGCGCCACGATCACCACGCTGGTCCTCGCCCTCGTCCTGTTGACGGGGAGTTGGTGGTTGCTCGCCGCCCAGGCGGTGGTGTTTGCTCTGGGAGTGGCCCGCGTCTCGCCGTACACCATGCTCTTCAAGGTGCTCGTCAGGAGCGCCCCGAAGGAGACCGAGGACGCCCGCCCGCCGCGTTTCGCGCAGGCTGTGGGGCTGATCTTCGCGGTCGCGGGGCTGGTCGGATTCGTCACCGGGATCACGCCGCTCGCCCTCGGGGCGACGGCCGCGGCTCTCCTCGCCGCCCTCCTCAACGCAGCCATCGGACTCTGCCTCGGCTGCGAGATGTACCTGATGATTCGCCGTCTACTGCCCGCTGCCAACATGGAGGTTCACCAATGAGCCGCTCCGCCGTCCTGGTGGATGCCGACTGGGTCGAGGCCCACCTCGACACCCCCGGCGTCGTTCTCGTCGAGGTCGACGAAGACGCCAGCGCCTACGACAAGGGCCACATCCGTGGCGCCGTGAAGATCGACTGGAGGAAGGACCTCCAGGACCCGGTCCGCCGTGACTTCGTGGACAAGGCGGGCTTCGAGGCCCTGCTGTCCGAGCGCGGCATCGCCAACGGCGACACCGTCGTGCTCTACGGCGGCAACAACAACTGGTTCGCCTCCTACGCCTACTGGTACTTCAAGCTGTACGGCCACGGCGACGTCAAGCTGCTCGACGGCGGTCGCAAGAAGTGGGAGCTGGACTCCCGCGAGCTGGTCACCGAGGTCGCCGCCCGTCCCGCGACCTCCTACACCGCCCAGGAGCAGGATCTGTCGATCCGCGCCTTCCGTGACGACGCCCTCGCCGCGATCGGCAAGCTCAACCTGGTCGACGTCCGCTCGCCCGACGAGTTCACCGGCAAGCTGCTGGCCCCCGCCCACCTGCCGCAGGAGCAGGCGCAGCGCGCGGGCCACATCCCGACCGCGCGCAGCATCCCGTGGTCGAAGGCGGCCAACGACGACGGCACCTTCAAGTCCGACGACGAGCTGAGCAAGCTGTACGGCGACGCCGGCGTCGACTTCGGCAAGGACACCATCGCCTACTGCCGCATCGGCGAGCGCTCCGCGCACACCTGGTTCGTGCTGCACGAGCTGCTCGACCAGGCCAATGTCAAGAACTACGACGGTTCGTGGACCGAGTACGGCTCGCTCGTGGGCGTGCCGATCGAGCTGGGAGAGGCCCGCTGATGTCTGCTGTTTCCGCTCAGGGTTGCGCCGCGCCGGAGCAGACCGTCGCGCTGCCCGCCGGGATCGACCTGTCGACCCAGGCCGTCATCCAGGGTGTCGTGACCGGCGCCGGTACCGCCTACGCCCGCCTGCTCGACCACTCCGGTGAGTTCACCGGCGAGGTCGTCGTCTCCGACGAGGGCATCTTCCGCTTCTTCGCCGCGCCCGGCGACTGGACCGTCCGCATCATCGCGGGCGGCGGCGTCACCAGGGACGTCGCGGTGCAGGCCAAGCTGGGCGAGGTCGCCCAGCTCGCGGTCGCCGTCTGACCTGACCTCACGTGCGGCCCAGGTCCCTATGGGACCTGGGCCGCACGCGTGCGCTCCGGGCGTGCGCGGGGTAGCGGATCAGCAGGCTGGCGCGCACCTCCTGCTCGCCGACCGCGACGTACAGATGCGGCACGTCGGACTGCCAGCAGATGTACTCCCCGGGCCCCGCCGTCAGCGGCGCGTCGAGCGGGCCCGCGCTCAGCACCCCGCTGAACACCGTGACGTGCTCGCTCACCTCCGCGTGGTGGGCGGGCGAGGTCTGCGAGACGCCCGGCGGCACCCGCATGTGGTACAGCTCGAAGGTCACCCCGTTCTCCTCGAACACGCGCAGCAGCGTCGCCTCGACCGCCTGGCCGCGCACCACGAGCGGCTCGGTCGGCGGGTCGAGGATCGCCGCGATCGGCACCCCGAGCTGCGCGGTGATCGCCCACAGCGTCTCCAGCGTCGGGTTGCGGGTACCGGTCTCCAGGCCGGACAGCGTGGCCTTGCCGACGCCTGCCCTCCTGGCGAGCTCGGAGAGCGACACGCCACGCGCCTGGCGCAGGTGCCGAATGCGCTGCCCGACCTTCTCGGGGTCGGTGTCGAGGGCCGGCCGTGTGGTCATCTCGACATCGTCTCCCATCTTGCGCGCGGCGGCGCCCCGCCGTTAGCGTTCCGTTTATGGAACGCCTGTCTCGTCCCATTATCGCAGGGGTGGTGACCGCCCTCGTCGGCTTCGCCAGCTCGTTCACCGTCGTGCTCGCGGGCCTGCGCGCGGCCGGCGCCTCCTCCAGCCAGGCCGCGTCCGGCCTGCTGGCCCTGTGCGTGTCCGTCGGCGTGGTCGCGATCGTCCTCGGCGTACGGCAGCGCCTGCCGATCAGCATCGCCTGGTCCACCCCCGGCGCCGCGCTGCTGCTCACCACCCCGTCCCCCGGCTTCGCCGCCGCCGTGGGCGCGTTCGTGCTGTGCGGGGCGCTCATCGTCGCGGCCGGGTTCCTGCCGCCGCTGGCCCGGCTCATCGAGGCCATCCCCAAGCCGGTCGCCGCCGCCATGCTGGCCGGGGTGCTGCTCAAGCTCTGCCTGGCCCCGGTGACCGCGATGACGTCGATCCCCTGGATGGCCGCGCCGGTGATCCTCGTCTGGGCGGCGCTGTACCGCTGGGCGCGCGTGTGGGCCGTACCCGGGGCGCTGGTGGCCGCCGTGATCGCCATCGCGGTGACGGCCCCTCCCGGCGGCCTGTCGGGGGTCGCACTACTGCCCGTGGTGGAGTTCACCGCTCCCGTATGGGACTTCTCGGTCCTGGCCGGGATGGGAGTGCCGCTCTTCCTGGTGACCATGGCCTCACAGAACGTCCCGGGAATGGCAGTCCTGTCCGGGTACGGCTACCGCCCGCGCCTGCGTGGCGTGTTGCTGTCCACGGGGACGGCCTCGGCGGCGGGGGCGTTCTTCGGCGGGCACGCGGTGAACCTGGCCGCGATCACCGCCGCCCTGGCCGCGGGCCCCGAGGCGGAACCCGACCCGTCCCGCCGGTGGATCGCCTCGGTGACGGCCGGGGTGTCGATGATCGTGCTCGGCCTGGGCGCCGGTATGGCCACGGCCCTGGTCCTGCTCTCGCCCCCGATCCTGATCGAGGCGGTGGCCGGCCTCGCCCTGCTGGCCGCGCTCGGCAACGCCCTGGTCGGCGCCTTCCAGGCGGCGGAGGGCCGCGAGGCGGCCGTGGTGACCTTCGTGGTGACCTTCTCGGGCGTCTCCTTCTTCGGCATCGGCTCAGCCTTCTGGGGCCTGACCGCCGGCGGCGCCCTCCACCTCCTGCTCCGCCGCCGCACCCCGGCCCCTACACCCGCTGAGCCGGTCCGAGCCGCTTGATCGTGTCGTTCACGGTCCGGGCGATCGCGTCGTGCGACGGCAGCACCTCGCGAACCTCCTCGGGCAGCCGCCCCAGCGTGCTGACCGCCAGCGGGGTCGTCAGGCCGGTCAGCGCGTACTCCACGATGACCTGCTCCTTGTCGGCCACGAGCAGGACGCCCAGCGTCGGGTGGTCCACCTCCGGGTCGCGAACCTCTCCGTCGACGACCTGGACATAGAAGTTGAGCTTGCCGACGTACTCGGGTTGGAAAGGGCCGACCTTGAGTTCGAAGACCACGTAGCGGTGCAGCCTGGTCTGGTAGAAGAGCAGGTCGATGAAGAACTCCTGACTGCCGACGGCCAGGCGGTACTCCGTGCCCATGAAGGCGAAGCCGGTCCCGAGTTCCTGGAGGAACCGGGTCAGCGCACCGACGAGTGCGAGCCGCAGATCCCGCTCGGCGGCCGGGGGCGTGGCCAGGAAGTCGAGCACGTAGGGATCGCGGACGAGCTGCTTGAGCGCCTCGCGGTGCTCTTCGGGGACGGTGGTGTCGAAGTTGGTGATCGCGGCGCCCTCGCGCTCGTGGAGCCGACTCTTGATCATGAACTCGAGCACCGCACGCGTCCAGCCCTCCTGGACGGCGCGTGTGGCGTAGAAGTCCCTGGTAGGGCGGTCAGAGAAAGAGTCGAGCAACACGCGGATGTGGCCCCACGGCAATTTGTGCAACAGCTGTGGCACAAATTCCTGCGGCCACTCCTGGGCCAGTGCCCGCATGTAGTGAAGGCTGCGCCGGGAGATCCCGCGGACCTCCGGATGCGACACCCGGAGGTCTACGGCGAGTTGGTCGATCACCTTGGCGCCCCAGCCCTCCGCCGCCTGCCTGGCGAGGATCTGGGCGCCGATGGCCCAGTAGGTCTCGATGACGATGCTGTTCGCGGAACGAGTCAGTCTGCTTCTGGCGGAGTCGATGATTCCGCGGACTGCGCCGAGGAGCTCTCCGTAGGCGGCTGACTGGGAGGGGGAATGATCAGTCATGTCGCAGAACGTAGCTGAGTGACTACGCTTTCGTGAGCCTTTTGGGAATGTGGCCCGGTGCGCTCATGGGCGCACCGGGTGGCTACTTGGTGAGTTTGCGTTCTACTCGGAGGACCGAGTCGGTGTAGTCGGGGTCGGTGTGCATGGTGGCGGCCAGGCGGAGGTGGGGGAGGGCCTCCGCAGGGCGGCTGGCGCGCTCCAGGGTGCGGCCGAGCAGGAAGCGGGCGTAGTGGTCGCTCGGGTCGCGTTCCAGCAGGCCGGTCAGCGCGTCGCGGGCCCGGCCGAGCTGGGCCGAGTGGTAGTACGCGCGGGCGGCCAGGAGTTGGACGCCGTGGTCGTCGGCGTGGTCGGCGAGGAGGGGCTCCAGCATGGTCAGGGCTCCGAGCGGGTCCCGCTGGCCCAGCAGGCGCTCGGCGTAGCGGTAACGCTCGATCTCGTTGAGAAGCGTCATGGTTGGTTGAACACTCAACGACATCGTTCGCATTCCGGGCTGCGACGGGAGGGGCAGACCGATACGATTCACCAGATGTCAGGATCGTCAGGTGTGGCGGCGCCACCCCGACCTGCGCCTTCCCCGGCCCAGAGGACGCCGTCGCCCTTCTCACTGCCCTTGCACACCCTCCGCCTCGCCGGGCGGTGTGCGCTTCCGCTGATCCTGTGGTTCTCGGCGGGGGAGGCGACCCGCTTCGCGCTGCTCTACCTGGCCACCGAGATCTCGCACGGCTCCTACTACCAGGTCCGCCTGGTGGCCACTGTCGTGATCTTCACCGTCATCGTGATGGTCTCCATGACGATGACCACGGGCATGTTCCTGGCATTGCGCGACGCGCTGTGGGAGACGGGCGCCAGGCGCGCGGACGGCGCCGAGGACGAGAAGTTCTGGAGCTCGCTGAACCGGGTGGCCCCCGCGTTCGCGATCATCTACCTGGGCTGGGAACTGCACGTCGTCGACGCGATCGACTTCATCCAGCTCGACTTCTCCCACAACATCGACGACAACTTCTACACCATCATCCTGAACAACGTCGCGACCGGCGCCGACGAGCAGACCACCGCGGGCGGGGGGCTGAGCAACCTCGACTGGCGCGTCTCGCTGGCGGCGATGGTCGTCGTGTTCGGACTCCGGGCGATCTTCAATCGGATGGTCGAGAAGGGCAGCGGGAAGTACACCGGGCTCGCGGCCGCCTTCGCCGAGTTCGCCTTCATGTTCTGCGGCATCAACGCCCTGCTCGCCTTCGCCAAGCTGCGCGGCGACTGGCTGGAGCACCGGGAGGTGGTCGCGGGCGGCGCCGACCTCTGGCAGTCCGCCCGGGAGAACATCCCCGGCTGGGACGCGTTCTGGAAGTTCGTCGGGGACTTCTGGCCGCATGTCATCGACGCGCTGGTGCTCCCGCTCACCTGGCTCGCCATCGCCGTCCTGGTCTTCGGCGGCACCGTGGACGACACCCGCAGGGCGTTGCGCGGCACCCGCGTCGAGCGCGGCGTCGACCGGCTGGAGCAGAGCCACAACCTCACCCAGAAGTCGGTCGACCGGGTCATCGGCGGATTCCGCGACCGCTGGGTACCCGTGCTGAACGCCTTCCGGGTGACGGTCAAGGGCGGGCTGCTGCTCTTCGGGCTGATGTGCCTGCTCTACGTGGGGTTGCGGTACGGCTTCGACTACGCCGACCGGGGCGTGCGCACGCTGATCGGCAGCGACGTGCCGTACCTCTGGATCGTGCTCGGGCAGCCGGTGGGGTTCGTGAAGGACCTGCTGCTGACCTCGCTGACCTTCTGCCTGCTGGCCGCGACGTTCGACATCGCGGCCACCAGGGCCAGGCTCCGCGGCGAGGACATCACCGCGTGAATCTGAGCACGTCGTCGTCGTTCTCGGTGGAGTCCGGGTCGACCTTGAACAGGTCCTCGGTCGGCGTGTCCTTGCGGTAGCCGCTCGGGCGCAGGACCAGTTCCACCTCCTTGGCCAGTCCCGTGGGCACCACGCCGAACGCGTTCATCGTGTAGGTCTTGCCGATCTCGTGCTCGGCCGGCAGGTCGTCGTCCACCTCGACCTGCCAGGCGCGGTCGCGGCGGTCCTTGACCTGCAGTTCGGGTTTGCCGGTCAGGACCGTGCCATCCTTGTCGACCGCGGTGCGGTCGATGGTGATCTTCACCCATTCCTTGGTGGGCCCGGTCGGCGTGGTTCCCACCGGGTCGTCCATCGGCTCGATGGCGGCCTTCCAGGTGACGTGCTCGAAGGTGTAGCTCTGGCCCGGGGGCACGAGGTGCACCTTGTCGTCGGGGCGGCCGCCCTTGAAGATGAGGTAGCTGTCCACGGTGGGCGCGCCGATGCCGATGAGGAAGGCCGCCAGGGTGCCGAGGCCGTACAGCAGGGTGCGGCGGCGGCGGGGCGGCGGGGTGGCGGTCGGCTCCTCCGGAGGGGCGGGGGGTTTTCTGGGCGGTAGCGGGCCCGCGCTGGGGAGTGCCGGGAGGGGCTGGGTCGAGCTGCCGACCGGCTCTTGGGACTTGGGGACGGGCGGCCAGACCTGCTGGTCGGGGTAGAGCGGCTGGCGGGGAGGGCGGGGCGGTCGCGGTGGCCCGCCCAGCGACGGGCGTGGGCTCCGCCTCGGCCTCGGGGGCGGCGACGGCTCGGAGTTCCGGCCGGTCCGAGGGGCGAACCAGTCGCGGTCGTCGTCGCTCATCGGCTCTTCTTCAGGGAGTGGACGTCCTTGGGGGGCTGCTTGGCCGTCGCCTCGTCGAGGCCGAGATCGATCTCCACCTCGGGCATGAGCGGCTCGCCGTACAGGGGGCTGTTCGGGATCTCGAACACCACCTTGGCGTCCGGGAGGGCGGCGGGCGGCACCTCGAAGAAGAAGTAGCCGTCGTTCCAGAAGCCCGGCTGCAGCCAGCGGTTGGCCAGCGTCGAGGTGGCCGGGATCCGGTCGGTGGCCTGGAACTTGAGCCCGTCGGCGGTGAGCAGGGTCGGCTGGCTGAGCTTGAGCGGTTCGCTCGGCACCGTGCCCATGGCACCGACGACGAGGAAAACCTGGTCGGTCTCGACGGTCTCCTGGTCGGTCTCGATCGATTTGGCGGTGGCGACCGAGGTCACCTTCACGGAGAAGCGGCCGCCGTCGACCGTGTCGTCCCTGTCGCCGACATAGGTCAGCGGGGCTTCCATCGCGTTGTTGTCGAGGGCGATGGACTGGAGCCAGATCGCCCCGGCGGCCAGCGCGAGGCCGAGCACGGCGCTCAGCACCCGGGAGTCCTTGCGGCGCGGCGCCCTGCGGCCGGTTCGGTCGGGCGCGGGAGCGGTCTGCTCCTGAGTGGCCGTCACGCGCCGTCACCCGCCTTGACCGGGATCGTCACCTGGGCCAGCACCTTGCGGACGAGCGGCCCCGGGCTGTCCTCGTAGACCGGCCACCAGCTCTCCCGCGTGTCGATGTGCCCTTCGGCCAGCTCCTGCCCTCCGACTTCGACGACCAGCTTCTCCGGCGGCTGGAAGGTCTGGTCCACCTGGTAGCTGACGATCACGGTGGAGGCGACGCCGGGATGCAGCTGGCCGCTCTGGCTCTGGCCCTTCCCGGCGACGTGGGCGGTGGCGAACTCCGACTTGATCGGGGGCGTGATCTTGAGCAACGCTCCCGCGAACGTGGTGCTCAGCGCCTTTCCGCCGAGGGGCGGCATCCCCACCGGGGTGGTCTGCTCGCCGACGTTCTTCACCTTGAAGGTCAGGTCGAGGAAGCGCTTGTCCTCGCCGAAGCTCGTGGTGGCCCGCTGGACCCGTACCTGCGAGCTCACGGCCTCGGCCTCGAACAGACCCATCTTGATGGTCCTGCCGGCCGCCACGTTCGGCGGCTTCAGGTCCGGCTTCTCGTTCAGGCCGCCCAGCAGGGCCGTGACGCCGAGGCCCGTCGCCAGCACCAGACCGATCACGGGCACGAGAATCGGACGTTTGGGCCTGTCGTCGCTGCCGGAGGGATCCGTCATGGGTAAGGATCGTAATAGGTGACGCTTGCACCATCTGCCGCATTCGTCCCAACAGTGGGGACGATTTCCCCTTGATTGGCGAGAACCCTGCCCCAATGGGCGGTGTAGCTTTTACGCTGTCACGGAGCAACGACATATCGCGGCCGGAGGGTCACGTGGCGGACGTGCATCCCGAGCATGCGCAGCTCCAGGCGGACCGCATCTACCTGGGCTGGCAGTATGTCCTGCTGCACCCGGATCCCGGCCCCCCGCCCAAACGCCCCTCGCCCGCCGAGGAGGACACCGATCCCCGCCGCCCGCCCGACCCGGAGCTGATCCGCCGCGAGCGCATGCAGGAGGACCTGCTCAACCGGCCGGTCAAGATCTTCCGCACGTTCATGGCCGTGCTCGCCGTCCTCATCCTCGTGCTCGGGGTGACCGGCACCATCGGCTGGTCCTTCGCGATCATCGGGCTGGTCGCCGCCGGTGGGGTCGCGATCATCTGCAGCTACGCGGTCATGCAGGGCGACCGGGCCGTGCGCTACCGCGTGCACGAGCAGCAGGCCAGGGACGACCGGCTGCGCGAGGAGCGCGACAAGGAGCTGTTCCGGGCGCAGGAGGAGCACGCGGAACGGTACCGGGCGTGGCAGGAGGTCAAGGACCGCCACGACCGGCAGCTCACCTGGTACGCGGTGGCCGTACCCGACGAGATCGACCGGATCGACGTGGCCGGAGGCACCCTGCCCGGATGGTCGGCGTTGATCACGCTGCTCGGGGCCACCCGGCTGTACAGCGGCGGGCACCTGACCGTGCTCGACCTGTCCGAGGGGGCGATCGCCAAGGATCTCATCGAGCTGGCCCGCCGGGGCGGCGACGACCCGCTCGTCTGGGTGCTGCCCGTGGACCTGCCCAAGCTCGACCTGGGCGCGACGCTCAAGCCCGAGGCGTTCGCCGACGTGCTCGCGCATGTGGTGAGCGTCAGCGAGGAGCACCGCAGCACCCGCGACCTCAGCTTCGACAACGCGATCCTGGAGCGGGTGCTGGAGGTGCTCGGCGAGAACGCCACGATCGCCCAGGTGACGGCCGCGCTGCGGGCGCTGGCGCAGGTCGGCGACCCGCGCGACGACCTGAGGTTCGGGCTGATCACCGCGTCCCAGCTGGAGCGCATCGGCACGCTGTTCGGCCGCGGCGTCAGCGACCGGGTGGTGATCGAGCGCGCCTGGGCGCTGGAGTCCCAGCTCCGCAAACTCGAAACCCTGGGCACCGAAGCGGTACGGCTACCGCCCGCCAGGCTCCGCGTGGTCAGCATGGACCGCCAGGCCGGGGTGTTCGGCAACCGGGTCCTCGGCACCTACGTGGCCACCGCGCTCACCCACATCCTGCGCCAGTCGCCCGCCTCCGACCGCCCCTGGTACCACACGATCATCGTCGCGGGCGCGGACAAGCTCCGCGGCGACGTGCTCGACCGGCTGATGGACGCCTGCGAGACCTCGCGGACCGGCCTGGTGCTGACCTACCGCAGCCTCACCCCGACCGTCCGCGAACGGCTCGGCCGGGGGCACGCCGCGGTCGCGTTCATGCGGCTGGGCAACGCCGAGGACGCCCGCGTGGCCAGCGAGCACGTCGGCACCGAGCACCGCCTGGAGCTGGCCCAGCTCACCGAGACGATCGGCGCGTCGATGGCCACCCTGAACGGCAACTACACCTCCACCATCGACCAGGCCGAGGAGGAGGGCGAGCACGAGCGCGAGGAGAGCCCCACCGACCTGGCCGGGGACATCACCGAGTCCACCGAGTGGGGCAGGACCGCCACCAAGATGGGCGAGACGGAGCGGGTGCTGCAGCGCTCGCGCGAGTTCCTCGTCGAGCCGCACCGGCTGCAGCAGTTACCCACCACCTCGGTGATCGTCACGGACGCGACGGCCAGCGGCCGGCGGGTCAGGCTGGCCGACGCCAATCCGGCGATCCTCACATTTCCGAAGACGACGCTCGGAGAGTTCGAGGATGTCCGCGAGGCCGTACTCGCGCTTGAGCAGACGGATCGGGCCGCGGACGAGCCGCCGCCCAACCTCGGACCGCCGCCGCCACGCCTGGACTGGCGCAAGCAGAGGTAATGACATGGCCAATGCCAGGGTGATGCCTTGATCGTCGGCGGACGTTACATGAAGCCGCCTTTGGAGGGTTGAAATGCAGCCAAGCGTGTCGGCGGGGGCGCCGCGCCCGCTCAACGGCCCCTGGTACCTCGTCCAGTCGATCGCCGCGCCGTCCCGCGGCTCGTCGGCCGAGTGGGACTTCGTCACGGTCCTGCCCGCCGTCCTGTCCGCCGCGCAGCGCGGCCGGTCGTTCGTGATCGGCTGGCTCTCGCGCGGTTCCGGGGCGCCGCTGGAGCTGATCAGCAACTCCGGACCGCTGAGCGCGCCGCACGCCGCCCGTCGGGCCGGGGAGCAGGAGCCGCTGCTGTTCCCCGGGGGCGCGCGGGGCGTCGAGGTGAGCGAGGAGTACCTGACCGAGCTCAACAGCCTGGTCTGGACCCCGTGCCCGGGCCGGCAGGCGCCGCCGCTCGGCCGCCGCGGCGAGGCCGACCCCGACGAGCTCAGGCGGCCCACGCTGTTCGAGTCCACGCTCGTCACGCTCATGTCGCGGCCGTTCGCGTGGCTGGTCGTGGCCGAGCCGACCGACCTGCTCGACGCCGAGGTGGCCCACCTGCGCACCCAGCTCAACGTCCTGCGGCAGTACGGCGACGCCTCCGAACGCTCCCGGTTCGACGCCGAGCGGGCCGAACGCCGCATGCAGGAGCTCGACGCCTTCCGCGAGGCCGGCCTGTGGAACGTCCGGGTGCTGGCCGGCGCCGCGACCCCCGACGAACTGCGGCAGATCGCGCCGGTCCTGGTCGGCTCGGTGGAGCTGAGCCACCACCCCTACCGCCTGCGCAGCGCGCTGACCGCCACCTACACGCTGTCGGAGGTGCTCGGCCTGAGCACCCAGGACCCCGGCGACGGGGCGGCGGCGCCGTTCGCGGCCACGGCGGGCGCGCTGGCCGCGCTGGCGGGGTTGCCGAGGCGCGAGGTGCCGGGCGTGCGGGTGCTGGAGTCCGGGTTCTTCGACGTGACCTCCGAGGCGGGGACGGGCGGGCTTGAGCTGGGCGCCATCCTCGACAGCCAGGACCGCGCCGTGGGCACCTTCAAGGTGCCGCTGTCCACGCTCAACCGGCACGCCTTCATCACCGGGGCGACAGGCTCGGGCAAGTCGCAGACCGTACGGCACCTGCTCGAACAGCTCAGCAAGGCGGATATCCCGTGGCTGGCCATCGAACCGGCCAAATCGGAGTACGCCGCCATGGCCGGGCGCATCGACGCCCCCGTCACCGTGATCAACCCGTCGGCGCCCGACTCGGTGCCGTTCAGCGTCAACCCGCTGGAGCCCGAGCCCGGCTACCCGGTCCAGGCGCACATCGACATGGTCCGGGCGCTGTTCATGGCCGCCTTCGACGCCGACGAGCCGTTCCCGCAGATCATGTCGCTGGCCCTGCAGCGCGTCTACGAGGCCAACGGGTGGGACGTCGTCACCGGCGGTGCCGTACCCGGGTCCAAGGTGCCGCCGAGCGTGCCCACGCTCAGGCAGCTCCAGGAGCAGGCGATGGACGTGATCAAGGAGATCGGCTACGGCCGGGAGGTGCAGGCCGACGTCGAGGGCTTCATCTCGCTGCGGCTGCGCTCGCTGCGGGTCGGCTCGGCCGGGCGCTTCTTCGAGGGCGGCCACCCCGCCGACATCGGCGGCCTGCTGCGCCGCAACGTGGTGCTCGCCATCGAGGACGTGGCCAACGACGAGGACAAGGCGTTCCTGATGGGCACGCTGATCATCAGGATCGTGGAGCACCTGCGCCTGCGCGCCCGCCAGGAGAAGACGGCCGAGCTGCGGCATGTCGTCGTCATCGAGGAGGCGCACCGGCTGCTGCGCGACCGGGGCGCCGGCCGCGCCTCCACGCACGCGGTGGAACTGCTGGCCGGCATGCTCGCGGAGATCCGCGCGTACGGCGAGGGCATCGTCGTGGCCGAGCAGATCCCCACCAAGCTCGTCTCCGACGTGGTGAAGAACACGGCGCTGAAGGTCGTCCACCGCCTGCCCGCCGAGGACGACCGGCGGCTGGTCGGCGCCGCGATGAACCTCAGCGACGAGCAGTCCAGGCAGGTCGTGTCGCTGCGGCCGGGAGCGGCCGCGGTGTTCGCCGACGGGATGGACCGCCCCCTGCGCGTCCTGGTGCCTCTCGGCGAGGACCGGGAGGCCACCAAGGCCAGTCCCGCCCCGCCGATCAGGGGCAGGCGCTCGGCCGCGTGCGGCGCCCAGTGCCGTACCGGGCAGGCGTGCACGCTGTTCGAGCTGCGCGAGGCCGACGTGCTCGCCGACGCGCCCGAGTGGGCGTGGCTGCGCCTCTGGACCGACACCGTGGTGCTCGCCTACGTCAGCAACCGGCCGCTGCCGGGCGTGCCCCGCCTGCTGGCCGCCCAGTGGAACGAGCTGCCCGCCCGGCGCCGCGAGTGCCTGGTCGCGACCCTCATCGAGCGGGCGGTCAGCCGCCGCGCCTGGTCGCTGCGGACCTGGTTCGATCCCGCGCTGCTCACCGAGAAGGCCGCCGAGAGCGCGAGCCGCCTGCTGGGCTCGGTGGAGGGCGGCGGCGAGCGCCCCGGCCCCTCGTGGGTGATCCCGCAGGTCCGCTGGCTGCACGAGGTCGACCGGCTCTTCCCGTACGGCCGCCCCGCGCCCGACCTGCGCAGCCCCGCCCCGCCGATGGAGTACGCCCTGTTCTCCGCACCCGCCCGGCACGCCGTCGAACTGCTCGGCCACCGGGCCAAGGCGCTGCGCCACCACCCGCTGTCCATGGAGGCGGGGCACAACCGGGCGCTGGCCTGGCGGGTCATCCTCGGCGACGACGAGAACGAGGGCGTGCAGCGGGACCTCACCGCCGTGGCCATGGGCGTGGAGGCCGCGGGCAGGGTCAGGCATGTGGGCCAGACCATGGGGGCGGGGTGGCTGGAGGGGGTGCTGGCGTGGCCGCGCCGGTTCGTCCTGCCGTTCGACGGGGACGGGCCCGTGGAGATCACTTTCGCGGAGCCCGGGTAGGGATCGGGCCGCCCTCGTTCGGGGCAGTGATGGAAACAAGACCGCGTTCGCGGAGGGACGCCCGGCCAACCGCGGCTAGGATCCCTCTCATGACCCAGCTTCCGCTGCGGGCTCAGCTCGCGAGTGCCCTGGGGCGCACCGCCGCCACCTTGTCGAGGGTCACCGGGCGTGGTGACGGGTCCGTGATCGGCGGGCGTGTCGGCCTGGTGCTCGAACCCGACCTCCTCCGCCAACTCGCGCGTGACCGCAAGCTCGCCCTGGTGAGCGCGACCAACGGCAAGACCACGACGACGCGCCTGATCACCTCGGCGCTGCTGGAGCTGGGGGAGGTGGCCAGCAACGCGTTCGGCGCCAACATGCCCGCCGGGCATGTCTCCGCCCTCTCGCAGAACAAGACCGCTCCCTACGGGGTCCTCGAGGTCGACGAGAAGTACCTGCCCGAGGTGCTCGACACCACCGGCGCCGACGTCGTCTGCCTGATGAACCTCAGCCGCGACCAGATGGACCGCGCCGCCGAGATCTGGCTGCTCGCCCAGAAGTGGCGGCGCGCCCTGTCCGGCCGGCCCACCCATGTCATCGCCAACTGCGACGACCCGCTGGTCACCTGGGGCGCCTCCACGGCCGCCCAGGTCACCTGGGTCTCGGGCGGGCAGCGCTGGAAGGAGGACTCCTGGTGCTGCCCCGAGTGCGGCGGCCCGCTGGAGCGCAAGGACAACGACTGGGCCTGCCGCGAGTGCACCTTCCACCGGCCGGAGCCGCACTGGGTGCTCGACGACGACGCGGTGGTGGACCCGCGCGGGCAGCGCTGGGTGCTCGACATCCAGCTTCCCGGCCTGGCCAACCGGTCCAACGCGGTGATGGCGCTGGCCGTGGCCGAGGCGCTCGACCTGCCGGTGCAGCGGGCGCTGCCCAGGCTGCGCGAGGTCACCTCGGTCGCCGGGCGCTACACCACGGTGGAGCGCGAGGGGCGGCAGGCGCGGCTGCTGCTGTCGAAGAACCCGGCCGGGTGGCTGGAGGCGTTCGACGTCGCCGACCCCGCGCTGCCGATCATCCTGTCGGTCAACGCCCAGGGGCCGGACGGGCGGGACACGTCGTGGCTGTGGGACGTCGACTACCGCATCCTGCGCGGCCGTCCGGTGTTCGTCACCGGGGAGCGGCGGCTGGACCTGGCCCTGCGGCTCGAAGTGGCGGACGTGCCGTTCCAGCTCTGCGCGACCTTCAGCGAGGCCCTCGCGGCGCAGCCGCCCGGGCGGGTCGACGTGATCGCCAACTACACCGCCTTCCAGCAGATCCGATCGGAGTTCGGTCGTGCAGTCTGACAGCGCCCTTCGCCTTGTCTGGATCTACCCGGACCTGCTGAGCACGTACGGCGACCAGGGCAACGTGCTCGTCCTGGAGCAGCGCGCCCGCCGCAGGGGCATCGAGGTGGAGACCGTGCACGTGCGCTCGGCCGACCCCGTGCCGGAGACGGGCGACATCTACCTCATCGGCGGCGGCGAGGACCGTCCGCAGATCCTCGCGGCCGAGCGGCTGCGCAGGGACGGCGGCCTGCACCGCGCCATCGCCCGCGGGGCGGCCATGCTGGCCGTCTGCGCCGGGTACCAGATCATGGGCAGCACCTTCGGCGGCGAGGAGGGCCAGCCCGTCGACGGCATCGGCCTGCTCGACATCTCCAGCTCCCGGGGGCCGGCCCGCGCGGTCGGCGAACTGGTCGCCGAGGTGGACTCCGCGCTCAACCTGCCCACCCTGACCGGCTTCGAGAACCACATGGGCATCACCCATCTGGGCCCCGGGGTCAAGCCGCTGTCCCGGACGATCGTGGGGACGGGCAACGGGGACGGGTTCGAGGGCTGCTACGCCGGTCACGTCGTCGGCACCTACCTGCACGGCCCCGCCCTGGCCCGCAATCCCGCCCTGGCCGACCTGCTGCTGAGCTGGGCGGTGGGCGAAACCCTGACCATGATCGACGACAGCTGGTACGAACGCCTCCGCCAGGAGCGCCTGGCGGCGGTCCTCCCGCGCTGACCTCGCCCGCCCAGGGGCTAGTAGACCAGCGCCTGGGCGCCGTCGGCGACGGCCTCTTCGACGAACGCGGAGGCCCCGGCGATGCGGACGCCCGAGATGAGGTCGTCGACGGTGATGTCGCGGCGGGCCGCGCACTGGGTGCACACCGTCACCTGGCCGCCCGTCAGCACCGCGTCGAGCAGGTCGCTCAGCGCGGCGGCGTGCGGGAGGCTGAACTCCTTGGCCCGGCCCGGCAGGGCGAACCAGGAGGCTTCTCCGGTCAGCCACAGGGACACGGGAACACCGCTCGCCAGCGCGGCGGCTGCGACCGTGAACGCCTGATTGCAGCGCTCGGGGGCGTCGGCCCCGGCGGTCACCTTGATCACCAGTGATCGTGCCATGTCCGTCAGCCTAGACCGAACCCACACCGTTCGGGCTACCGGGTTGACGGTCGGCCAACATGTGACTAGAAAGTCACATATGCGGGTTGTTCCTGACTCTGAGCCGATCTGGCGGGCGCTGGCCGATCCGACCAGGCGGGCGATCCTCGACGAACTGCGCCGCGGGCCACGCACCACGGGCACGCTCGCCGAGGCCTTCCCGACCACCAGGTTCGCGGTGATGAAGCACCTGGCCGTCCTGGTCGAGACCGGGCTGGTCACGGTGGAGCGGCGGGGCAGGGAGCGGCTCAACCATCTCAATCCGGTGCCACTGCGGCAGGTCTACGAGCGGTGGGTGAGCCCCCACGCGGACGCCGCCGCCGAGGTCGCGCTGCGCCTGGCCGACAACGCGGAGGCGAGCATGAACTACGGGCTGGACGTACGTGCCGTGCACACGGTGAAGGCGGACGGCGGCCGCACCTGGGCGGCGCTGCTCGAACTGCCCGCCTGGTGGCCGCCCTGCTGGCCCGAAGGGGGGCGGCTGACCTTCGAGCCGAGGGTGGGCGGGCACCTGGCCCTCACGTTCGAGGACGGGCCGCGGGGATCGCTGTGGGGAGTCGTCGCGGAGCTCGATCCCGGCAGGGAACTGGCCGTGGACGGCACCATGGGCATGCGCGGCCCGGTCACCGGCCGGTGGACCATGCGCCTGGAGCCCGACGGCGCGGTCACCACGGTCACCGTGGAACACCGCGTGCTCGGCGAGGTCGACGAGGAGATCCGCGCCGGATTCACCAGCGGCTGGGACAACACCCTGACCCGCCTGGAGGCCTACCTGAGCGAAGGAGACGCGTGATGGAGAGGACGGCGGTCGTCACCGGAGGGGCGCGGGGCGTCGGACGAGGGGTCGCGCTCGTGCTCGGCGAGGCGGGCATGACCGTGTACGTCACCGACAAGGAGAGCCGCGCCCGCCGTACCTCGGAGTTGCCCGGGACGGTCGAGGACACGGCCGAGCAGGTCACGGCGCGCGGCGGGCGGGGGATCGCGGTGCCGCTCGACCACGCCGACGACCAGGCGGTGGCCGCGCTGTTCGAGCGGGTGCGCGCCGAGCAGGGCGGGCTCGACCTGCTGGTGGCCAACGCGTGCGACGGCAACGCGCTGCCGTTCGCGAACGGGCCGTTCTGGACGCTGCCGCTCGACCACTGGCACAACATGGTGCACATCGGCGTGCGCAGCCACCTGGTGGCCGCCTGGCACGCCGCGCCGCTGCTGATCGAGCGGGGCGGGCTCGTCGTGCTGACCGGGTACGCCGACACCGACTCCGAGGTGATCGGCGGGCACGTCTTCTACGACCTGGCGATGACCTCGGTCAGCCGCCTGGCCAGGACCCTCGCGCACGACCTGCGCCCGCACGGGGTCACCGCGCTCGCGCTCTCGCCCGGGTTCACCAGGACCGAGGCGATCGTCGCCGCGATCGGTGACGAGATGCCGCCGGGCAGCGACTCGGTGGAGTTCCCCGGCCGGGCCGTCCTGGCGCTGCTGCAGGATCCCGAGGTCGGGCGGCACGCGGGCGGTACGCTGCCGGTCGCCGACCTGGCCGGAGAATACGGGTTCACCGACCCCGGCGGTAATAGGGTTGGGTGACATGGAAGAACCTGAAGTACATCCCGACCTGGAGCCGATCGCCTTCCTGCTCGGCCGGTGGGAGGGCGCCGGGGTGGGCGGCTACCCGACGATGGAGAGCTTCAACTTCGGTCAGGAGATCGAGTTCGGGCACATCGGCAAGCCGTTCCTGACGTACACCAGCCGCACCTGGCTGCTCGACCAGGCGGGGAACCGGGTCAAGCCGCTGGCCACGGAGACCGGCTACTGGCGTCCGCAGCCGAACCGGCAGATGGAGGTGCTGCTCGCGCACCCGACCGGCATCGTCGAGATCTACGTCGGCGACGTGGCGTTCCACAAGATCGAGCTGCACACGGACGTGGTCGCGCGCACGGCGAGCGCGAAGGAGTACACCGCGGGCCGCCGCCTCTACGGTCTGGTCAAGGGCAATCTCATGTGGGCCTACGACATGGCCGCCGTGGGACAGCCGCTGACCTCGCACATGTCCGGTGAACTGAAAAAGGTAGCCTGAGCGGCTATGAGCACCCCTTTCACCCCTGACGTGGTCGACGCGATCAAGCGTCACATGAACGACGACCACGCTGCCGACGCCCTGCTGATCGTGCGGGGGCTCGGCGACCGCCCGGACGCGACCGAGGCGACGACCAGTGACGTCGACGCCGAGGCCATCGAGTTCACGATCGACGGCGGCGAGCGGGTCAGGGTGCCGTGGGGCGAGCGGCTGACCGAGCGGCCCCAGGTGCGCAAGGCGGTCGTCAGGCTCTACAACGAGGCGTGCGCCAGGCTGGGCGTGCCCGCCCGCGGCGAGCACTGATCGTCCGTGCCGGGTACGGCGGGCCGTACCCGGCACCACACTGGGTCTTCTCACTCCGGGCGGGTCGGTGCATGCTAGGGACACCCTGCGGAGGGAGATCGCGGTGAAACCACGGGCCCTGGTGCTCGCGCCCATGCGGGGAGCGGCGTGGGAGCGCTTCCAGGAGCTGGCGGAGGTCGTCTACGAACCCGGCGCGGAGCCGTATCCCGCGCGGGAGCTCGCGGACCGGCTGGCCGAGCTGAGGGCGCGCGTGCTGATCACCGAACGCGACGAGGTCCGCGGCCCGGTCCTGGACCAGCCCCTGCTGGCGGTCGGCTGCCCGCTGGACGACCTGTCCCATGTGGACCTGGCGGCGGCCACGGCGCGCCGCGTCCCGGTGCTGTGCGCGCCGGGGCGTGACGGCGACGCGGTGGCCGAGTTCGCGCTGTCGCTGCTGCTCGCGGTCAGCCGCCGGCTGGTGGTGGCCGACCGGATGGTACGGCAGGGCCTGCCGTACGCCATGGACCACAAGGCCTGGGAGCTGGCCGGCCGGACGATCGGCATCCTCGGCCACGGCGCCGCGGCCCAGGCGCTGGCCTGGCGGATGACCGGGCTGCGGATGCGGGTGGTGAGCCAGGACTCGGGGCACTCGGTGGACACGGTGCTGGCGGTCTCCGACATGGTCGTGGTGATCTCGCCGGGCGTGCCGGTGGACTTCGGGCTGATGAAGCCGGGGGCGGTGCTGGTGCACACGGCGGCGCCGTACGACCTGGAGGGGCTGGTCGGCGCGCTGAAGACCGGGCATCTGGGCGGGGCGGCGCTGGATCGGCCGGTCGAGCCGCGGCATCCGCTGGCCGACATGGACAACGTGGTGCTGGCGCCGGGGATCGGCGGGGCGACCTACGACACCGAGCTCAATCAGTCGCGCATGATCTGTGAGGATCTGGTGCGCATCTTCGGCGGGGAGACGCCGGTGCACTGCGCCAATCCCGAGGCGCTGGCGGGGGAATGAGAAGGGCCCCTGGCGCACTCCGCCTGTGATCAGGCGGGCTGGATGGACCACGGACGGATTCGATGATCCGCCCTCCAGCTACCAGGGGCCCCGGTGGTTGCCTCGTATTCGCCGAACGGCGCGAGACGTCCAGACCAGGTCCGGCATCCGCATCCGGTTAGCGGACAGCCACCTCGCTAGTCCAACTATGAATAACCATTTCTTGGACCACCTCCTTTCGGCGTGCTTGTACGCTATGAAACATCCCGAAGCCGCGCAAACGCTTTTTAGACGCGCTTGGCAGCAAGCTGTCTCATTCTGAACGGGTAACCGATTGATGAGCGGCCGTAGACTCAAGGCATGACCGAGACGTCGTGGCACGAGGAACTCCGCGCCAAGGGGTATCGCGTGACCCCACAGAGGCAGCTGGTGCTCGAAGCGGTCAAGGAGCTCGAACACGCCACCCCGGAGGAGATCTGCGCCAAGGTCCGGCAGACCGCGCGCGGAGTCAACATCTCCACCGTCTACCGCACCCTGGAACTGCTCGAAGAGCTCGCCATGGTGACGCACACGCATCTCGGGCACGGCGCGCCGACCTATCACCTGGCCGCCGACGCCGACCACGTGCACCTGGTCTGCCGGGGCTGCGGCGAGGTGGGCGAGGTCGGGCCGGAGATGGTCGAGGGGCTGGTCAAGGGCCTGGACGACCAGCTCGGCTTCGCCGCCGACGTGCACCACCTGACCGTCTTCGGGCTGTGCCGCGACTGCAGATAGCCTGAGGGCATGCGTAGCCCTCTGCTCGATCTTCCCGGCGCCGTCGCGGCCGACGGTCCGGACGCCGATGTCGCCGGGCACTACGGTGACCTGTTCGCCGAGCAGCGTGCGCTGCTCAAGGACGAGGCGGTCGTCGACCGCAGCAACCGCGAGATCATCCGCGTCACGGGGGCCGACCGGCTGAAATGGCTCAACGACCTCACCTCGCAGAAGCTCGACGACCTCGCCCCCGGGGTGTGGACGCAGACGCTCGTCCTCGACCTGCAGGGCCGCGTGGAGCACCACCTGACGCTGGTGGACGACGGCAGCGCCGTGCTGGCCCACGTCGATCCGGGCACGTCGGCGGCGCTGATCGACTACCTCGACCGGATGCGGTTCATGCTGCGCGTGGAGGTGTCGGCCGCCGACGACCTCGCGCTGCTGTCCACCGCTACCGAGGACCTCTTCGTGCCGCGCGCCGAGCTGGCCGAGCACCTGGGACGGCCGCTGGCGGGGCTGTGGGCGTACGAGGCGCTGCGGATCGAGGGGCACCGGCCGCGGCTCGGGTTCGAAACCGACCACAAGACGATCCCGCACGAGGTGGGCTGGATCGGCGTGGCCGTACACCTGACCAAGGGCTGCTACCGGGGGCAGGAGACGGTCGCCCGCGTGCACAACCTCGGGCACCCGCCGCGTCGGCTGGTCTTCCTGCACCTCGACGGCAGCGTCGACACCCTGCCGCCGCACGGCGCGCCCGTCACCTACGACGGCGTGCAGGTGGGGACGGTCGGCTCGGCGGCCCGCCACCACGAGTTCGGGCCGATCGCGCTGGCCGTGGTCAAGCGGACGGTTCCGGTGGACGCTCCGCTGCTCGCGGGCGGGGTGGCGGCGGCTCAGGAGGTCATCGTGCCGCCGGACGCCGGGCGCAACGTGTCCATCGACCCGGCGCTGCGCCGCCGCATCAAGTAGCCGCCCGCAGGTAGTGGGCCCAGTAGCCCTGCCACGGGCCGTAGTGGTCGGCGAGCGCCCTCAGCCGCTCGTCCGGCAGCGGGCCGTAGATCCGGCTCGCCGACCGCCGCAGCTCCTTGTCCACGAGCGTCTCCTCCATCCTGCCGAGGCCCCTGACCAGGATGAAGGAGGCCGACCAGGCGCCGATGCCGGGCAGGCCCAGCAGGAACGCCCTGACCTCCGGGTGCGGGGCGGTCCGCAGGAACGTCTCGTCGACCTCGGCCCAGCCGCGCAGCGCGGCGTGCAGGCGTTGGGCCTGCCGGGCGTTGCGGACCAGGGCGGCCAGCCGGTCGGCGGGCAGCGACAGGAGCTGCTCCAGGTCCGGGAAGGCGTGGTACGTCACGCCGTCGAGCTCCAGGGAGTTGCCGAACTCCGCGACGATCGACTGCTTGGCCTTGGCCGCGACCGGCAGGGCGGTGCGCTGGCACAGGATCGACCAGACCAGGTTCTCCAGCGGGGAGGGGAACTTGACCTGGTGGTAGCCGTACAGCTCGTCGATCACCGGCGCGAACGCCTCGTCGTCCTTGCCCAGCTCGTAGAAGGCGGCGAGGTCGTCGGCCAGGCTCAGGTGGAAGCTCAGCCGGTCGGCCGCCTCGGCCTCCGGGAACGGCGTGGCGGCGTGCAGTTCGCAGGCCAGGCCGTCCTGGCCGTCGGCGGTGAGCCTGGCGACCACGGTGGTGCCGCCCGCCCGTAGCGCCTTGGTCAGGTCCGTCGTCGTGATCCGCTGCTCGCCCGCGGTCGGGGGGAAGCGGTTGAGGAATCTCAAGGAGGCGGAGAAGTCGAAGGGGGCGGACGCGGGGAGAGTGGTCATCGATCCTCCATCTGTCAGAGGTCGAGGACCAGGGTGATCGGGCCGTCGTTGACCAGGGAGACCTTCATGTCGGCGCCGAAGCGGCCGGTCTCGACGTGGGCGCCCAGGGCTCTCAGTTCGCCGACCACCGCGTCGACCAGCGGTTCGGCGACCGGGCCTGGGGCGGCGGCCTGCCAGGTGGGGCGTCTGCCCTTCCTGGTGTCGCCGTACAGCGTGAACTGGCTGATCACCAGCAGTGGAGCGGAGATGTCCGAGCAGGACTTCTCGCCGTCCAGGATGCGCAGGCCCCAGAGTTTGGCGGCCAGCTTGCGCGCCTCGGCGGGGGTGTCGGTGTGCGTGACGCCGACCAGGACGAGCAGCCCAGGCTCGCTGATCGCGCCGACCGTCTGGCCCTCGACCACCACTGACGCGGAACTCACCCGTTGTACGACTGCTCGCATGACATCCCATTCTGGCGTAGGCGGCGACGTCCGTAGACTCATCGCGAAAGGGGAGTGTTATGTCGCTTGTTGTCGAGGTTGTCCGGTCGGGGTTCGTGGAGTCGACCCATCGGGCGAGGATGCTCACCGTGGACGCGGCGGGTACTCCCGTCCGGGTGCACGGGCCCGTGGACGCCATCGCCTCGCCGCGCTCCTCGATGAAGCCGCTCCAGGCGCTCGGCATGCTCCGTCACGGGCTCGACCTCGACGGTGAGCTGCTCGCGCTGGCCTGCGCGTCGCACGCCGGGGAGGTGTTCCACGTCGAAGGGGTCAAGAGGATCCTCGTGGGGGCCGGGCTGGACGAGGGCGCGCTGCGCTGCCCCGAGGACTACGCCGAGGACCGGGCCGCTTCCGGCAAGGCGCGGATCTTCATGAACTGCTCGGGCAAGCACGCCGCCATGCTCGCCACCTGCGCCGCGAACGACTGGGCCCTGGAAACGTACCTCGACCCGGGGCACCCGCTGCAGCGCGCGATCCGGGGCACCGTGGAGGAGCTGACCGGTGAGCGGGTGGCCGCCACCGGGGTCGACGGCTGCGGCGCGCCGCTGTTCTTCGTCTCGATGGTCGGGGTCACCCGGGCCTTCCGGGCCTTCCCGCTCGGCGGGGGCGAGGAGCGGCGGATCTTCGACGCCATGCGCGCCCACCCCGAGTGGACCTCCGGCACGCGCCGGCCCGAGGCGGCGCTCATGCGGGCGATCCCCGGGCTGATGGTGAAGGCGGGCGCGGAGGGGTTCGACGCGTTCGTCCACGAGGACGGCAGGGCCGGCACGGTCAAGATCGAGGACGGCTCCTCCCGCGCCCGCGTCCCGGTCACGGTCGCCGCCCTCCGCACTCTCGGCCTGACCGCCCCCGGCGACCTCGCCACCACCCCATTGCTCGGCGGCGGCCACCCGGTCGGCGAGGTACGCCTGGCCCTCGCCGACTCCTGAGCCACAGCCGTACGCGAAATCCCGGCCGACAGCCGGGATCAGGCTGCTCGTAGGATCCTGGCGACCTCGGTCTGGCCCTTGCTCTCCGCGTGCTCCAGGGCGGTCACGCCGTCCTTGTCGGCCAGCGCCGGGTCGGCGCCCGCGGCGAGCAGCAGCTTGACGATCTCCTGGTACGGCTCCGAGCCATCTCCCAGGATGACCGCCTCCAGCAGCCCGGTCCACCCCAGGTTGTTGACGTGGTCGACCTTGATGCCGGTCTTGAGCACCTCGCGGACGTAGTCGACATGACCCCGCTCGCACGCCGGGATCAGCGAGATGCCGCCGTAGCGGTTCCTGATCGTCAGGTCCGGCTTGGCGGGCAGCAGTGCCCGCATCATCGCCACGCTGCCCGTCACGCCGGTCACCAGCCACGGGGTGTCCTGCTGGGCGTCCTGGGCGTTGGGGTCGGCACCGGCGGCGACCAGGATCTCGGCGACCTCCACATGGTCGGCGGCGGCGGCCAGCAGCAGCGCGGTGCGCCGCTGGCTGTCACGGGCCTCCAGATCGGCCCCCTCGGTGACGGCCTCCCTGACGGCAGCGGCGTCCCCAAGGGCGGCAGCGGTGAGTAGTTGTCCGTTGAGCACAGTTGATCCTTTCATGCTCGTCCTGACCGCTTCTGCGGGGGGACTGACCGGCCTGCCCGCTTCCTCGGCAGGAGAGGCACACGCCGCCGCGGCCAGAACGAGCGCCACCAGAAGGGCCGCGCTTCGGTACATGCCGCTCCCCTTTCCGTGGTGTGGCCGGGCTGGTCGCCCTTCCATAGTGCGTGGTCAGGTCCACTGCCCGGTCCGTGATAGGGGGTCGGTCCGGCTGCCGCTGGGGTCCGGTTTGGGGTTAGCCGAGTTGTCCGGCGACCGCCTTCAGGCCGGCCTGGGCGATGGTCTCGTCGATGGCGCCGCTGGGCGCGCCGCCGACGCCGATGCCCGCGATCGGCGCGCCGCCGGACACGACGGGGACACCGCCGCCCAGGAAGAGCGTGCCGGGAATGTCGGAGATGTTCGGCGCGTCACCGCTGGCCCCGCCGCTCAGCTCGCTCGTCGCCTTCCCGAACGACACGGCAGTGAACGCCTTGCGCCTGGCCGACTCCTCGGTCTGCGGCCCGGCGCCGTCACCCTTGAGGATCAGGCGGGTCGCCCCCGACCGATCCACGATCGCCACCGTCACCCGCTGCTTCTGCTTGGCGGCCTCCTGCTGCACGGCCTCCGCGATCTTGAGCGCGGCATCGGCGGTCAGGACACTGCTCTGGGTGACGGCGGACGCCGCCGCCCCGGCCTGCGCGACCACGGCCGTCCCACCCTGCGTGGCGGCAAGGGTAACCCCGGCCTGGGCGGCGCCGGGCGTGGCAGCAGTCGCGCCGGTCTGGGTGGCGGTCACCCCGCCGACGACGGCGAGGGCGGCAAGGGCGGCAGTAGCGGTACCGATCTTGAAGTTCATGGGTTACTCCAGTTCAGGGCGTTGTCGGTACCTTCAGGTTGGCGGCCGAAGAGGTGCCCGCCATCGGGCCACCGGTCGACGGGCAGGTCAACCGATCGGTTGATGTGACCCCAGACCGGGCGGGGTATCTCTTGGACGGGGAGGGCAAATGGAACGCATCTGGCTGAACGGCGCCATGCACGCCGGCTTCTTCCTGCTGCTCGCCGCCTCAGCCTCCCGCCTGGTCGTCAGGCACCAGCTCGACGCCAGGACGATCGCCTCCCTCGCCCTCGCGGGCCTGCTCGCCGCGCTCTACGCCGCCGGAGTCGCCCTCTGGGACCGCCTGGGGCACCGGGGACGGCTGGTCTGGCTGGCCATGGTGCTCGCCGGATGGCTGGTGCTGGTCGAGCTGGCCCCGTCGTTCAGCTGGTGCGCGGTGCCGCTGCTGTTCGTCTGCCTGAGGTTGCTCACGTTGCGGACGACGATCCTGGCGGCGGCCGTACTCACGATGGCCGTGATTGTCGCCCAGATCAGCCTCGCCGACCGGTTCGACCCCAGCCTGGTGCTGGCGCCGATCGCGGTGGCCGCGATGACCGTGGTGATCTTCTGGGAGTTGCGCAAGGCGGGCATCCTGCAGGAGCGGGAACGGCTGTCCCGGGAGATCCACGACACTCTCGCCCAGGGCCTGACCAGCCAGCGCATGCTGCTGCAGGCCGCCGACCGGGTCTGGGAGGGCAACCCGGGCCAGGCCCGCGAGTACGTCAGGAAGGCCACCGAGGCCGCCGGGGAGAACCTCGACGAGGCGCGCCGGTTCGTCAGGGACCTCGGCCCGGCCGACCTGGCGGAACGGTCGCTGCCCGACGCGCTGCGGGCGATGGCCGGGGAGTTCCGCCAGGAGGGCAGGGAGTATCCCTTGGAGCCGAAGACGCAGGCCGTACTGCTGAGGGTGGCGCAGGGGGCGCTGGCGAACACGCGGGAGCACGCGCGGGCGGGCCGGGTGATCGTCACCCTGTCGTACCTCGAAGGGGAGGTGACGCTGGACGTGTTCGACGACGGGGTCGGTTTCGACCAGGCTCGGCGCGAGCCGGGACGTGGGTACGGGCTGCGCGGGATGCGTGACCGGCTGGCCGAGGTCGGCGGCACACTGGTGGTGGAGAGTGTGCCCGGTGAGGGCACCGCGGTGGCGGCGAGGATCCCGACGCGATGAGGCTGTTCCTGGTCGACGACCACCCGGTGGTCAGGGCGGGGCTCGCGGCGCTGGTCGGCGGCGAGCCCGACATGGAGATCGTGGGCGAGGCCGCCAACGCCGCCGACGCGCTCAGGGGGATCGCGCTCCGGCGGCCCGACGTGGTGCTGATGGACCTGCGACTCGGCGACGGCCCCGACGGTGTCGAGGCCACCAGGAAGGTGCGCGAGCTGCCGGACCGGCCGCAGGTCCTGGTGTTGACCACGTACGAGACCGACGCCGACATCGTCCGCGCCATCGACGCCGGAGCCACCGGGTACGTCCTCAAGGCCTGCCCGCCCGACGAGCTCTTCCAGGCGATCAGGACCGCGGCCAGGGGAGAGACCGCGCTCTCGCCGAAGGTCGCCACCCGCATGCTGCGCCGCCTGCGCGACCCGGGACCCGCGCTGACCGCCAGAGAGATCGAGATCCTCCAACTACTGGCCAAGGGCGCGGGCAACAAGGAGATCGCCAGAACCCTGTACATCACCGAGGCCACGGTCAAGACCCACCTCGTGCACGTGTACGGCAAGCTCGGCGTCGACACCCGCACCGCCGCCGTCACCGCCGCGGTCGAACGCGGCCTCATCCGCCTATGACGGCACGATGGGCCGCCACCGACGAAGTGCTAAAGCGAGCGGAACTGCCTGGTCGAGGAGATCGCCCCCGAGGTCGTGGTGGTGAACGTGCGCATCGACCCGGCGAACTTCGACAGGTCCCACTCGGCCGGACCGTGGTACCAGTACAGGTTGTCGGCCGGGCGGCCGTTGCCGGTGACCGAGGCCACCACCCGCGACCAGTGCTCCACCCCGTCGAAGATCACCGCGTACGGCAGGTAGCGGGAGAACAGCTCCACCCGCTGCGCCTCGGGCACGTGACCGAGCTCACCGGAGAGCAGGTACTGCCGGAAGCCGAGCGTGTGCGCCAGCGCCGCCGAACCCTTGGCGGTCTTGGCCGGCATGTACTGCCCGCCCACCGCCAGCCCGGCCCCCGCGATGATCACGCCGAGCCCGATCAGCGCGTAGGTGGTGAACCAGGCCAGCGCCACGGTCCCGGCCAGCCCGAGCACGCACAGCACGACGCCGACGGTCGTCCAGCGCCCGCGCACGGTGTCCGGGCGGCGGGCGAACCAGCCCTGGCGGACCACGTCGGCGTACAGCGCGTCGCGCACCTTGCCGAGGTGCTGGGCGAACGAGCCGGACAGCTGCGACAGCAGCACCGCGTCGCGTCCCTCGAAGATGGCGTCATAGAGCGCCCGCTCGTAGGGGAGCAGCGCGTCGACCGGCGCGGCCGGCTTCTTCACCAGCAGCCAGTCCGGGGCGTCGTACGTCTGCCGGGGCTGCTCGTCGATCAGCAGGTAGCCGCGTACCGCCAGGTCCACGATCGTCGCGGTCACGTCGACCACGTCGGCCTGCTCGTCGACGAGGGTGCCGATCTGGCCTGGCCGTACCCCGTCCGGTGGGGAGAAGTGGCCGTTCTGCAGGCCGTCGATCGCGCTTGACTCGTGGCCGACCACGCGGGCGTCCCGGCCGCGGGTCCAGTAGACGACGCCGAAGGCGCCGAGCAGCAGCACGAGCAGGCCGCCGAGGGCGCCGCCGGTGACCGGGGTCAGCGCGAAGGCGCCGAGCAGGGAGAAGCGGCGCTCCAGGATCGGGGTGCCGCCGCTGGCGCCCTTCGGGTAGCCGACCACCACGGTCAGCGCCTGGTTCGCGGCCAGGCCCTGCTGCTCGAAGTCGGCCTGGGTGCCCGTGTGGTCCATCGACGCCGCGGTGCAGCCGATGGCCGAGGTCAGCTCGCCGGCGAAACAGGACAGGTTCTGGATCATGCCGGGGCCGGTGACCTTCACCGTGGCCTTCTCGACGGGGACGTTCCAGCCGGAGACCGCGAACCAGCGCAGCTCCTCGATGTCGCCGAGCTGCGCGACCGCGCCCTTGACGTCGTACTCGACCGTGCCGTCCTTCGTGGTGAGCACGTCGCCGGTCAGCGTGCCGCCCTTGACGCCGGAGATCTGGTAGAGCCGGTCGCTGGTGTCGTCGTGGCGGGTCCTGGTGAAGAAGGTGCGCTTGATCTCGCCCCCGGCACCGCTGATCTTCTCCGTCACGTGCAGCACGCCACCCTTGCCGAGCTCCAGCGTCACTTCGGCGGTGATCGCTTCGGCGGCGTGCGCGGGGGAGGCGGTCATCGCCAGTGCGGTGGCGCAGAGAGCGGCCAGCGCGAGCCTGATTCCCGTCATGGCCGGAAATCGTATCGGTTGGAGTCTCTCGCGGAAGTGGTACCGGTCTGACCTGGCCGTTTCACCAGCCGTTTACCTCAGCCGCAGATTGTGGCTGGAGGGGGTCGGGCAGGTGTGCTGTGTCCAGTGGGGCTTGAGGGGAGAACGATGCGGCCACGTCTGCTGGAACACGTGCGATACGTGGAGTCCGAGGACGGCGTCTACGTCCAAGGGGATCACGGCGCGTGCACGATCGTGGGGCGGCACAGCTACGCGTGGATGTCCCGGCTCGCGCCGCTGCTGACCGGCGAGCACACCCTGGGCGAACTGGTCGCGCCGCTGTCGGCGGAGCGGCGGGAGATGGTCGAGCGGCTGGTCGAGGCCCTGGTGGAGCAGCGGCTGGTGACCGACGCCCAGGACGAGGAGCCGCACACGCTGGCGGCCGACGAGTGCGAGGTCTACGCGCCGGAGATCGCGTTCGTCCGGTACGCCGCGGGGTCGGCCGAGCGGAGGTTCGAGCGGCTGCGGGAGGCGCGCGTCGCCCTGTTCGGCGGGGGGCCGGTGCTGGCCGCGCTGGTGGAGGCGGGGGTGCGGTCGGGGTGGCGGGACGTGCGGGTGATCGATACCGGGGAGGTGCCCGCCGATCTGGTGTCGGCCGCGGAGCGCGGGCGGCGGGACGCGGCGCAGGCCGTACGGGTGCTGGAGGGTGTCGATCCGCGGGCGATGTTCGCGGACGCGGACGTGGTGTTGCACGTCTGCGAAGGCGACGAGGTGGGGGAGCCGGCCCGGGTGGGGCGGGCGTGCGCGCGGCAAGGGGTGGCGCTGGGGCAGGTCTGGGTGCGGCGGGAGGAGGCCTGGCTCACGCCCGTGTCGGCCGCGGAGACCGAGTCGTGCTGGCGGCGGCTGGCCGCTCTGCCGTACCAGGAGTCCGGCGAGGACGGCGCCTGGCTGACCGGCGCGGTGCCCGCCGTTCTCGCGGCCCAGCTGGCTCTGTCGTGCTTCGAGCACCTCACCGGTACGGCCCGCGCGGCGAAGCAGCCCCACCTGACCCGCGTGGACCTGCGCACCCTGGACACCCGGCGGCATCGGCTCCACACCTGCTCACTCGCCGCACCTCAGGGAAAGGCCGCCTCCGCCGAGGCCGAGCGACTGGCCGGTGCCGCTCCGGTCGCCGCTGCGGACCTGCTCGACCAGGTGTCCCGGTATGTCGATCCGCGGACCGGGGTGCTGGGCTCGCTGGACGAGGAAGGGCTGGTGCAGACGCCGCTCGCGGTGTGCCGGAGCACCGTCTCCGACCCGGGCGGCGTGCTGCCCGCCTGGTCGGCCGCCCCGGCCGTGTACGGCTGGGGCCACTCGCGTGAGGAGGCGCGGCTCCGGACGACGCTCGCGGCCCTCGCCACCTACCAGTGGCTGGCCACCGGCGGCCGTGACCCGTGGTGGGGCGTGCACCCGGTCAGCGGCCACGCACAGGCCGTGCCCGCGCCGCTGAGGGGACCGGCTGAGGAGGAACCGGCAGAGGTGCCCACGCTGCTGCGGGGGTCGGGTGTGTGTCGGCCGCCGCTGGCGGGCGTGTACCGGGCGCCGGTCGGGGTGGCCGCCGGGTTGTCCTGGGCGGAGGCGGTCGCGGCTGGGCTGGCGCAGCACTGCGACGCGTACCTGAGGGAGGTGGACCACGCCGCGTTCCCCGTCGTCGCGCCCGTGGCGGAGGTCTCGGACCTCGTGGAGCTGCTGGAGGCGGCTGGGGAGCGGGTCGAGATCCGCGATCTCACCCAGGTGCTCGGCCTGCCCGCCTACGCCTTCCTGGCCGGGGGGCGGGCTCGTACCGCCTGCGCGATGACGGCGGCCGGGGCGATGCGGCGCGGGCTGGAGCGGGTGCTGCTCGCCTGGCAGTCGCGTACCGAGCGGCAGCCGTCCTACGCGGACCCGCCCGCCCTATGGCCGGAGGACGACCTGGACGGCAAGGCCCTGGCGGAGGCGTTGGCCGGGGTGGGGCGCGTGCCCGTGGCGGTGCCCCTGGGCGGGGATGCGGAGGTGGCGCGGCTCCTGCCGTTCACCGCCTGGGTGGTGTGCCGCGATGCCTGACCCTCAAAGCCCACCGGCAGGACTGCTCGGCTCGGGGCGGTTGCGCGATGCCCTGGCGGTGGCTCTGCCGTCGGTCGTGCCCCAGGGGGACGCGCTGGTCGTGGCCGCCGACGACGCGGGGGGCGACTATCGCGAGGCCCGGGCCCGCGGTCTGCCGTGGCTGCCGGTGCGGGTGGAGGAGGGCTGGGTGCTGGTCGGCCCTGCCGTACACCCCGCCGAGCCGGGGTGCGCCACCTGCGCGGCGCGGCGGCGGGACGGCAACTGGCCGCACGCCGCCGCCCGCCGGGCGCTCGGGCAAGGCCGGCCGAACGGTCTGCTGACGCCGGTCCTGACCGCGACGGTCGCCGCGCTGGTGGCCGGGGAACTCGGGTCCGGCTTCGCGCGCACCCGTGGCGCGCTGCTGCGGATGTCGGTACGCACCGGCGCGATCACCCGGCACCCGCTGGCACCCGACCCGCTCTGCCCGGACTGCGCGGACCTGCCCGAAGACCGTCCGGTACGGCTGTGCCTGGGCCCTTCCCCCAAGCCGGACCCGAAGATCTTCCGCACCCGGCCCCTGCCCGACGGCCTGGAGGAGCGCTACGTCGACCCGGAGACCGGGCTCATCGGATCGATGGGAGTGACCATTCGAGGGAGCCTGCCCACGGCGGTCGCCCGGCTCACCCCCGGCAGGAGAGGGGACGACAGCCGGCACGGGTACGGGCGGGCCGGGGACTTCCGTTCCGCTCGCCGTACCGCGATCGCCGAAGCGCTGGAACGGTACGCGGGAGCGCGCCCGCGCGGGCGGGGCGGCGCCGTACGGGCCAGGTTCGCCGACATCGCCGGTCACGCGCTCGACCCGCGCACGCTGGGCCTCTACCCGGACGAGTGGTACGACCAGCCGGGCTTCGGCTGCACCCGGTTCGACCCCGAGCAGCAGGCGCGGTGGGTGTGGGGCTACTCCTTCGCCGCCCAGCGCCCCCTGCTCGTGCCGCTGACCTGCGCCTACCACGGCACCGAACCCGGCTGGGCCTACGACTGCTCCAACGGCGCGGCACTCGGCGGCGACCTCACCGAAGCGATCTTCCACGGCCTCCTGGAGATCGCCGAACGCGACGCCTTCCTGATGACCTGGTACGGCATGCTGCCCCTCCCCAAGGCGGACCTGAACTCGGCGCAGGACCGGCGCATCCCCCTGGCCGCCGCCAGGGCCCTGCGGGTGGCGGGGTACGAGCTGATGGCCTTCGCGATGCCGATGGAGCAGCGGGTGCCCGCGTTCTGGGCCATGGCCGTCGACCGGGTCGGCGGTCCTGGACGCCCGCACACCCTGTGCGCGGCCGGGGCCCACCCCGACGCGGAGCAGGCGCTGCGCTCGGCCCTGTACGAGCTGCTGCCGTCGGTCGGGGCGCTCACCGGCCGATATGACGCCGAGGCCGCGGCGGCCATGCTCGCCGACCCCGACCTGGTACGCGAGATGGACCACCACCGCCTGCTCTACTGCCACCCGGACGCCTATCCGCGCCTGAGCTTCCTCCCGGCCGACGACCCCGGCCACCCGCTGGAGCGGCTCACCGACCCGTGGCCGGACCACGACGATCTGGCGGACGACCTGACCGAACTGCTGAGCCGCTACCTGTCCACCGGTCTCGACGTGATCGCCGTCGAGACCACCACCCCGGAACTGCGCGCGGGCGGTTTCGCCTGCGCCAAGGTCATCGTGCCGGGCACGCTCCCGATGACCTTCGGCCACCGCTACCGCCGCACCCACGGCCTCTCCCGCCCCCTGACCGTCCCCCACCTCCTCGGCCACCGCCCCCACCCCCTCACCCCAGCCGACCTCAACCCACACCCCCACCCCTTCCCATGATCACCAACCCACACCACGAAGAGTGGGGAAAGGCGATCTCTCACGACGAGTGTGGTGAGGCGACTCGTCGCTACCTCAAGGCCGTGGATGAGCGCGAGCCGCTCCCGATCGACTGGACCGCGGCCCCGCCCCGCTACAAGCGCTACCCGGGGGCCGCCCGCATTGTCTTGAACGACCCGAGTGCCCCCCGCGTCGGCTTGGCCGTCCCCTCGGCTGTCCGTGCCGACCTGGAATGCGCGGAGGCCAGCCGTTCCGGCAGGGCGTGGGTAGGTGAAATGCTGCGCGGACTGCTCGGCCTGACCCGGATCGGCTGGCGGCACCCGCACGACGAGATCGGTCGGCCCTTGGACGGACGGTCGTCGGTGACCATCGGCCGTCCGGTGCCCTCGGGTGGGGCGCTCTATCCGATCGAGGCATACCTGGCGACCGCCACCGCGCTGTGCCATTACGACGTGGTTCACCACGCTCTGGAGGTCGTCCGCGACGGCGACCACCGCAATACCCTCGGCGGCCTGCTCGCCCAGCCCCCGGCAGCGCTGCCGGAAGTGGTGCTGGTGCTGAGCGCGGTGTTCTGGCGGAACGGCTTCAAGTACGGCGACTTCGCCTACCGACTGCACTGCCAGGAGGTCGGCGTCCTCACCGCCCAGGCCCTGGCCCTGTCCGAGCCCCTCGGCCTCCAAACCACCGTCCACCTCGACTTCGACGGCCACACCACTGACCACCTCCTCAACCTGCCCCCATCCACCGAAAGCACCCTCGCCGTCCTCACCGTCTCCCCCCGCCCCACCGTCCTCACCGTCTCCCCCCGCCCCACCGTCCTCACCATCTCTCCCCGCCCCACACCGAAGCCCCCCACCGGCCCAGCGCCGGGGGCCGTTCGGGTGTCGGCTGGTCCTGCGCGCACAGTCGGGGAAACTCCCGGCACACCCAGCGGCCCGCCGCAGGCATTGGCCTCCCGGCTGCCGCATCTCGCCGCCCTGCACGCTGCCGCCCGGCGTACTCCTCACGCGCGCGCCGTTCCGCCGGCCGACCCGCTGCCGCCTCTGCCCGCGGGTCCCACCGTGATGCTGCCCGAGGCGGAGCCGGTGCGATTGGCGGACGGCGTCACCCGCCGGGCCTCGCCGGTGAACGGGTTCCGGCCGGAGGCACTGAACACCTCCGAACTGAGCCGGATTCTGGCCGCCGCCCATCCATCCCATCCAGCCCATCCGATCCAGCCGGTCGGCCTCGAACAAGACGGCCTCGGACGAGACGGTGTCCCGCAGGGCGGTGGCGGGGCGGGGTGGGCGACGGCCCCGTATGTGTTCGTGTTGCGGGTTACCGGTGTGGACTCCGGCGCCTACCGCTACGACCCCGGTCAGGGCGCGCTGCTAGGCGTCGGAGACCCGGACGCGGTGGCCATGCTCTCCGGCGGACGGTTCAACGCCAACACCCGCCACGGCCTGCGCACCGCGGCGGCGGCGATCGTCCCTGTGGGCGATCCACTCGCCGGAGTGGGGAGCTTCGGCGACCTGTGGTACCGCATCCAGCAGGCCGAGGCGGGTCTGGTCGTGCACCGCGCCGCACTCGCCGCAGCCGCGCTCGGCCGTACCGCGCGGATCCACTCCGACGGAGCCGCCCCCGCCACGGACGCGGCGCTGCGCCTGGCGGGCACGTCGTGGCGTGCTCTGAGCTTCCTCCTGGTAGGCGCCCCCCGCATGAACGGGCCGGTGCTCGGCATCGGCCGGACCGCACAGGGCGTGGAGACCACACCGGATCAACGTCGACCACCACCGGTCACGGCATGACCGAGATCGACGCGTCCCGCGCCGACCGCCAGTGAGCTGAACAACGCGGGTACGGCGTACCCGCCCCGAGGGAAAGGGGAGGCCGATGCCGGATGAGGTGTGCGGCGTCAGGGTGGCGGGGCTGCCGGTCGAGGCGCTCGACGGGCTGCGGTTCCGGCGGACCTGGACGCTGGTGGACGAGCTGGCCCACACCGGCGGATGGCTCGCCGGAGAGGGCGAGGCGATCTCCAAGGCGCTGCACCGCGTCATCGAGGAAGGCGAGCGGCCCGAGCTCAGGGCGCCGCTGGTCGCGTTGCGCCGGGCGGTGTACGCGGGCAGGCGGCCGGACACCCTGGAGCGGGTGCGGGACGCGCTGCCGGACGAGCTGGCCGGGCGGATCGCCACCTGGCGGGCGCGGCTGGAGCGGCAGGAGAGGGTGGCGGAGCTGCTGCCACGGGTGCTCGCCGACGAGCTGGCCGAGCGTACCGGCACGCTGCGGGAGGTGGTCGCCGACGAGGCGTTCCGGCGCGGCCTGGCCTTCTCCAGCCCCTACCTGTCGGGCGAGCTGGGCAGGTGGCTCGACGACCCGGCCGCGGTGCCGGGCAGGCCGGAGCTCCTGCGGCTGGCCAGGTATGTCGCGCGGGTGAGCGCCAAGACCAGCCCGTACGCCACCTTCACCGTCAGCGGGCTGGGCCGCTGGGGGTCCGGCGGCGAACCCGGCGAGCTGAGCTGGCGGGCGGTCGGCGAGTTCGATCTGGGTACGGTGCGCCGGATCTGGGAGCGCCTCGCCCACCGCCCGGAGCTGCGCTACGCGGTCGAGGTACGGGTCAACCCGAGCCTCGTCCACGACGAGGGCCGCCTGTGGTTCCTCGGCCCCGCGCCGGGCGAGCAACTGCTGAGCGTGCCCGCCGAGCCTGCCGTACTCGACCTGCTGGACCGGGTTCGAGGCGCCTCGCGGCCGACGCTCGGGATGGCGCCGGGCCCGCTGGACCAACTGCTGGAGATCGGGCTGGTGGAGCGGCGACGCCCGTTCGACGACCAGGCGGCCGATCCGCTCGGGGCGCTTCTGGCCTGGCTGGAGGGCGCGCTGCCCGAGCTGCCGGAGTTGTCCGGCCTGCGGGAGTTGCACGAGAAGGTGGCGGCGGGAGCCGTACCGGATCCAAGGCTGATCCGGGAGCTGACCGGCAGCATGCCGGTCAAGAACGTGTACCTGGACACCGCGGTCTGCCCGGAGGATCTGGCCGTCCGCGATCCTCAGGCGTGGCTGCCGGATCTGGACGCCGTCCGCCGCCTCCTCGGCCTGCTCGACCCCGACCTGCCCGCCAAGATCGCCGCGGCCGAGCTCTTCCTGCGCCTCCACGACTCCCACGACGAGGTCCCGTTCCTGCGCTTCTACCGCCAGGCCCAGGCCGTCTGCCCGGAGCCGCCCGACGCCCTCCCGGACCTTCCGCGGGTGCGCGAGCTGACCGGCCTGCGCCGGCACCTGTGGCAGACGCTGTACGGCATGCCCGAGGACGCCCGCGGCGTGATCACCGTCGAGAGCGAGCTGGTGGACAAGATGGCGTCCTCCTGGCCGGAGTACGTCCGCCCGCCCGGCTCGATCGCCTGCTACGGCCAGCCCGCCGGACCGGACTTCGTCCTCAACACCGTGTACTCCGGCTACGGCCGCCACGTCGCCAGGGTCCGGCACCTGCTCGGCGCTGAAGCACCGCCGGGCGGGCCGTTCCCGATCATCGAGTGCCTGGGCTCGTTCGGCAGGAACCTCAACCTGCGCCCGGCGTCGGCGAGGGGACTCGACTACCCATTCACCGTCACCGAGAATCCCCAGCTCAGCCTCGCGGACCTGCGCGTGACCCACAGCGGGGGTCGGCTGGTGCTGCGCGACGCGCACGGCGCCGAGGCACGCCCCGTCCACCTGGGCATGACCAGCCGGCTCATGCTGCCGCCCGCCTGGTCCTTCCTGATCAGCGTCTTCGGCGAGCCGCCCGTCGCGCTGCCGCCCCTCTGGCGACTCGACGCCGCGCCGGGCCAGGACCGGGTACGGCGCAGACCCCGGCTCCAGTTGGGCCGGATAGTGGTGACCCGCGCCCGCTGGACCATGCGCGCCGCCGAACTGCCCGTCCCGGACAAGGGCGAGCCGGACGCCGCCTACCTGGTCCGCCTGGCGAGCTGGCTGCGACGGCACGGCATCCCGAAGCGCTTCTTCGCCCGCGTCCTGCCATCGCGCCGGGACGCCGCCCGCAAGAACCGCAAACCGCTGTACATCGATGTCACCGACCACTTCCTGCTGCTGTCCCTGACCCGCTCGACCCGCGCCCCGGACGACCTGGTGGTGCTGGAGGAGGCGCTGCCCGACCCGGCCGCCGCCCCCGGCTACGGCCGGTACGGCCGACGGGTGACCGAGTACGTCCTCGCCGTGGACGACGCCGAGGACAGCCCGTGAACGACGCCGGACCGGCACGCACCGGCGACCTCGACACCACCGGAGACCTCAGATGATCTGGCACACCGCGCACGTCTACTACTACGAGCCCGACAAGAACGCGCTGCTGCTGGACGCGGTGCGGCCGCTGCTGCACCGCCTGCGCGACATCGCCCCGGCCGCGCACGTACTGCGGCACTGGCGCCAGGGGCCCCACCTGCGGCTCAACTTCCGCACCGACCCCGCCACCTGGACCACCGCCGTCCAGCCCGCGATCGAGGAGGTCGTCGGCGGCTACCTGCGCACCCGCCCGTCCACCGCGAACCTGGACCAGCAGGCCCTGCTCGCCCAGCACAGGCTGCTGGCCGAGCAGGAGGACGAGCGCGGCCCGCTGACCCCGTGGTACCCGGACAACAGCATCCGGTACGCGCCCTTCGACTCGCGGCCGCACACGCTGACCGACCCCGAAGCGCTGGACCTGCTCACCGACTTCTATACCGACTCCACCCCGCTGCTGTTCCAGATGCTGGAGCACGCCCGCTTCGGGCACGACACGCCCGAACTGCTCGCGCTGGGCCTGATGCTCGCCAACTCGGTGACCGCGCTCCCGCCGATCACCCGCAGCTATGTCTCCTACCGCTCCCACGCCGAGGGCTTCATCGCCCGCTGCGGCGACCCTTCGGCGACCCGAGCCCGGTTCGAGGCCTACTACCGCGATCACCGTGACGACGTCGTCGACCGGGTCCGGGCCGTCATCGCCACCCTGGAAGGCCACGCGTCCATCGCGGTGCCGTACGTGCGGGAGTGGGCCGAGCTCATCGCCGGGTTCCGGCAGCGGGCCACCCCGCTGATCGCCGCGGGCAAACTGATCCGCCCGCCCGTCTACGACGCGGACGCCGCGCGGGCGCTGCCCAGCGAGTTCCACCGGCTGATCTTCGGCAACCGCGCCTACCACCGCGCCGTCTTCGGCGACCCCGACTTCAGCCGCTACCGCCTGCTGATCGACTACACCTGCCTGCAGATCGACCGGCTCGGCCTCACACCGCCGCAGCGCTTCCGGCTCTGCCACCTGGCGGCCAACGCGGTCGAGGAGATCTACGGGCAGAACGCGATCGAATCGATCCGCCGGTACGTGGCGGCGCACCCCAACGACTGAGCGGGTATACCTCTGACCAGGGGGAATACTCATGTCGCTACCCGCTTACTCGCCCATGCTCGCCCAGGCGGGCAGGCTGCCGGTCGGCGACGGCTGGGCCTTCGAGATGAAGTGGGACGGCGTCCGCGCGCTCGTGTACATCGAGGACCGGGCGGTCCGCGTGCTGTCCCGCAACGGCCGGGACGTCACGGTCGCCTACCCCGAGCTGCGGATGATGGGCGGCGCGGTGGGCGGGCACGACGTGGTGCTGGACGGCGAGGTGGTGGCCTTCGACGAGGCGGGCCGGCCGTCCTTCGGCGCCCTGCAGCCGCGCATGCACCAGCGCAACCCGGCCAGGATCGCCGAGCTGGTCAGGACGGTGCCGGTGACGTTCATGGCGTTCGACCTGCTGCATGTGAACGCGGCCTCGGCGGTCGGCCTGCCGTACACCGGTCGGCGCGAGCTGCTGGAGGCCACGCTCACGCCGGGCGCCAGGTGGCAGGTGCCGGTCTGGTTCCCCGGCGACGGCGAGCGCGCGGTACGGCTGAGCCACGACCTCGGCCTGGAGGGCGTGGTCGCCAAACGGCTCGACTCCCTCTACCGCCAGGGCCGCCGCTCGGCGGACTGGACCAAGGTGAAGCACGTCACGGTGCGCGAAGTGGTCGTCTGCGGCTGGAAGCCGGGGGAGGGGCGGCGCACGGAGACGATCGGGTCGCTGCTGCTCGGCGTCTACGACCGGGGGCGGCTGGTGTACGCGGGGCATGTGGGCACCGGCTTCACTGACCGGATGCTGCACGAGCTGGCCGGCCTCCTGGCGCCGCTGGAACGCCGGGACCCGCTCCTCGAAGGCGTCCCGCCCGAGCAGGCCCGGCAGGCGCACTGGGTGGAGCCGGTGCTGGTGGGCGAGGTGGAGTTCGCCCACTGGACCAAGGACGGCGTCCTCAGGCACCCGTCCTGGCGCGGTCTGCGCCCCGACAAGACCGTCAACGACCTCCGCTCGGCCTAGACATATCGATTCTCGTTATTTACGATAATCGTTAATAACGACAATCGATAAGAGGAGCCGGGTATGCCGCATCCCCCCATCCGCTGGCTCACCCGCCTGGAGACCCTGTTCTCGGTGGGGCTCGTGCTCGGCCTGCTGGGCTGTGCCGCCCGGCTGCTCGCCACCGGATTCGTCACGGCGGGCTTCGGGTCCGGGTTCGGCGTCGACCTGCTCGCGCCCGAGGTCCAGGCCGTGACCCAGGGTCTGCTCGCTCCGGGCGTCGAGGTCGTCGGCACCCGCGTCACGGTGACCGTCCTGCCGGGCGGGCCGTCCGCCGTCGTCGGCGCGCTGGACCTGCTGAGCTGGCTGCCCGGCACGGTCACCTGGCTGCTGGCTGTCTACCACCTCATCCGCGCGCTGCGCCGCGGGCGGGCGGGCGACCGGGCGCTGTTCTCCACGGTCACCGCGGACCACCTGCGGCGGATCGGCTGGATCCTGATCATCGGCACGCTGGTGTCGGGCGTCCTGGAGATGGTGGCCAAGCCGCTACTCTCGACCGTGTTGCTCACCCGGGGCTACCCGTTCCACATCCCGTCGACGAACCTCGCCGTCGGGCTGGTGACCGGCTGCGCGGCCCTCGCCGTCGCGGAGATCGTCCGACGAGGTCTGAGGCTGCTGGAAGATGTGGAGGCGACCATCTGATGACGTCGCCCGAACCCGTGATCCGGGTGCGCCTCGACGAGGTGCTCAAGGAGCGTGGCATGACGCTCACCGAGTTGTCCGGCGCGGTCGAGATCACCGTGGTCAACCTGTCGATCCTCAAGAACGGCCACGCCAGGGCCGTCAGGTTCTCCACGCTGGCCAGGCTCTGCGAGGCGCTCGGCTGCCAGCCGGGCGACCTGCTGCGCTACGAGTAGACGGGCAACCGCCGGAGCGAGCCCGCCAGCCAGCGGGCCAGGGCGGTGTGACCCTGGAACGTCGGGTGGGTGCCGTCGGGGAGCACGACCTCCGAGCGCCTGCCGGTGACCCAGCGCTGGCTCATCGGATCCAGGAAGGCGAGCCGGTCCTGGGCAGCCACCCCGGCCAGTGCGTCGCGGATCGCGTACGCCTTCGGCGGGGCCTGGTCCAGCCAGATGGGGCCGACGATGACGATCCTGGTGGACGGCCAGTGTGACCTGACCGTCCAGACCAGCCTGGCGGCGGCCTGCCGTACCTGGTGGGGGGTCCAGCGGTGGTCGTTGTGGCCGCCGGAGACGACCAGCAGGTCCGGGGCGGGGCGCCAGGACAGCTCCTCCTGGAAGGAGCGCTCGAAGTCGCGCCCGACCCGCCCGGGGTTGACGTAGCCGGTGCCGCCCGCCCCCGCGATGACCGGCTGCCAGCCGAGCAGGCGGGCCGCCCCGGTCGCGTAGGTCTCCCACGGGCGCACCGGGCCCGAGCCGACGGTGAAACTGTCGCCGATGACCATCATCACCGGCGTGCGTGGCGCGGCCTTCTGGGTGACGGCCTGCGGCGGCGGGGTGGCCTCGGCCGAGGCCCCACATCCCGTTATGGTGTGGAAAATCCCCAGAATCGCGGCGGCCGGTGCGATCAGGGGACGACGCGACAGGCCGCGCAATGACCACCTCGCGGGCTCTAGGCTTCAGACATGAGCTTCGATCTCCACGGGCGAACGCAGCGGCTCGAACTGGCCGACCAGAACCTGCGCTCTTTCGAGGCCGTCGTCCTTGAGGCGACGCCCGAGGGGATCGTGTTGAGCAGGTCGGCATTCTATCCAGGAGCCAACCGGCGGATCAGGGAGTTCTCCGGTGGCAGGGCGCGGAAACCCGGATCGCGGGGGTACGCAAAGGGGATGATCTCTACCTGATTCCGGCAGAGGACGTGCGCATCGTGGTGTCGGACTAGGGCTTACCAGGGCCCGTAGGGGCCGTTGTTGCCGCCCCGGCCCAGGCCCTTGACGGCCGGCTTCACGTCCACCAGGTAGATCGTGGCGGCGATGACCGAGACGATGGAGAAGATCCCGATCGCGGACAGCCCGATGAACTGCTCGCCGCCGAAGAACAGGAACGCCTGGAAGTAGGACCAGCCGCCGCCCGCGGAGAACAGCGTCGCCAGCGCGAGGATCAGCAGCCAGAGGTTCTTCTTCAGCTTGCCCGCGGCGGGGAAGGCCTGGCCCGGTGTCTGGGCCGCGTGCCCCAGCGCCCACGCCGACATGCCGAAGATCGCGATCGAAAGCAGCAGGAAGAGAAGGTTCAGGCCGCCGTTGATCATGTTCATGTTCGCTCCGCCCAAGGTCGCGATGACGAACCCAGCCTAGTGCGATTCGTCGCCATGCGGGGAATCCCAGGGGAAAGGCCCGCCTCACCGAGGCGGGCCTGCCTGGGGAGTGGTCAGGACTCGGGGCTCGTGGCGGGCTTGGTGGCGCGGGTCCTCTTGACCGGCGTCGCCACGGGCGGCTCGGCGGCCACGGAGACCTCCTCCAGCTCCAGCGCGGCCTCGCCGCTCACCTTGCTGACGACCTTGCGGCCACGGGAGGCGAACTCCTCGTAGACCTCGGTCGCCCGGTGGCTGAGCTGGCCGGCGTACTCGCGGGCCTTCTCGGGGAACACGCGGGCGATGCCCTCGGCCTTGTCCGCGTAGGAGCGCGCGTCCTGGGCGATCTCGGTGCGCCGCGACTGCAGCTTCTGCAGCTGCTCGGGCAGCTCGCGGAGCTTCTCCACGGCGTAGTCGCCCGCGCCGGCGACGGCGTAGAACGGCTTGGACTCGGTGAGCTTCTTGACCTCGGTGGCCAGCGTCATGGGTTAACCTTCCTTGGTTTCCTGGGTGACGGTGCTGTTGCCCGAGGGCGCCGCGAAGGGCTCAAGCGCGGCGAGAAACTCCTCGGGCAGCGGCCGATCGTCGTCCGTGACGGGGTCGTGTCGGGGATGAGCATTCTGGGAGGTCTGCTCGTCTCCGGCGCGGTTCTCCTTGCGGAACGACTCGTAGATGTCGATCAGCACCTGGCGTTGCCGCTCGGTGATGAGGGTGTCGGCCCGGATCGCGGCGACCACGTCGCCGGTGCTCTCGCGGTCCTCGTCGATCAGGCCCGCCTGCACGTAGAGCGCCTGCGCGGAGATGTGCAGACCTTTGGCGATCTGGTTGAGGATCTCCGCGCTCGGCTTGCGCAGGCCCCGCTCGATCTGGCTGAGGTAGGGGTTGGACACCCCCGCCTGGGCCGCGAGCTGGCGCAGGGAGATCTTCGCCTGCGTCCGCTGCTCGCGGATGTACTCGCCGATCGAGCCGACCTTCGGTAGTGCCATGCCTTCAGTCTGCCTCGCCGTGCTTGCAATTGCAAACGGGGGGCTAGCAGGTGCAAGCAGAGAAGGGCGTGGTCAGAGCGGGATCGTCCACAGGGCCGGGGCGGACGTGGTCAACGTCACAGCCAGCGCGAGCAGGGCGTAACGGAAGGAGAAGGGCAGCTCGGGGCTTGGCTTGATGAGCCGGTCGACCCTGGCCATCACGTTGGACTGCATGCCGAGCATGCCGCTGGGGGTGGGGACGGCGCCTGCCGTACCGAATCTGAGCAGGGCGGTGGCCAGGCGGCGGGGGGAGACGTAGCGGCGGGCGCGGTCGTCGGCCGCCATCTCCACCAGCAGCTCCACCTGTGCCTGCGCGTCGCGCACGACCTTGGACCAGGGCAGCGCCCTGCGCAGCGCCGCGAACGGCAGCAGCACCAGGTCGTGGCGCTCGCGGACGTGGGCGGACTCGTGCGCGAGCACGGCCGCCAGCTCGTCGGCGGACAGCAGCTCCATCGCCCCCGCGCTCACCACGACCTGCGACCGCAGGCCGGGCACGCAGTAGGCGGCCGCGGCGGGATGGTCGAGGACGCGCACGCCGGGGACGCCGGGATCGTCGCGCGCGATCAGCGCGAGCAGCGTCCGGTGCCGCCGCCGGGCCCGCAGCGCCTGCACCCCCGCGGTCACCAGCACCACGACGAGCACCGCGAACGTGGTCAGCCCCGCCACCATCGCGAGAACGTGCACCAGGTCGTACGGCTCCGCGGGCGCCTGGCCGCGGACGAACGCGAACAACCCGTGCAGCACACCGCGGTCATAGGGCTGCAGCGCGTACGCCAGCAGCGCGCCCGTGCTGGCCAGGCCCCACGCCAGGCCGAGCGCCTGCCACAGGAAGATGGCCAGCCGCGGAGCACGGGAGGTCCACCGCGCGCTGGTGAAGCGCCAGGCGCCGATCGCGCAGGCCAGGGCGAGCGCCGTCAACGCCGCCGCGGTGATCACTCTTCCTCCAGCTCCGTGAGCGCTCTGCGCAGGATCTCCGCCTCAGGCCCGGAGACGGCCTGGGCGAAGCGGGTGAGGGCGGCCGAACGGTCGCCTGTCATGCCCAAGGCTTCCAGCATAAGGTCGGCGACATAGCTGTCGCGGCTTTCCGCGGGTTCGTAGCGCCACGCCCGGCCGTCACGGGTTCGCTGGAGGAAGCCTTTACGGGTGAGCCGGTCCAGAACGGTCATCACCGTCGTCGGGGCAAGGTCGCGGTCGGCGATGAGCCTGCCGACCTCGCGGGCGGTCAGTGAGCTGCTCTCCGCCCAGAGGATGTCCATGATGCTGCGTTCAAGCTCGCCGAGACCCTTCACACGCATCAGCGTAGTACTACAGGTTGTCGAGCTGCGATCCGGGAAGGTTGGTGAGATGGACATCACGCTCGTTCAGGGTGACATCACCCAGCAGGCGGTCGACGCCGTCGTCAACGCCGCGAACTCGTCCCTGCTCGGCGGCGGGGGCGTCGACGGCGCGATCCACCGGCGCGGCGGCCCGGCCATCCTGGAGGAGTGCCGCAGGCTGCGCGCCTCCCGGTACGGCAAGGGCCTGCCCACCGGCCAGGCGGTCGCGACCACGGCCGGTCTGCTGCCCGCCCGCTGGGTGATCCACACGGTCGGCCCGGTGTACTCGCCCACCGAGGACCGCTCGGCCCTGCTCGCCTCCTGCTACCGCGAGTCCCTGCGGGTCGCCGACTCGCTGGGGGCGGCGACGGTCGCCTTCCCCGCGATCTCCACCGGCCTCTACGGATGGCCCATGGACGACGACGCCCGCGTCGCGGTCGAGACCGTGCGGGAGTCCGGCTCCGGCGTGGCCGAGGTCCGTTTCGTGCTGTTCGACGCCGCTGCCTACGCGGCGTTCAGCGCGGCCACCATGTAGATCTCGTCCCTGTCGTCCCCGGGGGCCACCCTGATGGCCTGCGGGATGCGGCCGACCTCGGCGTAGCCCAGGCCCGCGTAGAAGGCGTCCACGCCCGTGCCGCCCCGGCAGGTCAGGTGCAGGGCCTCCAGGCCGAGCCGCCGACCCGCGTCCGCCGCGGCCCGCATCAGCTCGCCGCCGTACCCCTTGCCCTGGTGCTTGGGGTGCACCATCACGCGGAACACCCAGCGCCAGTGCGCACGCAGCCACGACCCGCTGTCGGCGAGCACCAGCCAGCACGCCGCCCGCCCGTCGTCCCCGAAGCCGACCAGCAGGCGGTCGGGCCCGCCCGGAACGCACCTGGCGAACGTCTCCTCGGCCGTCGGCCTGATGTCGTCCGCCGTCACGGGCGCGACGAACCCGACCGCGCCGCCCGTGTTCGTGACCTCGGTCCAGCAGGCGACCAGATCGTCGACGAGGTCCTCGGTGATCTCAGGCGATAGGACAAATCGGAGCATAAGCGGCAAGGTTATCCGACGGCCGACCACGGCAGCGTAAGCTCCCCCAGCCGCCAGCGACCCCGCCCGCCGAGCGGCGGACGCACCGGCACCGGCCAGCTCCCGGCCAGCGACTCCACCGCGGCCAGCCACCGCTGGCGCAGCCCGTGCGCCCCGTACGGCGCCGCCGACGCCCAGGCCCGGTCGAAGTCCCGCAGGAACGCGTGCACCCGCTCACCCGGCACGTTGCGGTGGATGAGCGTCTTGGGCAGGCGGTCGGCCAGGTCGGAGGGGCGCTCGAAGGCGTCGAAGCGAGCCGAGAAGGTGATCGTCCGCGGCCCTTCCGCGTCCAGCCCCACCCACACCGCCCGGTGCCCCACCTCGGAACAGGTCCCCTCGACCAGCACGCCCCCGGGAGCCAGCCGGGCACGCAGCACCTCCCAGTAGTGCCACGCCTCAGCTTCGCCGTACTGCCGCAGCACGTTGAACGCGCGCACCACCACCGGCGCCCGCGACACCGGCAACTCGAACCCGCCGAGCACGAACGACAACCCCTCCCGCCCGTACGGCAGAGCCGCCGCCACCCGCACCGGATCGATCTCGATCCCGACGACCTCGACGTCGGCCCGCACCTCGCGCAGCCGGGTGAACAGCTCCAGCGTCGTGGCGGGGGACGCGCCGTACCCCAGGTCCACCACCAGTGGCCGGGACGCGGTCCGCAGCAGGCCGCCGTGCACGGCGGTGAGCCAGCGGTCGGCGCGGCGCAGCCGGTTGTGCCCCGTCGTCCCCCTGGTGATCGTCCCTACTGGTTTCAAACCCTGTGCACCTTGTGCTGGGCGGCCTGGGCGCGGGGGCGGATCACCAGGCGGTCGATGTTCACGTGCGCGGGCCTGGTCACCGACCAGACGATCGCGTCGGCCACGTCGTCGGCCGACAGCGGGTCGGGCACGCCCTCGTACACCCGGGCGGCGGCCGTGGCGTCGCCGCGGAAGCGGGTCAGCGCGAACTCCTCGGTGCGCACCATGCCCGGCGCGATCTCCACGACCCGCACCGGCTGCCCGACCAGCTCCAGGCGGAGCGTCTCGGTCATCGAGGTCTGGGCGTGCTTGGCCGCGCAGTAGCCGCCGCCGCCCTCGTAGGAGGTCAGACCGGCCGTCGAGGTGAGCATCAGCAGCACCCCGTCGCCCGAGCCGATCAGCAGCGGCAGCAGGGCCTGGGTCATCCGCAGCGAGCCGAGCACGTTGGTGTCGTACATCCGCTGCCAGTCCTCCAGCAGCGCCGAGGCCACCGGTTCGAGTCCGAGCGCGCCTCCGGCGTCGTTGACCAGCACGTCGCACCGCTCCAGCGAGGCGACCAAGGCGTCCACCGACTCCTGGCTGGTGACGTCGAGCGTCACCGGCCTGATCCCCTGTACCTCGTCCGCCAGTTTGTCCAGCCGCTCACGCCGCCTGGCGGCCGCCACCACGTTGAACCCCTCGGCGGCCAGCCGTCGCGCGGTCGCCTCGCCGATCCCGCTGCTCGCCCCGGTCACCACTGCCGTCTTCCTCATGCCCCACATCCTGCCAGGACGCCCTAAGGACACCCCCGCCGTGCCGACATGTCGGGGAATGTCGCAAAGATCTGGGGAGTTACAAGCCTTTTGGAGGTGATGTCCGGTGAGGCGACGACGGGTCAACCGGGTCGCGACGATCAGCATGCACACATCCCCCCTGGACCAGCCGGGCACCGGCGACGCCGGTGGGATGAACGTGTACATCGTCGAATCCGCCAAACGTCTGGCGCAGCTCGGCGTCGAAGTCGAGATCTTCACCAGGCAGACCGCCCGCGACATGCCTCCCGTCGCCGAACTCGCCCCCGGCGTACTGGTCAGGCATGTGACCGCGGGGCCGTACGAGGAGCTGGACAGGGGAGACCTGCCCGGTCAGCTCTGCGCGTTCCTGTCGGGCGTGCTGCGCACCGAGGCGATGTACGACCCGGGCCGCTACGACGTCATCCACTCCCACTACTGGCTGTCCGGCCAGGTCGGCTGGCTGGCCAAGGAACGCTGGGGCGTGCCGCTGGTGCACACCATGCACACCATGGCCAAGGTGAAGAACCTGCTGCTGGCCGACGACGACAAGCCCGAGCCGCAGGCCCGCGTGATCGGCGAGGAACAGGTCGTGGAGATCGCCGACCGCCTCGTCGCCAACACCGACGCCGAGGCCCAGGAGCTCATCGACCTCTACCACGCCCCCGCCGACCGGGTCGCCGTCGTCAACCCCGGCGTGAACCTCACCGTCTTCCAGCCCTCCTCCCAGGGCGCCGCCAGGCAACGGCTCGGCCTGCCGCAGAACGCCCACGTGCTGCTGTTCGTCGGCAGGATCCAGCCGCTCAAGGCCCCGGACGTGCTGCTGCGCGCCGCCGCCCGGATGCTGATCGAGGACCCGTCGCTGCGCGAACGGCTCGTCGTCGCCTGCGTGGGCGGCCCCAGCGGCAACGGCCTGTCCCGCCCCAGCCTCCTCGTCGACCTGGCCGCCGAACTGGGCATCTCCGACGTCGTACGGCTCGCGCCGCCCGCCCCCCAGCACGAGCTGGCCGACTGGTACCGCGCCGCCGACGTCACCGTCGTCCCCTCGCACAACGAGTCCTTCGGCCTGGTCGCCCTGGAGTCCCAGGCCTGCGGCACCCCCGTGGCAGCCGCCTCGGTCGGCGGCCTGCGCACCGCCGTCAGCGACGGGATCTCCGGCGTGCTCGTCGACGGCCACGACCCGCACGAGTGGGCCACCGTCCTGCGCCGGTTCGTCACCATGCCCCGCTGGCGCGACAGCCTCTCCTCCGGCGCCCGCGCGCACGCCGCCGCCTTCGGCTGGTCCGCCACCGCCGCCAGGCTCATGGACACCTACGCGGGCGCCCTGGCGAACCTCCACCGGATGCCCGTCGCGGTCAACTCGTAGGCTGTACGGCATGCGAGACGTCGTCGAAGCAGCGCTCAGGGCCGCGGAGGTCTCCTACGAGGAACCGCGCCCCGGCGCCTTCCTGGTGAGACTGCCCGGCCAGCACAAGCTGGCCACCATGGCCTGGCTCATCGTCGGCGACCAGGTGCTGCACGTCGAGGCGTTCTTCTGCCGCCAGCCCGACGAGAACCACGCCGAGTTCTACAAGTGGCTGCTGGGCAGGAACGGCGGCATGTACGGCGTGCACTTCTCCGTCGACCCCGCCGGCGACGTCTACCTCGTCGGCCGGGTGCCGCTCACCGCGATCACCGAGGACGAGGTGGACCGGCTGCTCGGCTGCGTGCTCACCTACTCCGACGAGTGGTTCGACCGCGCGCTGGAGCTGGGCTTCGCCTCCTCGATCAGGCGCGAGTGGGAGTGGCGGGCCAAGAACGGCGAGTCCCTGGCCAACCTGCAGGCCTTCGCCCGCTTCGCCGACCCGTCCAGGGACCGAGGCCCCCACTAGGATTGTCCGCATGGCGACTTTGGTGCTGCTGCGGCACGGCGAAAGTGACTGGAACGCGAAGGGCCTGTTCACCGGTTGGGTGGACGTCAGCCTGTCGGCGAAGGGCGAGGACGAGGCCAGGCGCGGCGGGCGGCTGCTGATCGACGCGGGCGTACGGCCCGACGTCGTGCACACCAGCCTGCTGACCCGCGCGATCCAGACGGCCAACCTCGCCCTCGGCGAGGCCGACCTGCAGTGGCTGCCGGTCACCCGCTCGTGGCGGCTCAACGAGCGCCACTACGGCGCGCTGCAGGGCAAGAACAAGGCGCAGACGCGCGAGGAGTTCGGCGAGGACCAGTTCATGCTCTGGCGCCGCTCCTACGACACCCCGCCGCCGCCGATCGCCGACGACGACGAGTTCTCCCAGGCGGGCGACGCCCGCTACGCGCTGCTGCCCGGTGAGCTGATGCCGCGCACCGAGTGCCTTAAGGACGTCGTCGACCGGATGCTGCCGTATTGGTACGACGCGATCGTCCCCGATTTGGCCGCCGGGCGGACCGTGCTGGTCGTGGCGCACGGCAACTCGCTGCGCGCGCTGGTCAAGCACCTCGACGGCGTCGGCGACGAGGAGATCGCCGGGCTCAACATCCCGACCGGCATCCCGCTGCGCTACGAGCTCGACGCGGGCTTCAGGCCGGTCCGCGCGGGCGGCGAGTACCTCGACCCGGACGCCGCCAAGGCCGCCATCGAGGCCGTGGCCAACCAGGGCCGCTAGTCAGGCCGGGCGGGAGCCGGTGACCAGGTAGACGACGTCGCGGGCCACGCGTACCGCGTGGTCGGCGTAGCGCTCGTAGTAGCGGCCGATCAGCGTTATGTCGATCGCCGGCTCCACGCCGTACTTCCAGTCCTTGTGCAGGATGGTCTTGAACAGCTTGCGGTGCAGGCGGTCCATCGCGTCGTCGTCCTGCTCCAGCTCCAGCGCCGAGTCGACGTCGCGGGTGGCCACGCAGCTCCCGGCCTTGGTGACCAGGTTCTCGGCGATCTGCCCCATCTCCAGGATCGCGGAGCGCACCTCCGGCGGTATCGCCGAGTCGGGGTGACGCAGGCGCGCGATCTTGGCCACATGCTCGGCCAGGTCGCCCATCCGCTCCAGGTCGGTGCCCATCCGCAGCGATGTGATGATCATCCGAAGGTCCACGGCCACCGGCTGCTGCCGGGCCATCAGGTCGAAGATGCTCGCCTCGATCTCCGAGAAGAGCCGGTTGACCTCCTCGTCCCGGGAGATCACGCTCTCCGCGAGCTGGAGGTCGGCGTCAAGCAGGGCGGTGGTCGCCCGCGAGATGGCCGAGCGGACGAGCCGGGTCATCTCCACCAGCTTGTCGGTGAGGGAATCGAGATCCTCGTGGTAGGCGTCGCGCATGCCGCCACCGTACGTGCGCGCCGATGAACGAACCTCTACCGCGAGATGAACTTTACGGGAAAGAGGTCGTTTGTGCCCTGGTGAGGGGTCTGTTACCAGGAACCGGCCGCCTACCATCAAGGGCGTGAGGAGCCGGGGGAGGAAGCATGGGTGAAATGGCCTTGAGCCTTGCCGCTCTGGCCGGGTTCGTGGTGGGGGCCATCGCGGTCCTGGTCTACCGCAACCAGATCGAGACGCCGAGGAGAGCCGAGTCAGGAGACGACGGAGATGCCGGCGCCCTGCCCCAGGGCGTGGCCTCGGTGCTGGCCGTCCTGCCCTCGTCGGCCGTCGTCCTCGACGCCCACGACCGGGTGCTCCGGGCCAGCTCGGCCGCCCGCGCCTTCAGCCTGGTCAAGGGTGACCGGCTGATGGCCGCCGAACTGCTGGCCCTGGCCAGGCAGGTACGCAGGGACGGCGAGATCCGGGAGAGCGAGATCGACGTGGCCGGCCACAAGTTCGGCCAGGAGACGACCAACTTCGCCGTACGGGTGGCACCGCTCGGCTCCTACGGCCAGGTGCTGGTCCTCGCCGAGGACCAGACCGAGCGCCGCAGGGTCGAAGCCGTGCGCCGCGACTTCGTGGCCAACGTCAGCCACGAGCTGAAGACCCCGGTGGGCGCGCTCAGCCTGCTCGCCGAGACCATCCAGGACGCCGCCGACGACCCCGAGGCGGTCACCCGCTTCGCCGGGCGCATGCAGCACGAGGCGGCCAGGCTCAACTACCTGGTCCAGGACCTCATCACGCTGTCCAGGATCCAGGGCGCCGAGCCCATCCCCACCCCTGGACAGGTGCTGATCGACGCCGCCGTGAGCGACGCGATCGACCACTGCAACACCAAGGCCGCCGCGAAGGACATCTCGCTCGTCGCGGGCGGCACCCCGGGGCTGCGCATCTGGGGCGACGACGAACTGCTCGTCACCGCGCTGCGCAACCTCATCGACAACGCCATCGCCTACAGCCCCGAGCACACCCGGGTCGTGGTCAGCGCCCGACCGGCCAACGAGTCCGTCGAGATCAGCGTCAGCGACCAGGGCATCGGCATCCCCGAGGAATCCCTGGAGCGCATCTTCGAGCGCTTCTTCCGCGTCGATCCCGCCAGGTCCCGCGCCACCGGAGGCACGGGGCTCGGCCTCGCCATCGTCAAGCACGTCGCCGGCGCCCACGCCGGAGAGGTGACCGTCTGGAGCAAGGAAGGATCCGGTTCCACCTTCACGCTGCGGCTGCCCGCCTTCGGCGGCACCGCGCTGGCCGTACCCCCCTCGATTCCCCTGGAGGTCGCCTCATGACCCGAGTGCTCGTCGTGGAGGATGAGGAATCCTTCTCCGACGCCCTGTCCTACATGCTGCGCAAGGAGGGCTTCGAGGTCTCCATCGCCGTGACGGGGCCCGAGGCGCTGGAGACCTTCGACCGCAACGGCGCCGACCTGGTGCTGCTCGACCTGATGCTGCCCGGCCTGCCGGGCACCGAGGTGTGCAGGTCGCTGCGGCAGCGGTCCAAGGTGCCGGTGATCATGCTGACCGCGAAGGACAGCGAGATCGACAAGGTGGTCGGGCTGGAGCTCGGCGCCGACGACTACGTGACCAAGCCCTTCTCCTCGCGTGAGCTGGTGGCCCGGATCAGGGCCGTGCTGCGCCGCCAGGGCGACGCGATCGAGGAGATGGAGACCGCGGTGCTGGCCGCCGGGCCGGTCAGGATGGACGTCGACCGGCACATCGTGGCCGTGCGCGGCGAGCAGGTGCAGCTACCGCTGAAGGAGTTCGAGCTGCTGGAGGTGCTGCTGCGCAACGCCGGGCGGGTGCTGACCCGGGGGCAGCTCATCGACCGGGTGTGGGGGGCCGACTACGTCGGCGACACCAAGACCCTCGACGTGCACGTCAAGCGGCTGCGGGCGAAGGTAGAGGCCGACCCGTCCAACCCGCGCTGCATCCTGACGGTGCGCGGGCTGGGCTACAAGTTCGATCCCGTCGAGGACTGAACAGGTTCTGGTACGGCGGGTGCCGTACCAGAACCTCCGCTCAGTGGCCGGTGCCCTCGGAGGCGGATGGCGACGGCGTGGGGGTCGGGGGAGCCGGAGTGGCGCCGGGGGCGGGCGGCAGCGAGCTGAACTCGCGGCTGCGGGTGACCACGGGGACCTTGACGGACACGGTGCCGGCGTTGGCGAACTGGAGGCTCACCGGGATGCTCTCGCCGCCCCTGAGGGCCTTGGTGAGCCCCTCGATCATGATCTGCGGCGCCGGCTTGCCGGTGTTGACGGCATCGTTGGCGGGCAGCGCGATCGGCGCGGTCAGCTTGACCGTGCCGAGGCCCTCGGCCGTGACGGCCTGCAGGGTGTCGGGCGCCTCGGCGGTGTTGACCAGATGCAGGTAGAGCGGCGCGGAGCCGCCCGCGGCGAGCTGCGCGCCGGAGTCGGGGCCGAGCACGAAAGCCTGAGGGATCTTGACGCCACGGGCTCCGTAGGCACCGTCCTGGATCAGGACGGCGGCCTCGTTGGGCGCGTAGGGGAGGTTGGTGTCGGCGCTGAATCCGGCGGAACAGCCGGCCAGTACCGGGGCTGCCAGGAAAGCGGCGGCGACAATCCAGCGACGGCTGGTCACGAGCGAGTTCTCCTTGGGGCGCGCGTGCGGGTGGGGCAGCGCCCACCATATCCACCAGGTTGCGTGGTCATATCCGCACCCCTGCAGGTCATTCGCTATGTCAGATTATGCGATTCATAGAGTCTTACTCTTGTCAAGCCCTAATATGCGGCTTTGACCTGCAGTTATGGTGATTTCACTGTTCCGGGAGGCTGTGGACACGTGGTACCCTGGAGTACAGCGGAAGGGGTACTTGTCACATGACTTTCCAGGTCGGCGACACTGTCGTCTACCCCCACCATGGGGCTGCTCGGATCGAAGCAATCACCAAGCGATCCATCAAGGGTGAGGAAAAGACCTACCTGGTGCTCAAGGTCGACAAGGGCGACCTTACCGTCCAGGTGCCAGCTGAGAACGCAGAACTCGTCGGTGTGCGCGATGTTGTCGGCCAGGAAGGCCTCGAGCGCGTTTTCGATGTCCTCCGCATGCCGCACACCGAGGAGCCTACAAACTGGTCCCGGCGTTACAAGGCGAATCTTGAGAAGCTCGCCTCCGGCGATGTGAACAAGGTCGCCGAAGTCGTCCGTGATCTTTGGCGACGTGACCGCGAGCGCGGTTTGTCGGCCGGTGAGAAGCGTATGCTCGCGAAGGCCAGGCAGATACTGGTGAGCGAGCTGGCCCTCGCGGAGAAGACCAACGAGGACAAGGCCGAGGCCCTTCTCGACGAGGTCCTGAACTCCTGAACGCGATATTTCCCAGGGTGGGCGTCGGAGTCGACGTCCACCCTTTCGCATCAGGGCGCGAGCTCAACCTCGCAGGTCTGCACTGGCCCGGTGAGACCGGGCTGGCCGGGCACTCCGACGGTGACGCCGCCGCCCACGCCGCCTGCGACGCGCTGCTGTCGGCCGCCGGACTCGGCGACCTCGGCGGCCTGTTCGGCACGTCCGATCCCCGCTGGGCGGGTGCCTCGGGCGTGACGCTGCTGGCGGAGACCGCCAGGCGGGTGCGGGCGGCCGGATACGAGATCGGCAACGTGGCGGTCCAGGTGATCGGCAACCGTCCCAAGCTGGCCCCGCGGCGTACCGAGGCCGAGAAGGCGCTCAGCGCCGCCGTGGGGGCGCCGGTGAGCGTCAGCGCGACCACCACCGACGGCCTCGGCCTGACCGGGCGCGGCGAGGGAGTCGCCGCGATGGCGACCGCGATCGTGGTCAACCTGCAGGGCTGACCGCGCGTCTTACCTGCGGGATGCGTTGAGGGTATCCCGGCGGGCGGTGCCGAAGGCCCGCCGAGTCACAGAGACGGCGGCCTGTCACTGGCGCGGTGCAGGCCGCCGTCTTCTCATGCGTATACACGGTGATGCCGGGTAGATCCCCTCATGACATGTCAACGTCACGGGGGGAGTTCGACATGATCGGTTCCATCGTGTGGGCGATCGTCTTCGGCATCGTCATCGGTGCCCTCGGCAGGCTGGTCGTGCCAGGCAGGCAGAACATCTCGATCGCACTGACGTTGGTCATCGGCATCGTGGCGGCCCTGGTGGGCACCCTGGTCGCGGCCATGTTCGGACTCGCCAACACGCCCGGCTTCAACTGGTGGGAGCACATCATCCAGGTCGTGTTCGCCGCGGTCGGCGTGTTCCTCGTCGTGCGCATGCAGGCGAACAAACGCCCGACCTGAGCTGACCTGCGCATTCGCGATCAGCACGGTAAAGCCCGGGAAACGGGGTAGCCATCTCCTCGTGATGGTGAAGGTCTCACCCTCACGGGGAGGTTCTCATGACCATTCAGTCCATTCTCGGCGCCATCGTCATCGGAGCCGTGATCGGCGCCCTCGGCCGTCTCCTGCTGCCCGGCAGGCAGGCGATCGGCTGGATTCTCACCATCGTCGTCGGCATCGTGGCCGCCCTCATCGGCACGGCCATCGCCCAGGTGATGAACGTCGAGACGACCTCGGGCATCGACTGGATCGAACTCGTGATGCAGGTCGTGCTCGCCGTGGTCGGCGTCGGCATCGTCGCCGGACTACGCCGCGGCAGAGCCTAAACGGCTGGACATACCGTCCCCCGCACCTCGCCGAACCCCAGGCGAGCACCGCCAGGGGCAGGAGCGGAGGCGGTGACCAGCACCGTGTCGCCGTCCTCCAGGAAGACCCGCTCGGAGCCGCCAGGCAGGCCGAGCGGGTCTCGCCCGTTCCACGTCAGGTCCAGCAGCGTCCCAGCGCCCCCCACAGGGCCGGAGGCCAGGAGATCGCCCGTCCGGAGCGGGGCGCCCGTCACGGACGCCTGGGCGAGCAACTGAGGGCCCGTCCAGTACTGCCCCGCGTACTCGGACTCGGCCACCAGCGTGCCGTTCAACTCCACCGCCACCGTCACATCGAGGCCCGACGGGTCGTCCACGACCAGGTACGCCGCCGGCTCATGAGGCGGCTGCGGCAGCCTGGCATGGTTCAACGCCGACAGCGGCACCACCCACGGGGAGATCGACACCGCGAACGACTGGCCCAGGAACGGGCCCAGTGGACGCGACTCCCAGGCCAGCAGATCCCAGGCCCGCCACACGTTCATCAGCACCACGCCGAACACGTGATCCGGGAAGTCCGCCGTGCACAGGCGGCCCGTGGACGGAACCCCCACGACGTAGCCGATCTCGGCCGACAGGTCCAGCTTCCTGGACGGGCCGAGCGCGCCACCCAGGTGCTGGCCCAGCGGGCGGGCCACCGGCGTGCCCGAGACCGACACCACGCCCGCCCGGCCGTACTGGCCGATCGGCATGTGGGGCCACGTTCTCGGCAGCGGGTCGCGCTTCGGGGGCAGGAACAGGCGGCCCTGGTTCGCGGCGTGCTCGATCGAGGTCTGGAACAGGAACAGGTCGGCGACGTCGAACGGCAGGTGCAGGCGGACCTCTTCGCGGGGGAGGAGGAACGGGAGGATTGCCGGGCGGTGGCGTTCGTCGGTGAGCAGGCGGGTCAGGTCCGCCCGCACGCCCTGCCAGGCGGGCGGGCCCGCGGCCAGGAAGGCGTTCAGGGAGCCCGAGGCGAACCAGTGGGCGGTGGGGAGGGTGCCGGTGGCGGACAGCAGGTGCAGGTCCAGGACATTCGCGCCGATGGCGACGCCTACGCGGGGCAGCTCGCCTCGACGGGAGAAGATTCCGTAGGGGAGATTCTGGACGGGGAAGCCGCTCCGCTCGGGGACGGCCACCCAGGACGCGATCGCCACGGCAGGCTGATGCCCGCGATCGAGTCACTTCGCCATGCCCGGAAAGTCAAGATTTCCCCCTTCGCCCCGAGTTTTTCCGCGTCCCGAGTTTTTCCTCACCTCGGGACCCCTGTGCTTCGGGCCCCCGCGTTCCGTCGGATTCGGCGCCTCGCGGGCCAGGCCCGTCCGGGCGCTGTGGGTTTCGGGCGGGGTGCTCAGTCTTCGGGGGGGAGGGGGGTGCTGCGCCGACGGCCGGAAGGGGGGTCCTTGTGGGGTGGGTGGTGTGCGATCTTGCCGTCGGGAGACGGCTCGTGTGCTGTGGGGGTGTCCTCGTCGGGGACGGGGGCGGCGAGGACGCGCTCGTGCTCGTCTCCCGCCTCGGGGCCGTGTTCGGGATCGGGGCCGTCCGCACGGCCCATGGCCGCCGCCGTGGAGCGGGGACGCGGGGTGTCAGCGAAGACCCGTACCGGCTGGGTGTCGGCGTCCTTGGCGCTGATCGTCGCCTGCTCGGGCCGCGGGTGCACCAACACGTCGGTCGGCTTCGTACGGTCACCCCAGCGCACCGGCCGCCGCTCGTCCTCGGCCCCACGGTCACGACCCTCGGCGTTGACGCCGTCCTCATGCTCGCGGAGATCGGCGACGCCGCTGTGCTCCTGCTCGCGGTAATCGGCGATGCCGTCCTCGCGGGCGTCAGCGGTACTAATGTGCTCGCGGAGATCCGCGACACTGCCGCTCGCGCGGACGTCGGTGATGCGGCTGCGGTCATCCTCGTGAACGTCGGCGTCTTCACGGTCGCGGGCGTGGCTCCCCGGCTCGCGGAGGTCGTCCTCGTGCTCGTGAACGTCGCCGTCGTTCGCGTCGGCGACGCCGCGCTCCGCAGGGGACTCGGCGACCGGGCTCCCCGGTGTCGAGTAGTCGTCGGCGGTTTCCCAGGTCGTGGGTGTGGTGGATGTCTCCCGGATCGTCGGCATGGGGGCGGTGTCGGAGTCGTGGAGCAGCGGTCGGCCCGGAGTGGTCAGGTCTTCCGGGGAGCGTCGGGGCGCGGGGGGCGTGGGGTCCTGCACGAGGGAGTGAGGGGGCGTCGAGGGAGGAAGCGGGGGTTCCAGTTCCCAGCGGGTGACGCGTTCCGAGACCGGGATCGTGAAGACGGGCGGGGTCTCGGGGGCGGGAGTGGGGCCGACCACAGGGGTGGACTCCAGGTCCTGCCTCGATGTGCGTTCCAGTTCGTGCCTGGCGTGCTCGAGATCGCTCTCAGGGGTGCGTGCCGGTCCGGGCTTGCGACTGCCGTCGGGAGTGCTGCCGTCCAGGTCGGGCTCAGGAGTGCGGTCCAAGGGGAGGGCGGGGGCGCGGTCTGCGGGCGGGGTTGGGTGGGGGCCGTGGAAGGGGACGATGTCGTCCTCGGCTTCCCGCTCGTCGACCGTGACTCTGCGCGACTGTACGTGCTTGATCAGGACGAGCCAGAGCCACAGCGCCACCGCCAGCATGACCCACGGCGCGACCGCCACGCCGATGGCCGCCTGCCGTACCTCGACCTGGATCTGCAGGGGTGTCATCACGTTCACGGTCGCGGCGGCGAGGATCAGCAGGATCAGCACCACTCCGGCCTGGGCGCGTACGAGCAGGCGACCGGAGCGCAGCAGCAGGACGCTGATCAACGCCACGGCCAGCAGGGCGTCGAAGGCCGCCGGGTACAGGTAGGCGAGGTCGGTGCGGGCCCGCCCGTGTACGGCCAGCGCGCGCAGGCCGTCGAAGGAGAGCGCGCAGGCGGCGAAGGTGAGCGCGGCGACGGCGAGGCCGGCGAGGGCGATTCCCAGGCGGCGCAAGGTGGAGAGGGGAGTCACGTCCATGGCTTTTCGAGCCTACAGAAAGAATGGGAGGCACACCGATCAAGGAGGATTCATGGCAGAGCTCGGCGAGGGTGTCCGGAAGCTGTTCGACGACCCCAACTACGCGACCGTGACCAGCCTCAACACGGACGGCAGCCCCCAGTCGACGGTCGTCTGGGTACGCACCGACGGGGACGATGTCCTGTTCTCCACCGTTAAGGGCAGGCGCAAATCGCGCAACTTCGAGCGCGACCCGAGGACCAGCATCCTGGTGATCGACCCGGACAATCCGTACCGCTACGCGGAAGTACGCGGGACGGTGGTGTTGGAGGATGACCCGTCGGGCGCGTTGATCCAGGAGCTGGCGCACAAGTACACGGGGCAGCCGTGGGCCGATCAGCCCGGGACGGAGAGGCTGATCGTCCGCATCCGTCCGGAGAAGGTGACATTGAGGGTCTGATTAATCGGCCTCTGAGGGTGGGTAAGGCGTTAGCCTTTCCCTTGTGAGCCTGCACCTTTACGACACCAGCACGCGCGCCATCCGTGAATTCGTTCCGGTCGAAGCCGGCCGGGCGTCGATCTACCTGTGTGGGGCCACCGTGCAGGCTCCTCCCCATATCGGGCACATCCGCTCCGGGGTCAACTTCGACGTGCTCCGGCGCTGGCTGATGCGCTCGGGCTACGAGGTCACGTTCTGCCGCAACGTGACCGACATCGACGACAAGATCATTCGGGTGTCCGCGGCGGAAGGCGTGCCGTGGTTCGTCGTGGCCGAGCGCAACCAGCGCGCCTTCACCTGGGCGTACGACACGCTGGGCTGCCTGCCGCCGACCGTCGAGCCGCGCGCCACGGGCCACGTCCCGGAGATGATCGAGCTGATGCAGCGGCTGATCGAGCGCGGCCACGCGTACGCCTCGGACGGCGACGTCTACTTCGACGTGCGTTCGTACGCCGACGAGTACGGCTCGCTGTCCAACCAGAAGATCGAGAACATGCGCGCGGCCGCCGACACCGACGACGAGTCGGCCAAACGCGACCCGCGCGACTTCGCGCTGTGGAAGAGCGAGAAGCCCGGCGAGCCGACCTGGCCGACCCCGTGGGGTCCCGGCAGGCCCGGCTGGCACCTGGAGTGCTCGGCGATGGCCACCAAGTACCTCGGGCCGACGTTCGACATCCACGGCGGCGGGCTCGACCTGATCTTCCCGCACCACGAGAACGAGATCGCCCAGTCGCAGGCGGCCGGAGACGGCTTCGCCCGCTACTGGATGCACAACGGGATGCTGAAGATCGGCACGGAGAAGATGAGCAAGTCGCTCGGCAACTCCCTGCTGATCCCCGACATCACGCAGCAGGTCCGGCCGGTAGAGCTGCGCTACTACCTGGCCGCGCCGCACTACCGCTCCTCGATCGACTACTCCGAGGAGTCGCTGCTCGAAGCCGCCGCCGCCTACCAGCGCATCGAAGGCTTCGTCACCCGGGCCGCCGAGGTGATCCACGACGTGGACGCCGACGCGCCGCTGCCGCAGGCCTTCGCCGACGCGCTCGACGACGACCTGGGTACGCCCCAGGCGCTCGCCGTCGTGCACGAGGTGGTCCGCGAGGGCAACGTGGCGCTGTCACGGGGCGACAAGGAAGCGGTTGCCCGCCTGCTCGCCGAGACGCAGAACATGCTCGACGTGCTCGGCCTCGACCCCCGCTCGGCCCAGTGGCGTACCACCGGCTCCGACCTGCGTGACGTGGTCGACGCCCTGGTCGCGGTCGCCCTGGACCAGCGCAAGGCCGCCCGCGCCCGCAAGGACTACGCCGCCGCCGACGCCATCCGTGACCAGCTCACGGACGCCGGAGTCGTCGTCGAGGACACCCCTTCCGGGCCGCGTTGGGAATTGGCCCGCTGATGACCCCGTACCCTAGGTGTCATGGCAGCTGGGGGAAGGGCATCGGGCAGGCCCGCTAAGAAGAAGGGCCCCGCCAAGGGCACCGGTGGCAACGTGCGCCGTGGCCTGGAGGGCAAGGGGGCGACCCCGCCTGCGCACATGCGGCACTGGTACAAGGACAAGGCCAGGACCGAGCGCATCGAGCGCGAGGAGCGCGGCGGGTCGCCCAGGCGCGCCGCCGCGCCCAGACAGAAGCGTTCCGAGGACGCGCCCGAGCACATCAGCGGGCGCAACCCCGTACTGGAGGCGCTGCGCGCCGGCGTGCCCGCGAACGCGCTGTACGTCGCCACCCGCATCGACAACGACGACCGCGTCCGCGACTCGATCAAGATCGCGGCTGAGCGGGGGATCGCGCTGCTCGAAGTAGGGCGCGAGAAGCTCGACCGGCTCACCGAGGGCGCAGTCCACCAGGGCCTGGCCCTGCAGATCCCGGCCTACGACTACGCCCACCCCACCGACCTGATCACACTCGCCGAGGACGCCGCCGAGGTGCCGCTGATCGTCGCACTGGACAGCGTGACCGACCCGCGCAACCTGGGCGCCATCGCGCGCTCGGCGACCGCGTTCGGCGCGCACGGGCTGCTCATCCCGTCCCGCAGGTCCGCCGGGGTCACCGGTGGGGCCTGGAAGACCTCGGCGGGGACGCTGGCCAGCCTGCGGGTCGCCCGTGCGGCCAACCTGACGGCCGCGCTTCGGGAGTACCGGGAGGCGGGGCTGTTCGTGATCGGGCTGGATGGTGAGGGGCGTACCGACATCGGGGACGTGGATCTGCTGTCCTCGCCGCTGGTGGTCGTGGTGGGGTCCGAAGGGAAGGGGTTGTCGCGGCTGGTGCGGGAGCACTGTGATGTGGTGGCTCGCATTCCTATGCATGCTGCGGCTGAGTCGTTGAACGCTGGGGTGGCGGCTGGGGTGGCGCTTTATGAGGTCGCTCGTCACAGGCGTGTCTAGCGTCTAGACTGTGAGGCCGTGCCGACGTAGCTCATTCGGCAGAGCAGCTGTCTTGTAAACAGCAGGTAAGGGGTTCGATTCCCCTCGTCGGCTCTGCGTCAGAAAGCCCCTGAACAGGCGTTATGCCGTCAGGGGCCTTCTGTTTGTCGGGATAAAGTGGTGATCTTGCTAACGCCCTTGCTAACAGGCGTCCAGCATCTTGGCGAAGGTCTCCGCCGTGCTGGCGGCCTGCTTGTGGATGACGTGGGCGTATACGGAGGGTGACAGCCGGATCCGTGTGGCCGAGCCGGGTGGCCACCACGTGAACGGGTAGCGGCCAGGGCACTCGATGTCCTGGGATAGGCGGTGTGTGGCGACGGGCGGACTCCAGGGGGCGTTGCAACGCCGGTGGTAGATGATCGCGGGGACCTTCTCGGGGTCGTACGACAGCAACGTGCTGAGCCGTCGAGGACCTGTCCAAGGGGTCCAGCCGGACCGTTTCGGTGCGGCTTTGTGATTCCGGGCGGCTCCATCGCGGTCGGCCATCGCGGGGGAGCTACGGCAACAGAGTGAAGGCGCTGGTGTGCTTGGGCTTCACTGCGTGGAAGTGCCGGCGGTCCAGGGTGGCGACCTCACGGGTGTTGAGCCGTTCGGCTACTGCGATCACAGAGGCGTCGGCTGCACCCAGTGGGAAGTTCGCATAGGTCCGAACCCTCCCTGTCAAAATGGATAGAGGTAGCAAACAGGCATAAAACTCTGTGCTGAGGGTGGGGAAGGAGTCATCCCTTCGTGGGAGCAAGTGAACA
>NZ_JBEYZF010000032.1:0-78559 GCF_040645915.1 Nonomuraea sp. NPDC046570 | reverse complement strand
TCCTGCGCAAACTCCGCTGCTGCCCTCACCTCGCCGGGCAACTCGTCAAAGCGATCCTCGTCCTCCAACTCCGCGAATCGAGATGAAAAACGTTCCTTGCGATGCTTACGCAGTCCTGGCGTGACCTCGAAGACCGGCACCCCCTCAGGCATGCCGCCGAACTCCCGTAGTTCCTCGGATGTGGCCAGCTCTCGCCGTTCCTCTGGCGTGGGCATCCGTGTGATCACCCGCGCTTCAGCGGGAACGTGGTACGGCTCTCGCTCGGGCTTACTAGCCACCATCGATCCCCGCTTGCGAACCGTGGTGATTCGCCCCTCGGCGCGCAGCAAAGCCAGGGCGTCGCGAACCGTGTCTCGACCAACCTCGTACATCTGTGACAACTGAGATTCCGAGGGCAGCCATGCGCCTGGCTGGTAGCGGCCAGAGGTGATGTCCGCGCGGATCGCGTCGGCGACCTGCCGGTTCAGCGGCACGCCAGAGCTGTAGTCGATCACACCACACAAGTCTCATGGGGCCATATTGCCATGAGCCTTGTGGCCATGAGCCCCTAGACGTAACCTGGGGAAACGCTACCCTCTCGCTGTTTTCGCTTGAGGCAACCGCCCAACCCAGAGACGGAAGATCAACTGGTCATGACTTCCCTGCTCAGTGCCCTGCCTGACCCCGAGCTGCGCGACTCGTTCAGGCGTTACTACGTTTGGCGCGACCCCGCCGGCCGCTGGCACGCGAGGCCCCTCAGAAAGCTGTCACCCGATGACGAGGTGTTCCGAGTTCAGCCGGAACTGATCGCCGAATCACTGATCCGGCTGGCAACCGAATGCGTGTGGCATCGCTGCCGCCGCAACATCTACCGTCGTATCGCGGAGGTGCGGCGATGCCTCTGAGCGCCATGGATGACTCTTCTGCCTGGCCCGCTTGGGAGCCGTACGAAAGAAGGGAGCGCATTCGGGTCACGGAGACCTCGTGCTGCGGAGCGTATGAGTGGGCCTGCCAAGGTGGCCTGTACTTCATCCTGCGCACCACCGAGCGTGGCACCGAGGAAGCCGCGAGAGGCCTCTACCGACAGGCGCGTAACGTGTGGGAGAGCCTCGTCCTCGCGCATGCCCTGGACCACATGGACCGTGGGGCGCAGGAGAAGCCGACACGGAGAAGCCGAGGGACGGCGTGATCGCTCCTGGCGACGTACTCGGCTTGCTATGGGCGGTGGGGACGGCTTTGAACGCACAAGCCACCATGCGACGTCTGGGCAGGCTGAGCGAAACAGACCCGACCCAAATGTGTGAAGGATGCAGAGCACGGCGCCGCTCTCTCCTGCATCACGCCGCCGAGTGGGAGATGTTCGGTCCCTTCGGCGTCGCATTCATGGTCTTGGCCGAGGCGAGCAGTTGGTGGTTAGCACCCGCGGTCCCCTGGCTGCGCCGCCTGGCCGGCAGCGACCCGCAGCCTCGCTGCGTCGGCCCACGCTGCGCTGCTCACATACTCAACACCAGGTGAGGAAGACGCTTATGAGCGAGGGCAAGAACGTCCCTTCGAGCAAGCCGACCGACCTGGACACGGGCCTGTACGCCATCCGGCGGGCATACCGCGACGCCAAAGCGGGGCTCCAGACCATGCCTGATCTCGGCATGGCGTACGCGATTGCCACCCGGCTGGCTGATGTCATACGCGAGATCGCGGATGACGCCGCGCTGACCCGTGCGGAGATGGCGGCGCAGGTACGCGACGCCGAAGAGCTGTCCCTGGCCGGCCTCGCGGCACGGCTGGGGGTGTCGAAGGCGCGGGCCGGCCAGCTCCTGAAGGCTGCCCGCAAGGAATGACCCGCAGCCGGTTCTGCGGATTAGTGCGGCGTTGCGCGAGCACCGGCGCTCACCACCTACCGGGCCATGAGCTGCCCTATCAAGGGCAGCACTGATTCTGCGGATTGTGCAGCGAATATGTCTATGAGACCTGACAGCACATGCGCCAAATCCGACGCATTAAGCATCACGGACGTTCGGCACATCCGCAATTAGATCCACGGAGAGATCCGCGTATGTATCCGCTACTGTCGCATGAAGTCTGCTTCCCCCGTCGATCAGCGTTTCATCCGGCAACAGTTCGGCACAAAGAGCTTCCCGCCATGCCTCGAAGTCGCTTCGCCTCCGAGTACTATCCTCGGCGTCACAGCGCCCAGTAAGAGCCGCCGCAGATTCGCTGCTGGCGAGAGTCCAGGTGATCACCGGCAGGCTCTCATTTGCGATACGCGCCAAGAGCTGTTCAAGCACCTTGACGGCTTGCTGCTGTATGTGGAGAGCGTCAGCCACCCCTCGATCCTCCCCCATCGCTATGCGATTCTGCCGTCCGGAATGGTTATCGGCTCTTCTCCGTGCTCGTGGTCGTACATCCCCGCGAGAGCAGGGCGCCAGGAAGCGAGGTGGCTTCGCCATGGCTCACATAGAGCCGTCCGAGCCGCGGAATCGGTCTGCAAAAGGAATTGCAGATGGCGAAGTCCGTGCATCAGGACATCGATGTATCGAGGTATCGGGGCTTCCGTTGCCTCGACTTCGATTGGCTTGCCGACGGCATCGAGCAGGGCCGGGCTGATCGGCAGAGATTTCGGCCATTGATCGCGAGCGAACTCTGAGCAGTCGATCACGGCCATGTACGTCAGCACTACGGCGCTTTCATCGGCACGCCACGACGTAGAGTGCAGAAGCTTGACGCCAGAAGCCGCGTTGTTTTCCTTCAGAACGTGGGTAACCGCGGTATGCGGGTCACTGTTCTTCAGAATGGCGTCAGAGCGCCATGCGTCGTCGCCGCTGATGAGCCATATTCCGGCAGAATCAGCTGAGACCGGCCAGACCTCGACGCGGACTTCCGTGCGCTCGATCACTCGCTACCCTCCATCGCGGTTTCGTTTTGCTCGGTCGTGCTCTTCGCCGTCTTGATCAGTTGGGCCGCACGCGCCTTAGACACCCCGATGCGATCCGCCAGGCCGGCCAAGGACATTCGCTCTTGCTCGAAGATTCGAGCCGCCGACCGCGCCCGAAGGTCGGCCGATGCCTCAAAGATCCTGCGCAGCGTCTCGACCAGGTCGGTCGCGCCGTCGTATGCCCTGTTCGGGTCGGCCTCCGCGTTGATCGCCGTCACTGCCGTGTCGAAGGCGTGTTCAAGGTCGGCAAGCGCGGCCACAACCGCCTCGCTCGCGCCTTCTTTCGTCATGGACGCCAGGGTACGCGCTTCGTCAAGGGGGGACTAGACACGACACGTGTAGGCCCCCCTTGACGATCGTGCAGGGGGGACTGTACGGTCTGTCGTGTAGCGCCCCCTACACGGGCAGCCGACCAGGAGGAACCATGCTGATTCCCACGCCCCAGCGCTCGCGGCTCGTGCCGACCCTGCTCGTGATCGGCGCTCTCTTCTTCATCGTCCGCGAGCCCGCTAAGGCGGCGACCGTGGCCAGCAACGCGTTCGAGGGCCTGATGACGGTCGTCAGCGCCCTGGCCACGTTCGCCTCGCACCTCAGCTAGCCGTACGTCCAGGAACACCAAGAGGGGCGGCCCTATCCGCCAAGACACGACCGCCCCTCATTACTCCTCGCTAGAAGGAGCACATTCATCATGACCGACCGTTCCATCCACGCCAAGACACATCCCGCACACCTGTCCGTCGGGCAACTGCAAGTGGCATGGCGCGTCAGCGACGAGCCGATGCCCGCTGAGTGCGTCTACGACCCCGAGCTGCACGTCGGGCCGTACAACACCATCGAGTCCGCCGAACAGCGCGCGGCCCGCGAGAGCGTGGCGCGCGACGTGTGCGCCACGTGCCCCGCGCTCCTCTCCTGCGGTCTGTACGCGCTGAAGGTTCGACCTGCCTCCGGTATCTGGGCCGGCCGCACCCCCGCCGAGTTGGACGGCCTGGCCCGCTGGCACGGTACGCCTGAGGTGGCTGCGTGAACGTCACTCATGACACGCCTCGCGCTTTGACCGAGGGAGAGCGGACCGCCGTCGTCGTGACCGCTGCCGTTACCGGCGCGCTCGGCCTGGTCGGGTTCGTCAACAGCTTCGCGGGGGTCGCCAGTGCCGCCGCCCCGTCGTTCGGGTGGCTCGCCTGGACCGTACCGGTCGGCATTGACCTGGGCATCGCGGTGTTCTCCGCGCTCGACATCGTGGTGTCCCGGCTCGGTACCCGCGTGCGCTGGCTGCGGCTCGTTCCGTGGACGCTGACCGCCGCGACGGTCTATCTCAACGTGGCTGTCTACCTCGGCGACTGGTTCGCCGTGGTGGCGCATGCGCTGCTGCCCCTGCTCTGGGTCATCGCCGTTGAGGTCGGCGCGCACGTCATCCGTAAGCGCGCCGACCTGTCCAAGCCCAACCGGATGGACGGCATCCGCCGTTCTCGCTGGCTCCTGGCGCCGCTGCCCACACTCGCCCTGTGGCGACGGATGGTGCTGTGGGAGATCCGCAGCTACCCCGACGCCCTCGGCCGCGAGCGTGCCCGCATCATCGCCAAGACGGACCTTCAGGATCGGTACGGCGCGCTGTGGCGTTGGAAGGCCACCCGCCGCGAACGCGCCCTGTACCGACTCGGCGAACTCGCCCCCGCAGACGCGCCCATCCACGACGAGCCAGCCCCAACGCGTGGCCGTCCGACGAAGCCCCCCACGGTGGACAGCCTCCTCCCCCTGGGCAGACGGATCGCCTCCGACCTGGCACGACAGGGCAAGTCCTTGACCCGCGACGGCCTGAGAGACGCCATCCGCAGCACCGGTCAGAGCATCTCGACCGACCGCGCCGGGGCACTGCTCGACCGCTTGCGCACGAAGCGCGCCGTACAGGGCGGGGAGGCCGCGTGATGGGCGTGCGCATCACTGACACGCGTATGACCTCCGACCGCTGCGCCGACGTCGCCGAGCTTCGGAACGGGCGCTGGCTCATCACCGGTCACCCCGGACGATCCTTCGACCGCAACCAGGCCATCACCGCCATGACGCTCGCGGAGGTCCTGGCCGCTGCCCCGCCACTCGGTGACCCGGTGTGGTTCTTCGTGCAGAACTGGCGAGACGAACTCGACCACTGACTCTACGGACGGGAAGCGGTTCGACCGCTCCTGTCCCACGCCCAGCACATGGGGCGCGGCCTCATCCGCCAAGACAGCGACCGCGCCCCACCACCCCGCGAATCAATCGAGGTGTACACATCATGACCCACGAGCCAGACGAGCCCGACCGGTCGGTCCCATCGGACAAGGGCGCGGACGTCGTCCACTTGGACACCTTCCGCGCCGGTCGTCATCCATACCCGTCCGCCGGCGACCGGTCCGACCGGGCGGATGAGCCGCCCATGGACGGGCCGGTGCTGGAAGGCACCGTGCTTCGAGTGGATCAGCCCGGCGAGGCGAACCGGGACTGGCGGACAGACTTGGAGGAGAAGGCGCGCACCCGGCGTCCGATCATCCCGCTGTGGCTGCGCTCCCGGTCCGAGGCCCTGGAGACGCTGCGCTGGGCCAGCCTGCACTACGCCCACGTCGCAGGATTCCAGCTCAGCCGCACACCGCTGTACACCGGTCGCCTGGCGTTCCGCGCTCCCCGCGGTTTCGCCCGCGTGGTCGGTGGCATGGTGCGGTGGACCTTCGATCTGGAGGGCGAGCCTGTACGGCTGACCGCCGTACAGAAGGCTGATCCAGAGAGTTATCTCAAGCTGAGCAGGCAACGCGACTCGCGTGTCCGGCTCCGTGTGCTGCTGCTCATGGTCGCTCTGGTCGCGCTGTTGGTCGTGGCGCTCCTCGTGGCCGACGCGACCCGCCCCCTGCAATGGGGCGCGCTCGCGGTGGCCCTGGCCGTGCTCGGCGCACTCGGAGCACCGCCCGACCGGCCGCTGATCAACCGGGCCGTTCTACCGACCAACGTGGAGAAGCTGACCAGCGACATAGTGATCCGCGCGCTGACCTCGATCAGCGTTTCCGGCCTCAACGCCAAGAACCCCGACATCCGATTCGTCGCCCCGATCACCCGAGACGGGCCAGGCTGGCGCGCTGATCTCGATCTGCCGTACGGCGTCACCGTGGCCGACGTCCTGGACAAGCGTGATCGCCTCGCTTCTGCTCTGCGCCGTCCCATCGGCTGCATCTGGCCCGAGGGCGATCCCGCCATTCACGAGGGACGGCTGATCCTCTGGGTAGGCGACAGGGACCTGTCCAAGACCCTGGTTCGCTTCGCTCTGGCCAAGGCTGACCGCCACGACGTGTTCAAGGGCGTCCCGTTCGGCAACGACCCGCGTGGGCGCCCCGTCACGGTGCCGCTCATCCAGCACAACGTTCTGATGGGCTCGCAGCCCGGCCAGGGCAAGACCGGCGCCGTACGCACCTTGGCGTGCAGCGTGGCCCTGGATCCCACGGCCGAGATGTGGATTCACGAACTCAAGGGCACCGGCGACCTGGACCCGCTGGACAAGAACTGTCACCGGTACGTGTCCGGCATCGAAGACGCGGCCATCGCCTACGCCGCCGACTCGCTGACCCTGCTGCGCAAGGAAGTCATGCGCCGCGCCGCCGCTCTCAAGTCGCTGCCGGCAGACCTGTGCCCGGACAAGCGGGTCACCCGCCAGATCGCCGACAAGCGATCCATCGGCCTTCACCCGCTGGTGGCCATCTTCGACGAGTGCCAGAACTTGTTCGCCCACGCCGAGTACGGCCAGCAGGCCGGTGAGGACGCCGAGTTCATCATCAAGCTGGGCCGTGCCTTGGGCGTGGTGCTGATCCTGGCCACGCAGCGCCCGGACAAGCGGAGCCTGCCCACGGGAGTCTCGGCGAACGTGTCCATCCGGTTCTGTCTGCGCGTCGGTGGCCAGATCGAGAACGACATGATCCTCGGGACGTCGTCGTACCAGAACGGCATCCGGGCGACCATGTTCGTTCCCGAGGCCGACGCTGGTATCGGCTACCTGGTAGGCGCTACCCCGGTGCCCAAGGTGGTGCGCGGCGCCTACCTGGACACCCCGGCGACGCAGATCATCGCCGACCGCGCCCATGCGCTGCGCAAGGCTGCGGGGACGCTGTCGGGGCATGCCCTCGGCGATCAGCCCGAGGCCGTCGCGCCCGTGTTCGATCTGCTGGCCGATGTTCAGGCCGTCGTGCCGTCGAGTGAGCCGAAGGTGTGGAACGAGGTGGTGATCGACCGCCTGGCCGAGCTGCGCCCCGATGTCTACGGTGCCTGGGCCTTGCTGGAGGGCGGCGCGAAGACCGCCCAGCTCACCACGGCGCTTAAGCCGTACGGCGTCAAGACCTGCCAAGTGTGGGGCACTCCCGCCGAGGGCGGCAAGGGCGCGAACCGCATCGGCATCGTGCGCGACGACATCACCGCTGCACTCACCGAGCGTGACCGGGCGAAGGGTTCCGGAGCCGCTTCTTAGACCTCTAGACCTAGAGGCCCTCCCTCTAGGTCTAGAGGGTCCCCTAGACCTCGAATCGCTGCTCTACCAGCGATCTAGCGCCTAGACCCTGACCTGCGAGAACCCGCGAAACCGGTTCTGGGGGCCCTGTGACCACCGTCATCGCCCTTCTAGTCGCCTGCCTACCGATCATCACGCTGAGTTATCTCGGCTTCTGTCTCGTCAGCCCGTGGGGGACCTGCGCCCGCTGCGCCCCTGGCGGCAAGAACCGCACATGCCGCGCCTGCAACGGCACCGGGATGCGCCCCCGCCTCGGCTGGCAGCTCTTCGTCTACCTGCGCCGCCTCCATCGCGACGGCACCCGCTAACCGAGGAGAACTCACATGAACCTCACCCGCTACGCCCTGGCTGCCGCCGCCCGCGGTTGGCTCGTCTTCCCTCTCACCCCTGGCGGCAAGCGTCCCTTGCGCGGCTTCACCGACTGGGAACGCAACGCCACCGCCGACCCCGCGCGCATCCGCCGCATGTGGGCACGCACCCCGTACAACATCGGGATCGCGTGCGGCCCGTCCGCGCTGGTGGTGCTCGACCTGGACATGCCCAAGCCCGGTGAGGAACCGCCACCGGCATGGGTTCTACCCGGAATCCACGAGGGCGCCGATGTGCTGGCCGCACTCTGCGAGCAGGCCCACCAGCCCTTGCCGCTGGAGACCTTCACCGTCCGAACCAGGCGCGGCGGCACACACCTGTACTTCACCGCCCCGCCCGGCACGGATCTCGGCAACACTGCTGGAAAGCTTGGTTGGAAGATCGACACCCGCGCCAGCGGTGGGTATGTGGTCGGCCCCGGCAGCCTTGTGGACCTGCCCGACGGCTGCGGCTCGTACCGCGTACTTCATGCCCCAACGCCCGCGCCGCTGCCCGTGTGGCTGGCCGAACGCCTCACACCGTCAGCGCCCAGCGCCTCTATGGGAGCTGTGCCAGTTGGCGGAGACCGAGCCGCCGACTACGCCATGGCAGCGCTGCGCGGTGAGGTTGAGAAGGTCCTGCACGCCGGGCCAGGCACTCGGAACAACACCCTTAACGCCGCCGCGTTCGCCCTCGGCCAGCTCGCCGCCGCCGGGATGCTGCCGCGCCACCTGGCCGAGACGTGCCTGTGCGACGCCGCCGAGGTCGTCGGCCTGAGCGCCCGCGAGGCGTTCACCACCATCCGCTCTGGGCTCGACTCCGGACAGCGCCACCCACGGAGGGCAGCCGCTTGACGACCATCACCACCGTCCGAGCCGCAGACGCCATCTTGGCCAACCTCGGCGCCGCCGACCAACTCGCCCAACTCCATCAGCCCGCCTGGGAGACGCCCGCGCCGCTTGGCCAGCGCGGCGAACTCCCGCCCTTCCCCGTGGACGCGCTCCCCTCCTGGGTCGCCGACCACACCCGCGCCGTAGCTGAGGAGACACAGACGCCGCTCGACCTGGCGGGCTGCGTGGCCCTGGCCGCCCTGTCCACCGCCGCCGGGGGCCGCGCGGTGGTCAACGTCCGAGGTTCGTGGACCGAACCGGTCAACTTGTTCGTACTCGTGGCCATGCCACCCGGCTCACGCAAATCCGCCGTATTCCGGGGCATGACCGCGCCTCTCCTACGCGCGGAAAAGGCGCTGGCCGACCGCGTCGGCCCGCAGATCACCGAGGCCGAGGTCGCGCGCCGCCTGGCCGTAGACGTCGCCGAGAAAGCCGCCCGTACGGCCAGCGCCGCGCGCGGCGAAGCGGCACCGGAAGCGGTGGCCGAGGCTCAGAGCGCCGCCCTGACCGTCGAGGGCATCAAGGTGCCCGTTCTTCCTCGGCTCGTGGCCGACGACATCACACCCGAGACAGCCGCCAGCCTGCTTTCCGAGCAGGGTGGCCGGCTGGCCATCCTCAGCGCCGAGGGCGGCATCTTCGCCACCCTCGCCGGACGCTACTCCGGCACACCGAACCTCGACCTGTTCCTCAAAGGGCACGCCGGCGACGCCCTGATCATCGACCGGCGAGGCCGCACCGAACGCGTAGACGACGCCGCGCTCACCCTCGGCCTGGCCGTACAACCCGAGATCATCGCCGACATCGCCACCATGCCAGGCTTCCGCGGCAAGGGACTGCTCGGCCGGATCCTGTACAGCCTGCCCAAGAGCAACATCGGATACCGGCGCATCGACCCGCCACCGGTACCCGAACATGTCGCCGCACGCTACGACGCCAACCTTCAACAGCTCACGGTCGGCATGCACGACTGGGACGACCCCGCGCGACTGCTGCTGTCGCCCGACGCCGCCGAGGTCTTCACCGAACACCGCCGCACGACCGAGACCCGCCTACGCCCCCACTCCGGAGACCTCGGCCACATCACCGACTGGGCAGGCAAATTCGACGGCGCGGTCATGCGCATCGCCGGACTCCTCCACCTGACCGCCCACGTCGAAGACGGCTGGCGCCGCCCGATCAGCGCTGAGACCGTCCACGCCGCCATCACCCTCGGCCAGTACTTCACCGCCCACGCGCTGGCCACCTTCGACGCCATGGGCGCAGACCCCGACGTCGAAGCCGCCCGCACCGTCCACGCCTGGCTACACCGCACCCACACCACCCGCTTCACCGTCCGCGAAGCCTTCACTGCCCTACCCCGCAGCCGCTTCCGCAAGGTCGCCGAACTGGAACCGGCCCTCGACCTGCTCGAACAACTCGGCTGGATCCGCCGAGAGCCCGACCCACCCCGCACCGGCCCCGGTCGCCGCCCCTCCCCTGCCTACGCCGTCCACCCCAACCTCCACCAGCAAGGATCTTGAAGGGACGTTGCCCGTGGGAAGCCGTACCGACGAAAAGCTCACCGTCTCCGAGGTCTGTGCCGAACTCAAGATCGCGCCGTCCACCTTCTACGACTGGCGCGCAAAGAAGCGAGGCCCTCGCTGCATCACCCTCGAAAACCGGCAACTCCGCGTACGCCGCTCCGAACTCGACCGCTGGCTCACCGAACGAGAGGACGCCGCCTGATGGACGGGATCTCCTACAGCGTGCGCTTCTGGAAGATCAAGACCTACAAGGGCGCCAAGGTCACCACTCACTACGTGCGTTGGGTGGTGGAGGGGCGCGAGTGGAAAGAGCCGTTCCGGACCATGGCGCACGCCGAGAGCTTCCAGGCGGAGCTCATGAGCGCCGCACGCCAGGGTCAGGCGTTCGACACCGCCACCGGTCGCCCTGTCGCGTGGAAGCGCGAGGAAAACGTCCTCACCTGGTACGCCTTCACTCTGGCGTACGTGGACATCAAGTGGCCGTATGCGGCCCCGAATCACCGCCGAGGCATCGCTGAGGCGTTGACGGACGTGACAGAGGCACTGCTGACCAAAGAGAGCGGTGCCCCTGCGCGGGACGTGCTGCGCACGGCGCTTCGCTGGGCCTACAGCAACCGCGTTCGCGACAAGAACGAGCCGCCCTCTGATCTGGTAGCGGCGGTCCGCTGGCTGGAAGCCAACACGGTCCCCATGACAGCATTCGAGACCCCTCGTACGGGCACGGTTCTCACACGCGGCGTACTGGACCGGATCAGCCGCACCAAGGACGGCAAGAGCGCCGCGGCCAACACCGCGAATCGAAAGCGCATGTGTCTCAACAGCGCGATGGAATACGCCGTGGAGATCGGCGCCCTGTCCGCGAATCCACTCCGGTCGGTGAACTGGACCAAGCCGCGAACCCTCACCACGATTGACCCCCGCGTCGTCATCAACATAGAGCAGGCTCGCCGCTTCCTCCTGGCCGTCCAACAGCAGGGCGCACGCGGTGAACGGATGAAGGCGTTCTTCGGCTGCATGTACTTCGCCGCCCTGCGTCCGGAGGAAGTGGTGGACCTGCGTGAAGACCACCTCGTCAGCCTCCCTGAGGACGGCTGGGGCGAGATGCTGCTCACCAACGCCGAGCCCCGTGCCGGCAGCCGCTGGACGAACAGCGGTAAGGTCCGCGAGCGCCGCGAACTCAAGCACCGGGCACAAGGTGAAACGCGACCTGTGCCGATCCACCCCGAGCTGGGCGCGATGCTGCGGGACCACATCCAGCAGTTCGGCACCGGCCCCGATGGACGCATCTTCATCGGACCGCGCGGTGGTCTGATGACGGACCGCGCGTACCTCAAGGTCTTCCACAAGGCCAGGACGAAGGCATTCACTGAGGCAGAGGCCAGGTCGCCACTCATGGACGTCCCCTACGCCTTGCGCCACGCCGCGGTATCCACCTGGCTCAACGCGGGCGTTGCCGCGCCTCAAGTCGCCGAGTGGGCAGGACACAGCGTCAACGTCCTGTACCGCGTCTACGCCAAGTGCATTCACGGGCAACAACACGAGGCCATGCGACGTATCTCAGAGGCGACCAAGCCTTGAAAACTTGGCCGCGCATTGGCCGTAGATGGCCGTAACCCACCGTTGAAGCCCGTGGACAACCGGATCAACGAGAGAGGCCCCTCACCGCGTTAGCGCTGGTGAAGGGCCTTTTCTTGCTGCTGTGGCAGGTGCAGGACTTGAACCTGCGTAGGCTGAGCCGACGGTTTTACAGACCGCTCCCTTTGACCACTCGGGCAACCTGCCGCATCGGCCGCTCTCGCGGCGACAGGTAGAAGAATAGCGGACTTCGGCTGTGCGCGTGACACCGGTTTGTCCCGCGCCCGATCCGCACCTCATCCCCCTGTGGTCGCTAAGGTCGGAGGGGACGAAGAGAGGACACTCACACCGATGGCCGACAGCAGTTTCGACATCGTCAGCAAGATCGACCGCCAGGAGGTCGACAACGCGCTGAACCAGACGGTCAAGGAGATCGGACACCGCTTCGACTTCAAGGGCACCGGGGCCGGTATCAGCTGGTCCGGGCAGAACAACATCGAGATCAAGGCGAACAGCGAGGAGCGCGCCAACGCCGCTCTCGACGTGCTCAAGGAGAAGGTGATCAAGCGAGGCCTCTCGCTGAAGATCCTCGATGCCGATGAGCCGAGGCTGTCCGGTAAGGAGTACCGCCTGCTGGTCACGCTCAAGGAGGGCATCGACCAGGAGCAAGCGAAGAAGATCTCCAAGATCATTCGCGACGAGGGCCCCAAGGGGATCAAGGCTCAGATCCAGGGTGAGGAGCTGCGGGTGACCTCCAAGAAGAAGGACGACCTGCAGGACGTCATCACCCTGCTCAAGGGCAAGGACCTCGACATCGCCCTGCAGTTCGTGAACTACCGCTAGTACGAGGTGCGAACAAGGCTCTGAGCTGGGCTTTCAGGACTTCACTGGCCCGGGAGGGCATATCCGAGGCACACGGCCGAGCGCGCTGTCCAGAGGGCGTGCGTCTTCGCCTGTGCCTCGGGCCACTCTCGTCAGTCCCACCCGGAACGACTGTCTGGCGACGTCCGCGTAGGGGTCGGAGGCGGCTGACCGGCGTAGCGTGAACGCCATGGCACAGGTGCGCCTCGCCGGTGAGAAGGCCACGTTCACCCTGTAGGACGCGGAGTCCCCCGCCCCCATCCTCAACGACACCCTGGCCCTCGAAGTGGTCCGCCAGATCGACTTCGACTGGCGCAAAACAGGCCTGCGTAAAGGCGATCATGCCCTCAGGGCCAGGCACTTCGACTCCTGGACCAGGGAGTTCCTCGCCGCCCATCCCAACGCGACTGTGCTGCATAGGCCGTACCGCATCAATCCGGGTTCGGGTGTGCGGTGGGTGACCCCTCATGTGGGCCGAAGCACGCGGGTGGCTCCGGCGATCAGGGCTGTGGCCAGGATCCAGCCGGAGACGATCAGCAGGTACGCCAGCCCCTGCGTCCACCCGGCCGGATCGAACAGTTCGCGCTGCCCGAACGCCGGAAAGGGCAGTAGCAGGTCAAAGGTGTACGCGAACGCATCGAAGTTGGGGCTTTCATTCGGTTTCAGCGAGCGGGGCGTCACCAGGCTGTACACCACGGTCCCCAGGGCGAGTAGCAGCGTGAACCAGAGCGCGGCCAGCCAGGGGCGGTAGCCGTACCCGACGGTGGCGTCCAGGACGTGGCCCCACAGGCGGCCGCCGAGGTCGCGGGTGCGGCGGCGGGCGCGGAGTTTGGCGAGTTGGGTACGGCGGGCGAGGGCGTCGTTGCCGTCGCGGAGGTACCAGGCGGCGAGTTGCTCGTACGGCTGCGGCCGGAAGCCTTCCGGGTCGCGGCTGACCCACTCGATCCTGCGGCTGACGCCGCTGCCGCGCAACGACTCGTAGACGAGCCCGTTGAGGCGTAGCGCTTCCGGCCAGCTCGTGGGGTCGTCGTGCAGCGTGCCGAGGCGGGCGTGGGCGAGGGTGACGACGCCTTCGACCGGTTCGGTGTATTTGAGGTACACCTCGCGCGCCTCCAGATGGCTGGCGTGCAGGGCGTACCGCGTGTCGGGGCTGCGCAGCACACCGTTGATCGACAGGTTGCCGTTGACGCGCGCGCCGCGCAGGCGCACGGTGCCGAGGGCGGTGAACCCCTCGGTGCACTGCATCGTGTCCTCGACGTTCATGCTGTCGGCGCTGAGCGCCTCGCCGCCGGGATTGCGGAGGGTCGCGCCGTTCAGGAACAGGCCGCCGTTCAGGCGGGCGCCGACCAGCCGGACGCCACCGGTGAAGTCAGCGTTTTTCATGAACATGCCGGAGTCGACGACCATCGAGGCGGTGTAGAGGGCCCAGTCGCCGCGCCCGTCGACTTTGGTGCCGCCGAGCCACAGGCCGCTGTCGAACTGGGTGCGCGCCAGCCGTACAGTGCCCGTGATCATTGAGCCGGAGAGGCTGAGGTGGCCGGCCACGTGCATGCCGCCGCCGTCGAGGCCGGGCAGGTGGCAGTCGGTGAAGCGGATGGTGCGCGACTGGCAACTGTTCAGGTCGGGGACGTGTTCCAGGTGGCAGCCGCTGAGTGTCAGCTCGTACCGCACCTCGCCGCCGCGCAGGACGAGCGGGCCGATGATCCGCGCGCCGCGCAGCCGTACCGCCGGAACCGCGCCCGCGTCCGCCTCGCGGGCGCCGAGCAGCAGCGCCGCGATCACTTCGCCCCTGATCGTCCGCTCCGGCCCCCAGGTGTGGCCGTCGGTGGGGGCGTTTGCTCCTGCTGTACGGCTGGTGCCGAGTGGCCCCGTGCCGAGGTCCACCCAGGCGCCGGAAGGAAAGGCCCGCCACAGGCGGCGTTCTGACTCGGTCAAGCGCAGACCGTTACGAGGGGGCATGTCCCGATTCTGCCGTCGCGCGGCCAAATCGTGTCGCAACCTTTGACGCGAGCCCGGCATCTATTGAGTGACGAAAGGAACCACCATGCTGCACACTCGCGGGCTCGCGGTGCTGGCTGTCGCGGCCGCCGCATCGACACTGATGATCACGCCCGCGGCCGCGGGGACCAACACGGTCAGGTACGCCTGGGTCGACGGCTGCGCCAAGAAGGACTATACGGTGCCGTGCGGGCCGTGGACGCTGACCATGCGCAGCGGCAAGGACCTCGTACTCAAGGACGCGGTCGTGTTCCCGGAGTCGGCCGGCGGCAAGGTCGACAAGGAGGCGAACGCCCCGCTCGCGGTCAGCGGGAACGGGCGGTACGTCAACTACTTCCGCAAGAGCGACAGCCGGCTGGTGGTCCGCGACGTCGTGACCGGCTCGGTGAAGGCCCTGCCGGGCAAGGCCGCCATACTGCCCAAGGGCCTGGGGATGTCCGACCTCGACCTCGGGTTCTCCAACGACGGCCGGCGGCTGGTGATCGACTATCTCGACTTCAGCGCCACCAAGCCTTCGGTGGTGGTCGACCTGCAGGCGGGGACGACGAGCAAGCTGCCCGGCGGTGAGTTCGTGCAGAGCTTCAGCCCCGACGGCGAGTACGTCCTGACCTCGCGCTCCACCGACGACAACACCACGGAGTTCGCGGTGTACGACGGGAAGGGGGACAAGATGCACAGCCAGGTCGTGCCGCAGGTGGTGTCGAACAACTCGCCGATCGCGCTGGCCGACGACGGGGCCACCGTCGCGCTGGTGATCACCGGGTCGAAGAAGGCCAGGCTGCGGACGTACGACCTGTCGACGGACGAGGTCTCCGAGGCCGTGACCCTCAGGTACCCGGCCACGGAGTCGCCGACCCGGCTGCTCTGGGAGACCTCCGGCAAGCTGAGCGTCTGGAACATGCGCTCCAACGCGAACGGCGACCTCCAGGGGTACACCAAGCGGACGATCGACCCGAACTCCGGCGCTTCCCCTCTGGCGGACTCCTTCCGCTTCAAGTCCGGCATCTGGACCTGGTGGTTGCCAGGCGACTGATCGCGGATATCGTCACATTTATGGGCAAACTCTACGAAAAGCTGACGGACCGGTTGCGTGAGTTCATCTCTGCGCAGCCGGTCTATTTCGTGGCCACCGCTCCCTCGCAAGGCGGGCACGTCAATGTGTCGCCCAAGGGGTACGCCGACACCTTCACCGTCATCGACGACCTCACCGTCGCCTACCTCGACCTCGACGGCAGCGGCGTCGAGACCATCTCCCACCTCCGCGACAACGGGCGCATCACGGTCATGTTCTGCGCCTTCCAGGGACCCCCCAACATCGTCCGCCTGTACGGCACGGGCCGCGTCGTCACTCCCGCCGACGAATCCTTCGCCGAGCTGCTGCCCCGGTTCGGGCCGCATCCCGGGGTGCGGTCGATCATCGTGGTCAACTGTGAGCGGATCGCGGATTCTTGCGGGTTCGCGGTGCCGTTCATGGCATTTGAGGAGGATCGGTCGATGCTGGATGAGTGGGCCGGGCGGAAGGACGTACAGCAGAAGCGGGCGTACCGTGCCAAGAACAACCGGGAGAGCATCGACGGGCTGGCCGGGTTGAGCGCCGAGGAGACCGATCCGGTGACCCAGCACTCGTGACGGCACTAGGGTTCCGGCCATGTTCACAGCCGCCACCCTGCTGAGCACTCTCCTGGTCCTCCCTACGCACTGTGTATGGCTGAGCACCCCCGCAACCTCTGCGGTCGCACCCGCACACCAAGCCGGACCGATCTGGACAGCGGACCCCGCACACCAAGCTGAACCGATCACGGCAGCGGGCCACGGACGCCGAGCCGGATCAATCACGGCACCAAAACCCGTGCGCTATGCGGGGCTCGCCACCTGTGCGAGCAAATCCGTCAAGCGGCACATCTGTGGCCCTTGGCGGCTGTGGCTGCGTGGCGGCATGATCTTGCCTCTACCCGACGCGCAGGTACGCGCCATCGACTCCGGGGGCCGCGAGATGGCACTCCGCGCTCCGATCGCCGTGGACCCCACTGGCCGCCATGTCGCCTATATCGCGCGATCCACCCACCAACTCGTCGTCCATTCACTCACCTCAGGCAAGATCAACCATCTCGCCCGTACGGCCTTCGGCGGGGTGCCCATGGAGCAGCTCGATCTGCTGCTCTCCCCTGCGGGCCGCTACCTCGTGATCGATCCCGAGCTCGGCACCCAGGAGACATCGGTGTTCGAGGTGGCCACGGGGAAGCGGTGGACGCTGCCCGACTACGCCAAGGTGATGGGTTTCAGCGCCGATGGACGACTGCTGCTGGTCAAGCTCGACGGCGAAGAGAGCGCGGTCTACTCCCCTGGCGGGCGTCAGCCGTCCGGCGGCACGACGGTGACGGGCTGGGTCGCGCTGGGCGATGGGGGTACGACGCTAGCGGGAGTGGCACGGGAGGGCGGGAGAGTCGTGGTGCGCTTCTACGCCACGTCGAATGCCATGGAATCCCGGAAGCCTCTACGACTGAAGATTCCCCCGAAGCAGGAACCACGCCGACTGGACTGGGCGTCACGTGACCGCCTGACCTTGCTGACATTGCGCCAACCAGGAAGCTACGTCACCCGCTCAGTGGACACCCACACCGGCCGAATGCACATAAGCGACTCGTACACCACCGAACAGAACGTGTGGGACATTCACCTCGCAGGCGAATAGCCCCCCACCGCCCCGGCCTGGCACCAGGCCGCCATCTCTGGAATCCGTGCCGGGACAGCCTGGGCGAGGGCCCGCTGAAAGCTCACCCGGGCGAACACGAATGTGCTCGGGATTCTCGGGAGGTCGCTGGGACGGTCAGCGGCGGTAGCCCGCCATGCGCTCCAGGCGGGCTACCCGCTCCGCTGTGGGTGGGTGGCTGGAGAACATCCGGCCGAGCCCGCTTCCGCTGAACGGGTTGGCGATCATCAGGTGGGATGCCGAAGCCAGCCTGCTGTTCTCGGGAAGCGGCAGGCTCCTGGCCCCCATCTCGATCTTCCGTAGCGCGGCGGCCAGCCCCAGCGGATCTCCGGTCAGCCTCGCCCCGGCCTCGTCCGCCTTGTACTCCCTGGACCGGGAGATCGCCATCTGGATCATCCCGGCGGCGACCGGCCCCAGCACCATCATGAGCAGCGCGCCGACGAACCCGGGCCCCTCGTCGTCATCCGACCCCCCGAAGAACACCGCGACATAACTCAGCCAAGTGATCATCGTGGCCAGTGCCACGGCCACCGACGAGACGAGGATGTCCCGGTTGTAGACGTGGGCCAACTCGTGGCCGATGACGCCGCGCAACTCGCGCTCGTCGAGCAGCCGCATGAGGCCGTACGTCACGCACACGGTGGCCCTGCGCGGGTTGCGCCCGGTGGCGAAGGCGTTGGGTTGCGCGGTGGGCGAGATGTACAGGCGGGGCATCGGCTGCCTGGCCTCGGTGGAGAGCTCACGCACGATGCGGTACAGGGCCGGGTACTCGACCTCGCTGACCGGCCTGGCCCGCATGGCGGACAGGGCGATGCGGTCGGAGAAGAAGTACGCGCCGGCGGTACTGGCCAGCGCGATCAGCAACGCCAGTTGCAGCCCCGGGCCACCCCCCACCCAGGCCCCCACGCCGATGATCACCACTGACACGGCTACGAGAAGGACCGTGGTACGCAGGCCGTTGTGGTGCAAGGGTTTCCCCCTTCCGTGGCGTGGGCTCATCCTTACCAACGTCGATCCCCTGGCCAGTCGTTCCCTGCCCGCCCAACGACCTCCCCTCAAGTCCCATCCTTCACATCCCACCTCCCTGGACTCCGCCGCTCTCAAAACCTGCGGTACCGGCAGCCAAGCCGATCTCGCTCCACCGTTCGCACCCCAACGGTCCTCGGGCATTCCCTGGCGCGATGAACCTTTTCTTTGGGCCATTCCCTGAGCGGCAGGCGCCTGGCGGACCACAGACTCGTCGTAGCCACACGCCAAACCCGAAGCATGAGCCGCAACCCCAGCCGGCGCGTCTACAAGGCCGCCAGGTCCAGCACGAGCTGCGGAGCCACGGAGAACAGGACCGCGACCGCGAGCGTCAACCCCACCGCCACCCACGTCGCCACCGCACCCCGCCCCCTCCAGCCCTTCGATCCCGAACCCCCGGAACCCGAAGCGCCGCCCCCCGCGAGGGCAGCGGTGGTGGCGGGCCTGGCCTCCTTCAGCGGGGTGAACAGCCGGGCCGTCCAAGTCACGTAGTAGTACAGGCCGATCACCGTGTTCACCGCCATGACCACGGCCAGCCAGCCCACTCCGCCGGCGACGATCTCCCGGAAGACCACGATTTTGGCGAACATACCGGCCAGGCCCGGCGGTAGCCCGGCCAGGCAGATGAGGCAGAACGCCAGGGCCAGCGCCGCCACCGGGCTGCGGTAGGCCAGTCCTCGATAGTCGTCGATCTCGTTGGGCCCGCCCGCTTTGGAGACGAGCATGACGACGGCGAACGCCCCTAGGTTCATCGCCGCGTAGAAGACCAGGTAGGCCACGGACGCGCTCACGGCCGCCTCACGCGCGCCGACGATCACCGCCAGCGGCGCGAGGATGTACCCGGACTGGGCGACCGACGACCAGGCCAGCAGGCGTACGGCGGAGCGCTGCCGCAGAGCCAGCAGGTTGCCCACGCTCATCGTGAGGGCGGACACGATGGCGATGATCGGCGACCAGGTGGGCGCCTGGCTGCTCAGTGCACTCACCAGAACCAGGATGAGCCCGGCGAATCCGGCCGCTTTGGAGATCACCGAGAGCAGTGCGGCGACGGGGACGGGCGCTCCCTGGTAGACGTCCGCAGCCCAGGCGTGGAAGGGCACCGCCGCGATCTTGAAGGCGAACCCGGCGAGCACGAGCACGACCCCGACGGTCACCACGGCGGGCACCTGCGGCACGATCTCCAGCATCGGCGTCCCGACGCCACCCAGCGCTCCCGCCCCGGCGCCTCCGGACACCGCTCCCTGAGCACTGTCCAGCGCCGCCGCTCCAGCCCCCTGAGCACCCGCCGACGCCGCTGCCCCGGCGCCTTGGGCACCGCCCAAAGCCGTAGCGCCACCCACTTGTCCGGCGGCGAGGACGCTTCGGAGCTGGGTGAGGTACACCGTGCCGCTCATGCCGTACAGCAAGGAGACGCCGAAGAGCATGACCGCTGTGGAGACGACCGAGACCAGGAACAGCTTGACCGCCGCCTCGGACGAGCGGCCGTCGTAGCGGCGGAGCGCGGTGAGCGCGAAGACCGGGAGCGAGACGAGTTCCAGCGCGACCACCAGCATGATCAGGTCGCGAGAGGCGGGCAGGGTGACCGCGCCGACGAGGGTGCAGAGCAGAAGGAAGTACCACTCGCCGACGGGGATGCCGCCTTCGGCGAGTTCGGTCATCGACAGGAGTACCACCACGGCGCCCGCGACCAGGGCCAGCCCCGCGAAGATCAGCGTGAACTGGTCGACGACGAACGAACACGGCGCCGGACCACTCGCGACCAGCCCTTTCGGCACGCAGAACGTCTGCAAGGTCTGCCCGTGTACGGCCTGAGCCCCCAGGAGCCCCCCAGCGCCGAGGACACCGGCCAAGGTCACGAGGCCAAGCGCGGTCCGGACGTACGGCGTGCGCGGCAGGAAGGCGTCGAGCAGGAGGACCAGGCCGGCCAGCAGAGCGAGAAGTAGCGCGGGCCCGATGGCGAAGTAGTCGATCGTCTGGATCACAGGGACACCCCCAGGAGGCTCTCCACCACGGGCGTGGTCAGGGCGAGCAGCGCCTTCGGCCAGAGCCCGAACAGCAGGATCAGCACGACCAGCGGTACCCAGGCGACCAGTTCGTACCCTCTCGCGTCACGGGCGTCCAAGACCGCCTCGGAAGCAGGCTCGGGAGCGGACGAGAGTCCACGTTCACCCCCGCCCCCAACCCCGGCCAGCGTGGGGCGCGGGGACGGACGGCCGTGGGTGACGCGGGAGAGCATGACCAGGAAGTACGCGGCCGTGAGCAGGGCTCCGAGGCCGGCGATCGCCATGAAGGCCAGGTACAGAGGGCGAGAGAGGCCTTCGGCCGGGTCGAAGGAGCCGAGCAACGCCAGCATCTCGCCCCAGAATCCGGCCAGTCCGGGCAGGCCGAGTGAGGCGACGCAGGCGAAGGTGAGCAGCGCGCCGAGGTGTGGGAAGCGGACCAGCATGCCGCCGCCGAGTGCGGGCATGTCGGCTGTCTTGTACCTCTCCTTGATCCCGCCCGCCAGGAAGAACAGCAGGCCGGTGATCAGGCCGTGGGCGACGTTGCCGAAGAGGGCGCCGTTGATGCCGACCGTGGTCAGCGTCGCGAACCCGAGCAGCACGAACCCCATGTGCCCGACGGACGAGTACGCGATCATGCGTTTGAGGTCGCGCTGGGCGAGGCAGGCCAGCGCTCCGTAGATGATGCCGACCACGGCGAACGCACCCAACCACGGCGCCACGACCGCCGCCCCTTCGGGCAGGATCGGGATCGCGATCCGGGCGAAGCCGTACGTGCCCATCTTCAGCAGTACTCCGGCCAGCAGGACCGAGCCGACCGTCGGGGCCTCGGTGTGGGCGTCGGGGAGCCAGGTGTGCAGCGGCCACATGGGGGTTTTGACCGCGAGGCCGATGCCGATGGCGACGAACGCGAGGATCTGTACGGACCTGGGCATGCCCGCGCCGTGGCTCTGGGCGAGGGCGACGATGTCGAGGGTGCCGGTCTGGGCCCAGATGATCAGCAGGCCGAGCAGGAGCACCACGGAGCCGAGCAGGGTGTACAGGATGAACTTCGTGGCGGCCGCGCGGCGGCCCGGTCCACCCCAGATGGCGATCACGAAGTACATCGGGATCAGCACGACCTCGAAGAACACGAAGAACAGCAGCAGGTCGAGGGCGAGGAAGGTGCCGATCATGCCGACTTCGAGGACGAGCAGCGTGAACACCAGTGCTCTGGGCCTGACGCCGCTCAGTAGTTGGCCGGGTTGGCGCGCGTCGCCCCAGCACAGGTAGGCGAAGCAGAGGAAGGTCAGCAACGCCGTCAGTACGACCAGGGGTAGCGAGATCCCGTCGACGCCGAGGTGGAAGCGCAGCCCGAGGGCGGGGATCCATGGCAGGTCGACGGTGGCCTGGGGCAGCGGGGGCCCGCCGTACTCCCAGGTGGCGGCCAGGAGGACCGCGAGCGCGAGGGTGATCCCTGACGCGGCCAGGCCGTACGCCCTGAGGAAGCGGCCTTGGGCGGTGGCGGGGATCAGCAGCAGCGTCGCGCCGAGCAGGGGGACGCCCAGGAGGGCGATCGGCAGCCAGTTCATCGTGCCTCCACCTCCCGCCGTGAGCGATCGTCAGGGCTTCGCGCCGGCGCGTTCATCCCAACATCACCGCCCCGACCGCGATGAGCAGTACGCCCGCGAGCACGCCGCTGACGTAGAGCTGAACGTTGCCGTTCTGGGCGAATCTGAGCAGCCCGGAGACGTCGCGAGCCGAACGGCCCGAGCCGCGCACGGCTCCGTCGACGACCCTGTGGTCGGTGCTGACCACGAGCCTGGCGAGCGCCAGGACCGGGCGTACGAACAGGGCCGTGTAGACGGTGTCGACGTAGAACGCCCGCTCGCACGGCGCGCGGAGTGGGCCGAGCAGTCTGGCGGGGTCGGCCACGGGGTCGCCGCGCCAGAACGCGTAGACGATCCCGGCTCCGAGCAGGGCGAGCGCGACACTGATCGCCGCCGCCGCCCAGTCGAGATGCCCAGCCACGGCGAACCCCAGCAACAGCGCCGGTACGGCCAACAGCACGATCGGCACGAGCATCGACCTCGGCGCCTCGCGAACGTCGATGACGTGCGCGGTGCCCGGCTCCGGCTCGGGCAGCGCGACCACGCGAACCTCGCCGAAGAAGGTGCGCAGCCAGGCGCGCGTCGCGTACGCCCCGGTGACGGCCATGGTCGCCAGTGCGCAGCCGTACAGCAGCAGCCCCGCGGCGTCGGTCAGCCCGCCGTCGGCCAGCGCCCGCTCGATCGCCACGAGGAGACCGTCCTTGCTGAAGAAACCGCTGGTGGGCGGCAGGCCCATCAGGGCGGCGAACCCGATCGTCATCGTGACGAACGTGACGGGTAGCGCGCGTCGCAGGCCGCCCATCTGGCTCATCAGGTTCGCCCCGACGTGGTGGATCACCACTCCCGCGCACAGGAAGAGCAGCGCCTTGAACGCCCCGTGTGTGAGCAGGTGGAAGATCGCGGCGGTGTCGGATCCGGCGGCCAGGCCCGCGGCCATGTAGGCGAGCTGGCTGATCGTGGAGTAGGCGAGGACGCGTTTGAGGTCGTCCTGCGCGAGCGCGGCCAGGGCCGCTCCGAGCATGCCGAGGGCGGCGAGGACGGCGAGCACGTCGAGGGTCGGCTGGGCGGCGACGAAGACGGGGAAGAGCCGCGCGACGAGGAATATGCCGGCCGCGACCATCGTCGCCGCGTGGATCAGCGCGCTGATCGGCGTCGGGCCCGCCATCGCATCCGGCAGCCAGGTGTGCAGCGGAACCTGCGCGCTCTTACCCGCCACCCCCGCCAGCAGCAGCATCGTCGCCGCCACGAGCGTGCCCGTCGACATCTGCGGCACCGCCGCGATCACGTCGGAGATACGGAAACTGTCCGCCGCGACGCCGAGGACGAACACGCCGAACAGGAAGCCGACGTCGCCGAGCCTGGTCACCAGGAACGCCTTGACGGCCGCCCTGGAGTTGGCGCGATCCTCCCACCAGTGGCCGATCAGCAGGTAGGAGCACAGCCCCATGACCTCCCAGCCCACATAGAGGACCAGCAGGTCGCCTGCGTAGACGACGAGCAGCATCGCGCTGGTGAACAGGCTGATGAACGCGCTGTAGGAGGGGTAGCGCGGGTCGTCTTTGAGATATCCGATCGAGTAGACCTGTACGGCCAGCGCGACGAGCGTGACGAGGACGGCCAGGATCGAGGAGAGGTCGTCCGCCTGGAGCGTCAGGGAGATCGGGACGCCACCGGTGTCGATCTGTCCGTACGTGCCGCCTGCGGGAGGGGTTGGTCGGCTGGAGCCGTTCAGCCGGTCGAAGAACGCGAAGCCCTGGCTCCAGGCCAGCCAGGTCGCCAGAATCGCGGCGAGGGCCGTCGGGATGACGGCGAACCAGGCGGCCCGCCTGTTGGCGGCGGGATCAGCCGTCTCGGCGGGCAGAACCTCCGAATCCCCCGGAGAACCCGCCTGACTCTCTTCAGCCTGAGCCGGAGAACCCGCCTGACTCCCTTCCGGCTGGGATTCTCGGTTGGGTGGTTGAGCGGAGTCCGCGGGCTCGTCACGAGTGGATGGGCCGGTGTCGGGGGCCCTGAGCGTGCGCGTGATTTCGGCTGGTGGGCGGCGGCGGCGTACGAGGAGCAGTCCGGCGAAGGCGGCGAGGAAGGGCAGCAGGATGATCGCTGCGGGGAACGAGTCGAGGTATCCGGAGTTCATCGGGCACCGCCTCGTCTAGCGGGCTCGTCGCGGCCGGGATCATGCTCTCCGGCGACCGAATCTCCCACCGCGTAACCGGCTCCCCCTTCACCGTTGCCGGAGGACGAGGCGCCGCCAGAGGGGGGATCTTGGTCAGTCGGGGAACCCGGGGCGCCATCGGCCGGCGAGCGTCGGCTGGCACCGGCGGGCGAGGCTTGGGAGCTACCCGGGGGCGGGTCGCTGGTAGCTGAGGGAAGGGCTGCGGGGGATGGTGATGTGCTGGTGGGGAGGGGTTCGGCGAGGTCGCGGAGGTGGTCGAGGTCGACGGTTTTGCGGTTGCGGTACACCGCCAGCACGATGGCCAGGCCAACGCCCAGTTCCGCTGCGGCGATCACGATCACGAACAGGGTGAGGACCTGGCCGCCGTGCAGTCTGTCTCTGAGCCACACGTCGAACGCGACCAGGTTGAGGTTGACGGCGTTGAGCATCAGCTCTACCGACATCAGCACCAGGATGGTGTTGCGGCGCGCCAGGACGCCGTAGACGCCGATGGAGAAGAGCAGCGCGGAGACGACCGCCGGGTAGACGATGTGCACTACTTCCCCCTGCTCTCGTCTGTCGGGGGCGGGGCAGCGGAGGTGATGTCGGTGCGCGAGAGGACGATGGCGCCGATCAGTGCCGCGAGCAGGAGCACCGAGAGCGCCTCGAAGGGCAGCACCCAGTTGCGGAACACGCTCGCGCCCAGCTCCTGCGCTGAGCCCGGGCCCGGCTCCAGGGGTGCGTAGGCGGTGTGGAAGCCGTCGATGACCACCGTGACCAGCAGAGCCGCCGTGGCCACGGCCACGACGAGGGCGGTGATGCGGTTGCCGCTGTCGAGATCGGCTGATCTGCCGATCGGGGCCCTGGTGAGCATGATGCCGAACAGCAGGAGGACGACGACCGCGCCGACGTAGATGAGCACTTGGACCCAGGCGACGAACTCGGCGGTCAGGACCAGATAGCACCCGGCGAGGGCGCCGAAGGAGACCACCAGCCAGAGGGCAGCGTGGACGAGTTGTTTCGTGGTCACGACGAGCAGCGCCGAACCGACCGCCACCGCACCGAGCAACAAGAAGACGATCTCTTGTCCTGTGGGGGACAGGTAGGAGGGCACCGCCTCGGTCACTACTCCTCCTCGGGCTCCCGTGACTCGTTGCGTTTGAGCCCGCCGGGTGGCCGGATCGACCGTGGGTCGACCATGCGCCGCCTGCGGGGTGCTTCGGATGAAGTCTGCTCTTCCGGGTGCGGTTGCGTGGGGGGCGCGCCGGAGCCTGTGGACAACTCTGCGCCGGAGGCGGCGCCTGTGGACGACGAGTTCGCCCGCGGTTCCGCTGTGGACGACTCTTCCTGTGGCGTCCCTGCTGTGGACAGCGTGTCCTGTGGCGTCCCGCCTGTGGACGACGTGTCTCTTCGCGTCTTCTCTGGGGAGGACGTTTCTGGTGACGACGCGTCCCGGGAACTCGCACCAGGAGATGACGCGTCCGCCGGCGCTTCTGTGGACGACGCCTCGCGACCGGCGGGCAGCACGTCCTGGTCGGCACCTCCTGCGGAGGGCACGCTCTGTGACGAGCCGGTGTCAGCGGTACGGCCAGCGGGGCCGGCGGGACCCGCAGCAGCGTCGCCAACAGCAGGGGCGCTAGCGGCAGCGGCAGGACCATCCTGGCCAGCGCCTGAGGCAGGACCAGCAGGGGAATCCGCCCCGAGGCCGGTTGTGGAACCTGAGCCCGAGCTGGTGGGGCGCGCACCTGGCCTACGAGTACCGGTAGCGCCTGGGCTCTGGGCGGCGGTGGCACCAGGACTGCGGGTGGCGCCAGGGCCAGTGCGAGGGCCGCCAGAGCGATCTGCAGGGCGGCGCGGGGCGGCCGAGAGTTCCTTGGGAGGTTCCGCGCCTACTTCGTGTGCGGGAGGCGGTGGCACCGTCTGGGCCCACGCGGTCAGGCGGTCCTTCTCGTGGAGCATGTTGCGGATGTCGCCTTCGGCGTACTCGAACTCTGGGGACCAGAAGAGGGCGTCGAAGGGGCAGACCTCGATGCAGATGCCGCAGTACATGCAGAGGGAGAAGTCGATCGCGAAGCGGTCGAGGACGTTTCGCTGGCGGGGGCGGCCGCCTTCGGGGGCGGGCAGCGTCTCCTTGTGGGAGTCGATGTAGATGCACCAGTCGGGGCATTCCCGGGCGCACAGCATGCAGGAGGTGCAGTTCTCCTCGACCAGGGCGATCACGCCGCGGCTGCGGGCAGGGAGGTCGGGGTGCACCTCGGGATACTGCTGGGTCACCGATCGGCGCAGCATGTGGCGAAGGGTGACGGACAGTCCCTTCGCCAGCCCCACTCCCGGAATCCTCGCCATACGAACATCATGACGCACTAAGCGTCTCAGGTGAATGTTCCGGGCCCCTTGTCCCCAGGTTTTCCACAGTCATCCACAGGTAGCGCCGGGGTTATCCACACAAGTTGTCCACAACCCAATTTGTGACTGTGGGACGGGATATTCTCCCGCCATGTCGTACAGTCAGGACCGCCCCAGTGGGGGAGCGTGGGCCGCCGCCGTGTTGTGGGCCTGCATCCCTCTGTTCACCTGCGGTCTGGCGACGCCGTTCTCGATCGGGTTCGCCGCCTACTGGCTGCGCAGCAGACTGCTCATCATCGCCGCGGCCGTGTACGGCGCGTGCGTCAGCGCCTTCCTGATCGTCACGATGAGCTATGACGACCTCGACAACGCGCCCGACGTACTGTTCGCCCCGATTGCGGTGGGGCTGATGCTCAGCTGGGTGGGTGGTCTCATCCACTCGGGGATTCTGGTTCCGAGGATGGTCCAGACGCCGCGCCTCAGGCAGACGCCGTATCTCCACGAACATCTCACGACTCCGTCGCGTCGGGGTGCGCACTCCGGCCCTGGGCCGTACCCGGGGCAGCCCGGCTATCCGGGGCCTGGCGGCAACGTGCCGCGCCGCGAGGCGGCCACTGGGTTTCCTGCTTCAAGCGCCGGATACCCCGACCCGACGGCGGGCGGATATCCGAGATACCCCGGCGCCACCGGCCGCCCTCAGCACGGTCATCCACAGGCTTCCGGTCCCCCGCAGGCCTACCCACCGCAGAGCCCGGGAACCTCGCACGCACAGCACAGCCCAGGGGCCTCACATGCGCAGCAGAGCCCAGGGGCCTCTCGTGTGCAGCCGGGACATGGCCGTCCACAAGGCCCCTCGCAACCCGGCCTGTCGCACACCCATCCACATCCGGGCTCTGAAGCCTCCTACGGACGCCCGCCTAGCTCCGAGGCGCGTCCGCAGGGTGGGCGGCGGCCGGGAGATCCCGAGTGGATCGGGCACTATCGCGTGCAGCGGTCGCTTGGGCGGGGTGGTCAGGGTGTGGTCTACCTGGCGACCTCGCCCAGTGGCACTCCTGTCGCCGTCAAGATGCTTCACGATCTCGGGGACGACCAGGCGCGCGACCGGTTCGTCCGCGAGGTGGAGACCGCGCGCAGGGTGGCGACGTTCTCCACCGCCAAGGTGCTCGACGTCAGCATCACCGGTGACCTGGCCTACATCGTGAGCGAGTATGTGGACGGGCCGTCCCTGGAGCAGCTCGTCCGTACCAAGGGGCCTCGGGACGAGGACGGGCTGACCCGCCTCGCGTTGTCCACGGCGGGGGCGCTGGCCGCCATCCACAAGGCGGGGATCGTCCACCGGGACTTCAAACCGAGCAACGTCCTGATCGGGGCCGACGGCCCGCGGGTGATCGACTTCGGCATCGCCAGGGCTCTGGACCACTCCACAATGACGGGCAAGATGTCGGGCACCCCGCCGTACATGTCGCCCGAGCAGTTGTCGGGCACGCATGTCGGCCCGCCGTCGGACGTGTTCAGCTGGGGCGTCACGATGGTGTTCGCCGCCACGGGGCGTCCGGCCTTCGGTGAGGACACCGTGCCCGCCGTCTTCAACCGGGTCCTCAACCACCACCCCGACCTGACGCCTTTACCCCAGTCCCTGCGCGCCATCGTGGGCTCCTGCCTGAGCAAGAGCTTCGAGGACCGCCCGACCGCCTCCGAAGTGATGCTCGCCATCGTCCACTGAACCCACCGCCTCACCGCGGGCGGAGGCGCAGGCGGAACCGCGACGCAGGCGGAGGCGGAGGCGGAGGAGGAGGCGGCTACATGCGCGGGCCAGGGACGTGGAGGCCCTTCTCGGGAGGAGTGGGGAGCGTCTGCCGGGTCACCAGCCCTGGGCGCGGCGGCCGGCCTTGACCTGGTCGGCGAGGGTGTCGATCTGGGCTCTCAGGTCGGCGTCGCGTTTGGCCGCGTTCAGGGCGACCTCGTGGTCGCTGTCGGCCTTCTCGTGCCGTATCCGGATCTCCTCCTTGTGCAGGCGGACCTCGTTGTCGCCGGTCCGGAACCGCTCGGTGACCTTCACGTCATGGTCGTGCAGCCGTTCCCTGCTCTCCAGTTGCGTCGCCAGCCGCCGGTCGTACGCGTTCGGCCCGCTGAACAGCTTGGTCAGCACCGGGAAGCTGTCGATGACGACGAGCAGCAGGGTGAGCAGCAGGTGCGCCCAGAAGATCGCCCAGTTGGCGGCGATCAGCCTGCCGAGCCCCGCCAGGCGTTCCAGCAGGCCGGGGTTGGCCGCCCAGCCCTGCTTGATCTCGGCGACCTTCGCGTCGACGGCCTTCTTGACCACCTCCCCGTACGAACCGGCCGCCTTCGCCTGCGCGCTGGTCAGGTCGCTGACGGACCGCCCGAGCTTGTTGAGTTCGTTCTCCTCCTTGTTCAGGGCGGCGCGGGCCTTCATGGCGGCTATCCGGCGGCTGTTGCAGAGCCGCCCGTCCCCCGGAATGCCGGAGAAGCCGTCACCCTGCCCGCCGTCGCACTCCTTGTTCATGTCGTCGTAGATCTGGTCGGCTCTTCTCTTCGCTTCTTTCACCTCCTCGGCGCGGGCGTCGCGGAGCGCCACCATCGTGGCCAGGCTGGACTTGTTGTCCACCACGGGGATGGAGAGCTGGTAGGAGTCGCAGTCCGTGCCGGAGGGAGATGTCACGCCTAGGCCCTGGTGGCAGCGGGCGTAGCCGTTCTCCAGTGTGCTGATCTCCACAGCTCTGTCCTTGACGACCTGCTGGGTGACCGCCGACTCGAAGATCTGCAGGATCACCGGCTCGGAGATGAGCACGCCGATCAGCAGCGCGATGGCCAGCCGGGGCAGCAGCATCCAGAACCGTCTGCGGCCGATCACGCCGTTCGTGCTGGTGATGAGCCAGCTGTCGATCACGGCGATCACGCCGCCCCAGAAGACCGCGCCCGCGATGGCGGGAGCCACCGGCACGCCGATGATCTCGTGCAGCACGATCCACACCGACACCGCGGCGATCAGCGCCGTGCACAGGACGATCGCGCCGGTCCTGGTGAGCTTGGCCCGCTCTTCCGGCACCCAGTCGAGCACCGCCTCGTCGACTCCGGCCAGTATCCGCAGGAGACGGCTGGGGCCGTACCTTCGCCGGGTGAGTTCGGGACGCGGGCGGTGGGAGTGACGCGTGCCGGGGGCCTGCATCGTCTCAGTCACTGTCGCGCTCCGGCACCTGATCGGAGGAGGTCTCGAGGGCGGGCGGGAGGTCGGCGGGTGACGGGGGTTCGATGCTCGGCTCGCTCACGGCCAGTTCCCCGATCATCTGCTCGACGACCTCGTTCATCGGGATCTGGTCGGTGTGGCCTCGCTCGATCAGGCCGCGCAGCAGGCTCAGTTTGGCCTCGCGGCGGTCCTTCTCGCGTTCCAGCACCATCTGCAGCTCGTAGCGTTCCTTCTCCTGCTGCCACTCCTGCCGGACCTTCCGGTCCGCCCAGTCGCGCTCGTCTCTGGCGCTCTGCAGTTGCTGCAGTCTGAGCTCCTTCTCCTGCTCCAGCCGCAGCTCGTCCTTGCGCCGCTCCCAGTCGCGGTCCTCCCTGCCGAGTTCGAACTGCTGCAGGCGGTTCTCGCTCTCGATCTTCAGCCGGACCTCCTCCCGGCGCAGTTCCCAGCCCCGCCCCTCCCGGGTGGTCTCGAGCTCCTGCCGTTTGAGCGCCATCTCGCGCTCGAAGGCGAGGCGGTCCTTGTGCGCCTCCCACTCCCGGTTGTCGTTGGTCGTCTCCCAGGCGTGGCGCCGCTGCCGGTCCTCCTGCTCGATCTCCTGCCTGCGCTGGTCGACGTGGTCGATGCGACGCAGCAGCTCGGCGGAGTTCAGCTCGCCTCTGGCCAGCGCGTAGGAGATGACCGCGTAGGGGTCGTCGGCGGTCTCCCGGGCGAAGATCTGGGCGTGCCGCAGGTCGGCGGCCAGATCCCGCTGGCGCTTCTCGTGCGCGTAGTCCGTCTTCTCCCGATCCAGGTCGGTCTCGAAGCGTTGGTCGGCGAGCGTACGGTCCCGCGTGTACTTGAGGTCGACCTGCTCGAACGCGCGACGGCGCTCGATGGTCTCCCGTTCGAGCTCCATCTCGAAGTGCTTGCGCCGGTGCTCCTTGAGCTGTTCCTCCTGCTGCTGCTTCTCCTCCAGCACCCCTGCGGGGTTCAGCACCTCCACACCCAGCAGCTCGACGTGCATGCCGTAGAACATCGGCGGCTTGGCGTTGGCGTAGATGCTCAGCTCGGTCAGCGCGTCGTCCTGCGCCAGGGCGACCGCCTCGACGGCGTGCTGCAGCCCGATCTGGCGGATGCGGTGATAGCCCTTCACGTATGCCAGCAGCAGCTCGGACAGGTCGGCGTGCCCGCTCTGCGCCACCGCCTCCGGATCGGTCACGCTGCACCGGAACGTCACCCGCAGCGTGAACTCTTCCACCCCGTCCGACTGGATGGGCATCTGGACCGCTATGGGCCGGTCTTTCCGCATGTCGACGATGCTGTAGCTGGTCGCGCTGAGCACGTGCTCCTCGCTCGGCCCCATGCGCTTCTGGTCGCTGCGGTAGGTGCGGACGCCGTCGCTCACCACGAGCACCTCATGGGACTCCGGCATGGGGATCTCCCCCGCCGGCCGCGCCGCCCTGCGCAGGCGCTGCTTCTGCACCGGCTGAAGGGTCGACTGCCTGCTGATCGGGTACGGCATGCTATCCGTCCTCTGAGCTGAAGATCGATCGAAGAAGGGTGACGAAGAGGCGGGTGGCGTCCTCCCCGTTCTTGCGCCGCGTGATATGGCGCTCGAAGTCGCGCTTGAAGGGCTCATGCTCGCGGGCGGGAAGGGCCTGGGCGAGGTTGCGCAGCAGGTCCCGCAGGAGGTCCTCGGGCACCGGATCGATCCGGCCGAGCGCGTTGAGCACGTCGTAGAGCGTGTCGAAGACGGCGGTACGGCTCGGCCGGTTGATCATGCTCGCCGCCCACAGCCGGGCGAACACGGGAACGTCCTGCGGCCTGCTCCGCAGGTGCCGTACGGCCAGCGGCGGAGCGCCCTCCTCACCCGCACTCAGCACCCCGATGAGCACGCTCAGGGTGCGCAGCAGGCGCGGGCTGCCCCGGCCGGGCGGATCACCTACCCGCTGCAGCAGGTCTTCGAGCACCACGAGGTGCCCGTCGCCGTCGGCGTTGCTGAGCGTGAAGTAGAGCAGGATGATCGCCGAGGAGGCGCTCTCCGAGGTCATCCCGTCCTCGGTCAGCCGCCACAGGTGGCGCAGCGTGTCCGCCGGGTAGAGCGCGCCGACGGCTCCCGAGAACGCCAGCGTCGCCGCGCGCTTGCGATGCGGCTTCCTGCTGCGGGACCAGCGGATCGCGGTCTGCCTGGCCAGCGGCGCCAGCTCCTCCTCGAAGCACATGGACCACAGGACCAGGGTGGCGGCGGTCCAGCCGCGCCAGTCGCGCTCGTCTGCCGACCACGGCTGCAGGAAGCTCTCCCTGACACTGTCGAAGTCGTCCCTGGCCAGCAGGGCGAGCCCGTGGGCGGTCTGCAGGCAGGCGTGCGGATCGGGCTGCTTGACGATCTCGTGGAGCCAGCCGAACAGCGGCGTCCAGAAGTCGGCGGGGAGCCGGTCGTACAGCTCGGACAGGACGTGCGCCCGGTAGCCCTCCTTCTTGAACAGCACGCAGCGCCTGGTCTGACCGGGGATCGCGTCGCCGGCGTCGGCGGCCAGCTTGCGCACGTGGATCAGGGAGTCCTTGGGGCGCCGCCTGGTCTGCGCGAACGCGGCGGGCGGGGCGCCCTCCTGCGGGGTCTCGGGCGGTGGGATGACCGCGTCCGCCAGGGCGGCGAACCAGCTCTCGAAGGTGCGTTCCGGCAGCCCGTCGAGGAAGCACAGCGCGGCCGCCTCCAGGATCTCCCTCGGGGTGGGGTCGCCGTCGAACCACTGCTCGACGTCGCGGCGCTGGGCCAGGTCCAGCCCGCTGAGCGACTCCGCCGGGCTCAGTCCTTCGGCCAGGTTCCTGGCGTACTGGACGACGTCGGCGAGGGTGTGCGCCTCCAGGACGCCGGGGGCGAGGTCGCCGGGGGGCGTGCCGTACACCTGGAGGACGTCCTCGACGGGTGGGCGGGTCCAGCCGATGTGCGGGATCACCGGTGACTGCGGGCCGGACAGGGGGCGCTCGCTGGTGATGACCAGGTAGGCCTTGGCCGTCTGGATCCGTTTCAGCAGGCCGCCGAGGCTCACGTCGCCGCCGTCGGAGGCGGCGTCCTCTCCCGACCAGCCGAAGACGAGGTAGCCGGTACCGGAGTCGTACGTCCCGGTGGCCAGTTCCTCCAGGGTCTGGTCGGGGAGCAGCATGACCAGCGGCAGCCCGGGGTCGGCGTCCAGCAGCAGGTTGAGCGCGCCGGTCCGCTTGCCGACGCCCTGCGGGCCGTACAGGACGACCACCCGCTCGTCGCGGACCGCCGCCAGGGCGTCCGCGTGCGCACGCGGCGGCGCGTATCTCTCCCGCGCCGCGCTGATCATGGTGTACGGCACGGGCCCCGACGCCCGCTGGGCGGGTGGCTGCCCGGGGGCGGAGTTCGCGAGCCCGATGACGCCGTTCGCCATGTAGACCGAGCCGATCGCCGTGGCGACGCTCTGATTGGTGTAGATGGGGTTGGGCGACTCCGGCTCGGGGACGGAGGAGGTCAACGAGGTGCTCCGGTCAGTTGTTGGAGATGCCGATCACGCCGCCTCGCAGGTGGACGTCACCGTGGATCTCGGTGGTGACCGCCTGCGTGGGCCTGGGCGCCGCCGCGCCGCCGGGCGCGGGGTCGTGGGTAGTGGCCAGGTCGAGGCCGTGCACGTCCGCCCCGGGGACGTGGATCCAGGCGCGCCCGTGGTACTGCTTGACCGTCACGGCGACCTCGCGGAAGGCGGACGGCTCGCAGGTGGTGTAGCCGGAGGCGACCGTCCCCTTGAACACCTCGTCGGAGACGATCAGGGCCAGGTTGGCGTCGGGCGCGGCCACGATCGCGGACCGGAGGGGCGCGCAGTCGAGGAGCCTGCCCACCACGACGGCGGACTCTCCCGCGAAGCCGTTGTCGGCCTCGCTGACGACGCCGGCGTGGATGGCCACCCGCAGCCGCAGCCTGTCGGGCCGGGCCGTGGTCCGGTTGTGCTGGCCCAGCAGCCGGTTGAGGTGGCGGACGAAGTCGTCCACGACGCGGGGCTCGGGCTCGGTGGGCGGCAGGACGGCGAACTCACCGTCTCCGGACTGCTGGACGCGCCAGCCGTTCCGGTCGAGTACCGCCGCTCGCGCGGCGGCTTCGAGCGATCTGATCAGGGCTGACTGGACGGCTCCCTGCCGATGATCGTCGCCTTTGCTGTATCCGACGACATCGACCGACAGGAGCACGCGTCGCCCGTGAGTTAACGACACGGTGAATTGGCTTTCTCTTATCGCCGCGGCCCGTTGCTGATGCCGATGGTGCCGTCCCACATGGTGACCGTGCCATTGATCACGGTGCTGACCACCTGCTCGGCCTCGATCGTGGTCAGGTCGATCTTTCGCACCAGCGCGGGCGTCTCGGGGTCTTCGGCCAGGAGGGCGACCAGCCCTTCGTACAGCTCATCGCGGCTCTGCGGGGTTTCGGGCAGGCCCTTGCGCATGCGGTGGTCACGCAGGAGCTGCCACAGCGACTTGAGCCCGGTGACGGTCGCCTCGGTGCCGTACGCGCCGACTCTCTCGAGTCCGCCCGCGGCGACGGCGGCCCACAGAATATTGGCTATTTCCGGCAAGTTCGCACTCGACATCGCCACTCCGAGGAGATCGCGGGAAGCTGGAGAGACAGTGTTCCATGACCAAACCAGATGAAAGGCGTATGCGTACGGATTTGCCAGATAAATTCAGCATTCCACCAAGAGATATTTCCGAAATAATGGGAAATGCCCGGATTATGCGGTGAAGGTGCGGAGGTTGGCCAGGTCCAGGACGGTGATCCGGCGGTATCGGGTCTCGGCCAGGCCGAGGTCCCGCAGCCCGCGCATCGCCTTGTTGACCGCGTCCTCCCTGGCGCCCACCAGGCGTCCCAGCTCCGCCTGGGTGAGGCCGACGCCCACGTCGAAGCCGCCGTCCACCTCGTAGCCGTGCCGGTCGACCAGGTCGGTGAGCACGTGCGCGAGCCGTACGGCCACGCTGTGCCCGGCCATCTCCGTCCTGCGGCGGTTGGCCCAGTCGAGCCGGTCCGCGATCATCATGGCCATCGCCCGCCAGATCGACGGGTGCCGTTCGAGCAGGGCGGTGAAGCCGCCCGCGGGGATGGTGTGGACCAGCGCGTCGGAGCAGAGCGTCACCGTGGCCGAGCGCGGCTGGTCCCGCAGCAGCGCGAGCTCGCCGACCAGGTCACCGTGGACCCTGACGCCGAGCAGGCAGTCCTCGCCGTTCTCCAGCGTGGTGGTCACCTTCACGATGGCCGAACGGCCTTGCTTCGAGGAGCGCAGCAGGTAGACCTGCCGGTCCTCGGTGTCGCCCTGGCGGATCAGGACGTGCCCGCTGTCGCGCGTCGTCGCCCCGCCCGCCGCGAGCAGGGCCTCACCGACCTCGTCGTCGAGGTGGGCCATCAGCGTGCCGGCGGGCCATGGCATCGGCGTTATCCCGCGAGGACCTTCACGACGCCGGTGAGTGCGAGCTGTACCAGGGCCAGTGGCACGAGGCCCACCCAGGCCAGCCGCTGCAACTGGTCCTCGCGCAGGCGGGGGAAGCTCACCCGGAACCAGATGATCACGAAGGCGAGCGCGAGGACCTTGACGAATGTCCACACCACGCCGGGCAGCAGCGGCCCGTGCCAGCCGCCCAGGAACAGCACGGTGGTCAGGAACGACAGCACCACGATCCCGACGTACTCCGAGAGCATGAACAGCGCGAAGCGCATGCCGGTGTACTCCGTCATCGGGCCCATGATGATCTCGGACTCGGCGATCGGCATGTCGAACGGCGGCCGGCGCAGCTCCGCCAGACCGGCCAGGAAGAACACCACCGCGCCGATCGCCTGCCAGGGCAGCCACCACCACTCCCAGGCGTCCAGGATCCCGGGCAGCGACAGCGTCCCGGCGGCCATCGCGACGCTGGAGGCGGAGAGCACGAGCGGCAGCTCGTAGGACATGAGCTGGGCCGCCGAGCGCATGCCGCCCAGCACGGAGTACTTGTTGGCCGACGCCCACCCGGCCATGATCGAGCCGAGCACCCCGATGCCCATCACGGCCAGCGCGTAGAACAGCCCGAGGGACAGATCGACGCCGACCAGGCCGGGACCGATCGGGATGACGATCAGCACCAGGAGATAGGGGACGAGCGCGACGCCGGGGGCCAGTTGGAAGACGCGCCGGTCGGCGGCGGCGGGGATGACGTCCTCCTTCTGCGCGAACTTCACCCCGTCCGCGATGAGCTGGGCCCAGCCGTGGAAGCCGCCGGCGTACATCGGGCCGAGGCGCGACTGCATGTGCGCCATGACCTTGTGCTCGCTCTGCCCGACGATGAGCGGCAGCACCAGGAAGACGGCCAGGATGACGGCGAACCTCAGCAGGATCTCCAGCCATTCAGGCATCGGTGTCCTCCCCTGGCGTCGGCGGCGGACCCCACTCGGCTGGTACGCCGGGGGGCAGCGTCTTGCGGCGGCTCGGCGAGCCCTGCCCGGACTCGCCGGGCTCCTTCGCCCCCGGCCACGCCTTGGCGACGCGGGCGGCCAGGACGAAGTCCTTGCGCAGCGGATGCCCCTCGAACCCGTCGGGCAGCAGCAGCGGCACCAGGTTCGGATGCCCGTCGAAGATCACGCCGAACATCTCGAACGTCTCCCGCTCGTGCCAGTTGGCGCCCCGGTAGACGCCGACCGCCGACGGCAGTCGCGGGTCGTCGCGCGGCACCCGGGTACGCAGCAGCACCTGCCGGCGGGCGACGGGGTTGTAGAGGTGGGCGACGACGGTGAACCCGCCGGGCGGGTCGTCGACGCCGGTCAGCCAGTCGAAGAACTCGTATCCGGCGTCCCGGCAGCGGGTCAGCAGGCCGAGCCAGCCGTCGGCGGGGACGTCCACGGTGGTCTCGCCGTACGACTCGGACACCTCGGTTCCGGGTCCGAAGTCGCTCACGCGTCCTCCCCGTGGGAGCGGGACCAGACGTAGCGGTCGCTCAGCCGCTCCGAGGCGATCTGCTCCTGCAGCGTCATGATGCCGTGCAGCAACGCCTCGGGCCTGGGCGGGCAGCCGGGGACGTAGACGTCGACGGGGATGATCTGGTCGACGCCCTTGGTCACGCAGTAGGAGTCCCAGTACGGCCCGCCGGAGTTGGAGCAGGCGCCGAAGGAGATGACGTACTTCGGGTCGGGCATCTGCTCGTAGAGCCGTTTCACAGCGGGCGCCATCTTGTCGGTCACCGTGCCCGAGACGATCATCAGGTCGGCCTGCCGGGGCCCGTTGGCGAACGGGATGACACCGAAGCGGATGAAGTCGTGCCTGCTCATCGAGGTCGCGATGAACTCGATGGCACAGCACGCGAGCCCGAAGTTGAACACCCACAGGGAGTAGCGCCGCCCCCAGTTGAGCACGAAGCGCATGGGTTTGGGAGCCAGTCGCGAGACCGGGCCCACGGTGGGCATCGGAAGATCCGTCGCTGCCATGTGACCATTCTCCCGCGCGCCCGCCCTCAGGTGTAGAGGGCCGCGCGCTTTGTCTTCACGTCCAGGTCAGGACCTTCTTGCGCCAGGCGTAGAGGATGCCGATGGCGATGAAGGCCAGGAAGACGAACATCTCCACCAGCGTGGTCATCCCGTAGCCCGGCGCCGCGAAGACGGTGGCCCAGGGGAACAGGAAGACGGCGTCGACGGCGAAGACGACGTACAGATAGGTGAACACGTAGTAGCGGATCTGGGACTGTGCCCAGCCCTCCCCGACGGGGTCGACGCCGCACTCGTAGGTGCTCAGCTTCTCGGCGGTCGGCCTGGTGGGACGGAGCAGGCGGTTGGCGAACAGGGCACCGGCCACGATGGCCACACCGATCGCGAGCAGTGCGGCGACGAGAACATAAGAGCCGAAGTATCCGCTCATGAGCCGATCATAACCTCCGCCGCTCGCACCTCAAAGGCTCCGCCCGCATCCTCCAAAATCCCGGCAAACCACGCATATATCGCCATAATGTGGCACGCATGCACCGATTCCGATTCGCCGGAGGAATCGCGCTGATCGCCGCTTCAGCCGTCGGCTGCGGCATGGCCACCGCCTCCCGCACCCCGGATCTCACGGTCCGGGCAGAGCCCACGATGATCAAGTTCGTCGACCCCGCCCAGGTCGACGGACTGATCACCAGGACGGTCACCCGACGCGACGCCGGCGACAGATACGTGCACATCGCCTTCCCCGACGTGCGGACCGCCCCCGCCCTCACCAAGAAGCTGGAGCAGGAGGCCCGCCGCCGGCTCGACGACTTCGTCACCTCCACCAAGCCGGACAGCCCCGAGCCGCGCCCCGAGCTCAACATGGACTGGCAACTCACCGCCGCCACCCACGGCGTCACGGGGGTACGGCTGCGCACCGGCGAGTTCCACGGCGCCAACTGGACCAACTCCCGGCGCACCCTCTGGTACGACCACACCACCGACCAGGCCTTCGGCTCCACCGGCCTGCTGGACGGGGAAAGCGCGCTGCAGACCCTGGCCGGGGTGGTCCAGCGGAAGCTGCAGGAGCGAAAACTGGACGTGGACATCAGCGCGGTGGTCGCCGACCCGGACGTGTTCGACTCGATGGCCTTCAACCCGCGCGGCGAACTCGTCGTCGAGTTCGACGACTACCAGGTGGGTCCGGGATCGCTCGGCCGGGTGGCGGTGGCCGTGCCCCCGCTGCAGACCGAGGCGCTGCTGTCGGAGGCGGGGCGGCGGGCCAGGACCGCGGTGCTCGCGGCGCGTCCGGTGCCGTCGAAGACGCTCCCGGTGAAACCGCCGCGCACTCCCGCGGCGCGCAGCTCGGCCGCGGGCGACGTCGACTGCGCGAAGGCCAAGTGCATCGCGCTGACCTTCGACGACGGGCCGGGCCCGGCCACGGGCGAACTGCTCGACGTGCTGGCGGAGTCGAAAGCCCGCGCCACGTTCTTCACGGTCGGCTCCAGCGCGGCCGCGGCGCCCGAGCTCCTGCGCCGGATGAGCGAAGAGGGCCACCTGGTCGGCAACCACAGCTGGGCGCACCACGACCTGTCGAAGCTGTCGAACAGCAAGATCGCCGACTCGCTCGGCCGTACCCAGCAGACGATCTCGGCCGCCACCGGGCAGACGCCCACGCTGGCCCGCCCGCCGTACGGGGCGTGGAGCAAGGATCTCGCGCTGACCTCGCAGGACATGGGCATGGCGCTGGTCAACTGGGACATCGACACCCTGGACCGCAACGGCGGCGACCCGAAGGCGGTCGCCGAGCTGGCGATCAAGGGCGCCCGGCCGGGGGCGATCGTCCTCATGCACGACAGCAGCCGCACGAGCGTGGCGGCCACCCCGATCATTCTCGAACGGCTCACCGCCGAGGGCTACACCTTCGTCACCGTCCCCGAGCTGTACGGCTCCGCCGGGATGACCCCCGGACGCCTCTACAGCTCCGGCCCGAAGGTCATCGGTAAGCGCCCCCTGACGTAGGGCAGCCTTAGAAGGCGCATATAGTTAAGCACCGTGAGCCGAACCGTCCTCTTCGCCCGCCTGCACGTTGACCTGTGCCGACTCGCGGCTGGACTGTGTCGACCCCTTTGTTCTCTCGCGTCGGCCTGATTTTCCCCACGTTTACCCGTGACGTGTGTCACGAAACGTGTGACCCCCGAGGACTTAGCATGGAATTGAGAACGTGCCACAAGCGACTGCGCCCTGGCGCGTCGAGGAGGACTGAGAAGCTGTGACCAAGCAGGTTCAGCAACTCGACCGCGTGATCATCCGTTTCGCCGGTGACTCCGGCGACGGCATGCAGCTCACCGGCGACCGCTTCACGGCGGGTACAGCGGAGTTCGGCAACGACCTGTCGACGCTCCCCAACTTCCCCGCCGAGATCCGCGCCCCCGCAGGGACCCTGCCGGGCGTTTCGAGCTTCCAGTTGCACTTCGCCGACCACGACATCCTCACCCCCGGGGATGCCCCCAACGTCCTGGTCGCGATGAACCCGGCCGCGCTCAAGGCCAACCTGGGCGACCTGCCGCGCGGGGCCGACATCATCGCCAACACCGACGAGTTCACCAAGCGCAACCTGCAGAAGGTGGGCTACGACGGTAACCCGCTCGAGGACGACACGCTCGGCGAGTGGCGCGTCCACGCGGTGCCGCTGACCTCGCTCACGGTCAGGGCGCTCGAAGGTTTCGACCTGTCCAAGAAGGACGCCGAGCGCTCCAAGAACATGTTCGCCCTCGGCCTGCTGTCGTGGCTCTACCACCGGCCGACCGAGGCGACCATCAGCTTCCTCGAGCAGAAGTTCGCCAAGAAGCCCGACATCGCCAAGGCCAACATCGCGGCCTTCCAGGCGGGCTGGAACTACGGCGAGACGACCGAGTCGTTCTCGGTGTCCTACGAGGTCAAGCCGGCCAAGCTGCCGCCGGGCGTCTATCGCAACATCTCCGGCAACCAGGCGCTCGCCTACGGCCTGATCGCCGCCAGCGTCCAGTCGAAGCTGCCGCTGTTCCTCGGCTCGTACCCGATCACCCCGGCCTCCGACATCCTGCACGAGCTGTCCAAGCACAAGCGCTTCGGCATCCGCACCTTCCAGGCGGAGGACGAGATCGCGGGTGTCGGCGCGGCGCTGGGCGCGGCCTTCGGCGGCGCGCTGGGCGTGACCACCACCAGCGGTCCCGGCGTGGCGCTCAAGGCCGAGACCGTGGGCCTGGCGGTCACCACGGAGCTGCCACTGATCGTCGTGGACGTGCAGCGCGCGGGCCCGTCGACGGGCATGCCGACCAAGACCGAGCAGACCGACCTGCTGATGGCCATGTTCGGCCGCAACGGCGAGTCGCCGCTGCCGATCGTGGCCCCGATGTCGCCGAGCGACTGCTTCGACGCGGCGATCGAGGCGGCCAGGATCGCGGTGAAGTACCGCACCCCGGTCATGCTGCTGTCGGACGGCTACCTCGCCAACGGCTCCGAGCCGTGGAAGCTGCCCGAGATCTCCGAACTGCCGGACATCTCGGTCGCCTACACAACCGAGCCGAACGCCGAGGACGGCACCTTCCTGCCGTTCAAGCGCGACACCGAGACGCTGGCCCGCCCCTGGGCCATCCCGGGCACGGCGGGCCTGGAGCACCGCATCGGCGGCATCGAGAAGGCCGACGGCACGGGCAACATCTCCTACGACCCGAACAACCACGACCGCATGGTCCGGGTGCGTCAGGCCAAGATCGACGGTGTCGACGTGCCGGACCTCCAGGTCGACGACCCGGACGGCGAGGCGAAGGTGCTGGTGCTCGGCTGGGGGTCGACCTACGGGCCGATCGCCGCCGCCGTGCGCCGGATCAGGAAGTCGGGCGGCAAGGTCGCGCAGGCCCACCTGCGCCACCTCAACCCGCTGCCGGCCAACACCGGCGAGATCCTCAAGAGCTACGACAAGGTGCTGCTGCCCGAGATCAACCTCGGTCAGCTCGCGCTGCTGCTGCGCGCCCGCTTCCTGGTCGACATCATCAGCTACAACCGGGTGCGCGGGCTCCCGTTCAAGGCCGAGGAGCTGGCCGGAGTGATCCAGGACGTGATCGACGGTGACTGAACTCGTCAACGGCAAGGGACTGTCGCTCATCCCGAAGAGCGACGTCAAGCAGGGCATGAAGGACTTCAAGTCCGACCAGGAGGTCCGCTGGTGCCCCGGCTGCGGTGACTACGCCATCCTGGCCGCGGTGCAGAGCTTCCTGCCCGAGTTGGGGCTCAAGCGCGAGAACATCGTGTTCGTCTCCGGCATCGGCTGCTCCAGCCGCTTCCCGTACTACCTGAACACCTACGGCTTCCACTCCATCCACGGTCGCGCTCCGGCGATCGCGACCGGGCTGGCGGCCAGCAGACCTGACCTGAGCGTCTGGGTGATCACGGGTGACGGTGACGCGCTGTCGATCGGCGGCAACCACCTGATCCACGCCCTGCGCCGCAACGTCAACCTGAACATCCTGCTGTTCAACAACAGGATCTACGGTCTGACCAAGGGCCAGTACTCGCCGACCTCCGAGATCGGCAAGATCACCAAGTCGACGCCGATGGGCTCGCTGGACAAGCCGTTCAACCCGATCTCGCTGGCGCTGGGCGCCGAGGCCTCGTTCGTGGCGCGCACCATCGACTCCGACCGCAAGCACCTGCAGTCGGTGCTGCGCGAGGCCACCGCGCACCGCGGCACCTCGCTGGTGGAGATCTACCAGAACTGCAACATCTTCAACGACAACGCCTTCGAGCAGCTCAAGGACCCGGAGATCCGCGACGACATCACGTTGCGGGTCGAGCACGGGCAGCCGATCCAGAGCGCCTCCAAGGCGGTCGTGCGCAGCGCCGACGGCGGCATCGAGGTGGTGGACCGCGCGTCCGTGGCCGAGGCCGACATCCTCGTGCACGACGCGCACCGGGCCGACCCCTCGCTGGCCTTCGCGCTGTCCAGGCTGGACGAGCCGGCCTTCGAGCACGTGCCGATCGGCATCTTCCGCCAGATCGACCGCCCGGCCTACGACGTGCTGATGGCCGAGCAGATGGAGGAGGCCAAGGCTCAGCAGGGCCCCGGCGAGCTGAGCGACCTGCTGCTGGGTGGCGACACCTGGCGCATCGGCTGAGAACGACCACATCGAGCGCCCTCTGCATCAGGGGGCGCTCGACGTTTTTCTCAGCCGGAGAGCCGCAGGCCCAGGAAGTAGCGCACGGTGTCGAACAGCGTCCGCAGGGTCGCCCCGAACGTCGGGGTACGCAGGAACAGCGCGTCGATCGCCTCCCGGGCGGGCACCACCCGGTCGATGTACACGGAGGTGTCGACCTCCTCGCCCGGTCCCAGGATGTCGAAGTCGCGGAAGCGGATCTGCGCCGGGCCGGTGAGTCCCGGGCGGTGGTCGAAGACCCAGCGGCGCGACTGCGGGTAGAGGACGGCCAGGCCGTACGTCTCGGGCCGTACGCCGACCAGCGTCATGTCGCCGCGCAGAACGTTCCACAGTTGCGGCAACTCGTCGATGGACGTGCGGCGTAGGAAGACGCCGATCTTGGTGAGCCGGGGGTCGTGGGAGGCCGTGACCAGGCCGCCGGCGACGCCGGTCCGCATGGTGCGGAACTTGTACATCGAGAACGGCCGGCCGCCCTGCCCCACCCTGACCTGGCTGAAGAACCCCGGACCGGGGCTGGACCGGCGCACCAGCACGTACACCAGGACCATCGGCAGCGCGAGAACGAGCAGGCCGAATCCCGCCGCCACGATGTCGAGCAGGCGGCGCGACAGCACCGGCGAGACGCCCTCGTGCTCGACGAGAGGCACCTCGCCCGCGGGTTTCGGCGAGTCGAAGGCGGATTCCGCATGGCTGGTCATGACCTCACCCGGTCCCTGCAGCGATCAGTACGTCGGTGAACACGGTGGACAGGACCGCGAGGTCCTCGGGGACGCTCTTCTCCACCGAACTGGGCGTGAAGTGCGTCATGAGCCTCGCGCCGGACTTGCGGCGCTCACGCAGGGCCTCCCAGAGCGCGTTGCTCTTCATGCCGGGGTCCATGAGGCGGTAGGTGTCGTTCTTGTAGGCCTGGCGCCACGTCCAGATGTCGGTGGCGGCGACCCCGAAGTCCATCGGGATCCCCACGAAGATCTCTTCCAGGTCCTTGGCCCTGGCCTTGTCGCCGTCGAACCGGCCCGGGTGGGCCAGGCCGCGGCGGGCGTGCACGGTCACGTAGTTGGCCCAGCCTCGGGCGGTCACCTCGGTCCACGCCTGCTTCTGCGTCTCGGCCCTGCTGCTGCCCCAGCTCTTGTAGACCTCTTCCGGCTGGATGGCGGTGCTCAGGTTGAGCACGTCGATGTACCCGCCGGCCAGGTAGTGGTCCATGTTGCCGAGGGAGATCTGCGGGTGCTTCCAGTCGGCCGCCTCACGGCACGCCTTGGCCTTGGGATGCTCGGAGTTCGGCTGGCAGCCCAGGCCGGGTACGTAGAAGTCGAGCATCACCTGGGTGTCGGGGACCGCCTTGCGCAGCGCCTTCGCGGTGGCGGCGAGGAACGCCTTGATCTGGCGGGGCGAGTCCATCCCGTCGTTGTAGCCCAGCTCGTCGGCGATCTTCACCCCGGCTACGCCGGGCCGCTCGGCCATGGCCTTGACCTTGGCGATGGCCTCGTTGTACGGCTGCGGCCCAGCCAGCCAGTGCTTGACCAGGTCCGTCTCCACCCAGACCGTCAGCCCCCTGCGCACCGCCTCGTCGGCGGCCTGCTGGTGCTTGGTCAGGGCGGGCGTGGGCACGCCGCTCTTCAGGTCGCGCGGCTTCTGCTCGCGCGAGGTGGTCGGCGACGGCAGCGGGGACGGATTCGCCATGTCGGCTCCGCCGGAGGTCTGCACCGTGGGCTCGACCGTGAGAACCGGGCCGTCGGGGTCCTCCGAGCCGAGAGGGGTGGGCGTCGAGCCGCCGACGGGCGCCGCGCCACCGCCGCACCCGGCCACCAGGGCGAGTACTCCGGCCAGTGCTGTGATTCTCAGTTTCGCGTGAGCCGTCATGCGGTGACTTTCTGTGGAGAGGGCCGTTCGCCCGGCGGTGGGGGGACCGTGCCGCGCAACCGAAGGAAGAAGGCCAGCAGGGTGACCGTCGTGGCGACGTTCGCCGCCGCGGCGGCGACGGCGGCTCCCACGGCTCCCAGAGTCGGGACCAGCAGCCAGTTGAGTGTCACGGTCACGGCCACGCCGGCCACGATCGAGATCGAGTTCGCACCGGGCCGTCCGATGCCGAGCAGGAAGGCGGTGACCAGTCCGGCGACGCTGCACACCACGGTGCCGCCGATCATGATCTGGGCGGGCAGTACGGCGGCGGTGAACTCCGCCCCGAACAGCCGCGGGAGCACCGGCCCCGCCAGCAGCGCCACGGGGACGGCCAGCACGACGCTGATCCCGAACGCCTTGACCATCAGCGACGCGGTCCTTCCGGCCGCCCCCTGCGGGTCCCTGGCGAAGGTCGGATAGAGGACGTAGGTGAGCGCCAGGCCCGGCATCCGCAGCAGGTCGGCGAGCTTGCTGGCCACGGTGTAGACGCCGAGCACGGAGGGGCTGGCGACGGCGGCGAGGAAAGCCACGTCGAAGCGGTCGTTGACGAGCTGCAGCAGGCCGCCGATCTGGCCGCGCAGGCCGTAGCCGCAGATCTCGCCGACGAGCTTGCGGCCCGGGTTGCGCCAGCCGCGGAAGTAGCCCTGCCGGGCCAGCCGTACGGCGATGCCGGCGGCGACGGCGACGTCGGCGAGCACCAGGCCGGCCAGCATGCCGGTCACGTCACGGGAGAAGAACAGCAGCGCGCCGTACAGCGGCAGGAACGCGGCCTCCTCCAGGACGATGGCCACGTTGGCGCCGCGCTGGTCCTGCCCGCCCTGGAGCTGGGACTTGCCGACGGCGACGAAGGTCTGGGTGAAGGTGGGGATCGCGGCGGCGGCCACCACGCCGAGGCCGAGCTGGGCGAAGAAGACGTGCCGGAGCACGGGGCTGAGCGCGAGCCAGACGAGGGCGCCGAGCGCGGCGCCGCCCAGCGTGATCCACACCAGCGCGGCGCGGATGCGCGGCAACTCCTCCTCAGACCTGGCCAGGAAGTACGGCGAGGCGGCCGGCAGCCCGCACACCGCGAGCACGCACACGATGCCGGGCAGCACCCGGAACAGGGTGAACTCGCCGACCAGCACCGATCCCCCCGCCTGGGCGACCATGACGGTGGCCAGCCCGAGCGAGCCCATCGCGCCGACCCGGGCGGCGGCGTTGCCGGCCAGCAGGGTGGCCAGTCTCCCCTTCACCGGATCCCCCCCGGTTCCTGCCGGTTCCGCCCCCAGATCTCCAGTGCGGCGAGCACCCCGAACATCGCCCAAGCGTGCCGGTAGTGCAGCACCTCGTAGAAGAAGGCGGAGAAGGCCATGACGCCGGTCATCGCGGCGAGCAGTTCGGGCCGCGGGATGATGGCCGCGTACTCCGGTTTCAGCGCCCCCCTGGCGGAGACCCGGCGGGCCCGCACGGCCAGCGAGGCCATCAGGGTGCACACGCCGAGCGCGCCGAGCAGCCCGCGTTCGAGCATCGCGGCGATGTAGTCGTTGTGCGCCTCCTTCGGGTACGGCATCAGCGTCCGCTTCATCTCGCCGAGCGTGCGCGCGGGCCCGATGCCGTACGGCGGCGCGGTGTCGAACCACATGCCGAGCGTCTGGCTGTTCACCTCGCCCCGGCTGTCCTCGCTGGAGGCGGTGCGCCCGATGGAGTCCTTGAGCAGGGGAGAGAACTGGGAGGCCTCGCGCAGGATCGCGTTGGTGTCGACGAGCGTGTAGACGGCGCCTCCGGCGAGCAGGCACGACCCGGCGAGGACCAGCGCCATCGCCGCCTTACCCTTCTTGACCAGGGTGAAGAACGTCCCGCCGAGGGTGCCCATGACCAGTCCGAGGAAGGCGCCGTTGGAGCCGTTGTAGACCAGCGCGACCAGCAGCACGATGATGCACAGCGTGCGCCAGAGCCTGCGCCGCGGATACTGGGCGGCTCTGAGCAGGAACAGGCCGGTGAGGAAGAAGTTGGAGGCGTAGTTCGGCTCGCCGAAGGTGTAGCCGGCCCGGATGCCCTCGGCCTCGATCTGCCCCGACAGGTAGGGGATGCCGGCGAAGATCCCGACCAGCATCAGCGCCCCGCCGAGCACGGCGGCCACCACCCACGTCCGCACCGCGATCGCGAAGAGCTGCGGATCCCGCCCCAGGCTGGCCAGCGCCACCGCCCAGAAGTACACGAACACGTCCTGCGCGAGCGTCAGCCCGCCCTCGCCGGTGATCGCCGCCGGAATGGCCCCACCCAGGATGATGAGCGCCATCGCCACGATGTACGGCACGCGCAGCCCGTAGGCCCGCCCGCTCGCCCACTGCACGGTGATGATGGTGAGCAGCACCAGCCCGGCGTCGGGAATGCCGGTGTTGCTCGGCCCGAGCGGGCGCAGCAGCGGCAGCGAGAAGATGGCGATGGCCACGGCGATCGCCGCCAGCGACCGCGCCCGCCTGGGCGGCGGCGGCTCGATCCGCAGCGGCCCGGCCAGCAGTTCGGCGGTCATGGCCGCTCCGCCCGCAGGCGGTCCAGCAGGTCGAGGTGGTCGCGGGCGAAGCGCGGGTCGTCGGCGGTGACGACCACGTCGGCCAGCCCGGCCAGCAGCACCGCCCGCCACAAGGTCCGGGGGGCGCCCAGGCGGGCCAGCGCGGCCGAGACGAAGTCCCTGGCCAGCGCGGGGAACCAGCCGCTGCCCTGCAGGACGTGCACGATGCCGGGGCCGAAGCCGCGGGCGCGCAGCCCGGCGTGCCCGGCGACCTGGCGCCCGCGCGGGGTGTGCCGGTGCAGGTAGAGGGCGTAGGACAGGACGAAGCGGGCCACGTCCCGCAGCGGTTCGCCGACGAGCTCGCCGGCCTCCCAGTCGACGACGCCGGTGACCCGGCCGCGGTCCAGCAGGATGTTGCCGAGCCAGTAGTCGCCGTGCGAGACGGTTCGGGGCAGGCGGACGGCGGCCAGGTCGGCGGCGGCGGGCGCGAGCCGGGCCAGGGGGCGGCCGGGGTGGCGTTCGGCGATCAGGTCGAGGGTGTCGGCGAGCAGGGTGACCGGTTTGGCGGGGCCGGTGGGCGCGGCCTGCAGGGCGGCGAGCCAGGCTCCGGCGGCGGCGAAGTCGGCGGCCACGTGGCGGCGGCGGGCGACGTGCCGCCACAGGTGGTAGTCGGCGAGCATGGGGGTGCCCGGCATGCCTGAGGTGATGAGCGCGGGCAGGCCGTCGACGTCGCCGTACCCGAGGACCTCGGGCAGGGTGGCGGCGACGGCCGGGGGGAGCCGGCCGGCCAGTTCCGCCAGCAGCCGGCCCTCCGCGCGGACCACGGTGGCGGCGTGCCCGGTGGTGGCGATCTTGATCACCCGTTCGGGTGTCGGGCCGCCGCCCTTGCCCATCACCACGGCGGTGACCTTGGCGTTCGGGTCGCGGGACCCGGCCAGCAGCGCCACCCCGCCCCCGGCGAGCACCTCGTTCACGACGGCCTCCCGAGCACGAGGCGCTGCCTGGTCAGCAGGCCGAGCAGCCACGGCAGGCGCCTGACCGCCGAGACCGCCAGCGAGTAAACGGGGTGCGGCCAGGTCACGTCGGGGGGCACGGTGAGCACGCCGCGCGCGGCCCACGCCGTCAGCGGCGAGCGCAGCGGCACCACCAGCACGGGGTCCGCGAAGGAGGGCAGGGCGACGTACTCCACCTCGGCCCGCAGGCCCGCCGCCCGCAGCGCCGTCCTGACCTGGCGGCGCCCGCCCAGCACGGCGACCTGCTTGCCGCCCGGCACGGGCGGCTGATCCGGCGTGCCGAGGCGGACGACCACGGTTCCCGGCGGGAGCAGCAGTCGCCAGCGCTCGCCCGGCGCGGACCAGTCTGGCATGCGTCTTCTCCTAGTTGAGTACGGCGAACGGGCGCATCCGGACGATGGGACGCGCGAGCTTGTTGTCGGTGAGGATGGAGATCGCGGCCTCGACGCCGTTGTCGTCGAGGTGGGCGACCTCGGCGGGAGCGGCGTCGCTGTAGCGGTAGCGGAGCGTCTTGTGCCCGTGCGGGTGCGGCCCCGACAGGCCCTTGCGCTCGAAGTCGGAGATCACCGTCCCGGCGCCGTGGCAGGCCGAGTGCAGGCTGTCGGCGACGTCCGAGCCGGGCAGGGCCACGTAGGAGGAGGTGCGGTTGGTGCCCGGCAGCAGCAGCGCCTGGCCCGTGGTGGCGAACACGCTGCCCTCGGGCATCAGCTCGGCCGGGTAGGCGCGGCAGGAGTTGTGCCGGTGCACGACCGCCGTCCGGCCCTCGCCGAACTCCGTCGGCAGCGGCTCCTCGTACATCGAGTTGTGCGGCGAGTCCACCACGAGCCGCCCCTCGGCGCCGCCGAACACGTCCTTGGCGACCGCCTTCAGGTAGGCGTAGGTGGCCACCCGGAAGGCGAAGCCGTAGTTCATCGCCGCCGCGTTGGCCAGCATCAGCCGCCTGCCCTCGTCGCTGTCCAGGTCCAGCGGCGGGCAGCCGTGACTGAAGTACAGGGCGTAGCGGCGCTTCATCTCGGCGAGCGAGCGCGCCGTCGCCAGATGGAACAGCGGCTTCTGTACGGCGGCCGCCATCCGCAGATTGCGCGGGTTGTACTTGCGCGGCCCGAACAGGGCGCCCACCTCGCCGGTGAGCACGCCGCCGCCGCCGTGGTACTGCAGGGTGAGCTGGCCCTGGCGCAGGCCGAGCAGCGCGGCCGCCGCCTCGTCGTAGACCTCCTCCACCACCTGCAGCTCGATGAAGTGGTTGGACGGCCCGACGGTGCCGAAGCGCATCCGGGCGAGTTGGAAGGCGATGGAGGGCATCTCCTTGAGGAGCCGGGTGGCGCCGCCGTACCGTTCGAGGTCGAGTCGGCCGCCCTCCTCGATCCGCTCCAGTTCCTCGGCTCTGACGCCCCAGCGTTCGGCGGCGAACTCGGCGCCCTCCACGGCCGCCCTGCGCACCTCGTTGAGGCTCAGCTCCAGGCGCTTGGTCGGCGGGTAGGGGTACCTGTCCTTGATCCGGCGGTAGAAGGTCTCCACGGCCGTCTGGGTGGGGCGGTCGCCGTCCAGGGCGATGAGCGCCATGCCGCAGTTGACGGAGGCTGAGGTCAGCGTCGGGCGGACCGTTCCCACGGTGGCGACCGCCACCGAGGAGGGCAGCTCCATCTTCGACTTGTGGTGGAAGTCCGGCAGCACCACCGGGGGCGCGGCCAGGTCGGCCCCCTTGACCTGCTGGTCCAGGGCGGCCAGCACGTCGGGGTCGGCAGGCACGTCGGGGCTGTCGAAGACCCTCGGGTTCCCGCTGAATACGGTCAGATCCACTGGTTTCTCTCCTGCAAGCGATGTGTTCAGGCGGGTCGCCGGTAAGGCCCGCGATAGACCTGATCGAGGACGGTGGCCAGGGCGGCGGGCTCGTACTCGTGCCCGATGCGCCGCCCCGCGGCCTCGGCCATCCGCCGCCCTTCGGAGGGATGGTCGAGGAGGTAGGTGATCGCGGCGGCGAGTTCGGCCGGCCGCTGCGGCGGCACCAGCAGGCCCGTCTCCCCCGGCACGATCACGTCGGACAGCGCGTTGACGGACGTGGCCACCACCGGGACGCCCGCGGCGACCGCCTCCAGGACCACGCACGGCAGCCCCTCGTACCTGCTGGCCATGGCGAACACCTCGAAGGCGGGCAGCAGCCTGGCCACGTCGTCGCGGTGTCCCAGCCAGCGCATCCGGTCCCCCAGGCCGAGCCGCTGGGAGAGCGCCTTCATCTTGTCCAGGTCCTCGCCGCCGCCGACCCAGACGCCGTAGACGTCGGCGGGCTGCCTGGCCATCGCCTCGACGAAGTGCTCGGGCGCCTTCTGGTAGGAGACCCGGCCGACGGTGCCCACGATGCGCACGCCGACGGGCAGGTCGAGCAGCGCGCGGGCCTGCTCCCTGCTGCCCGGCGGGTAGGTCACCCGCTCGACGGCGGGCGGGATGGTCCTGATCCGGTCGGGGCTGCCCATCTTCCTGCGCATCGCCTCCACGGCCACCTGGGCGCCCACCGCGAGGAAGGCGTCGGTGTGCTTGGCGCAGTGCCGTTCGATCCGGACGTAGACGGCGCGCCGCCAGGCGGGCATGAAGTCGTGGAAGGGGAAGCCGTGCCAGGTGTGCACGATCCGCTTGGTGCCGGCCCGCGCGGCGGCGAGCCGGCCGAGTACGCCGCCCTTGGCGCTGTGCGTGTGCACGACGTCGAAGCCGCCTTCGGCGAGCAGCCGGGTCAGCGTGCGCAGGGCCGCCTTATCATTGCCGGGCGAGATCTCCGGCACCAGCGTGGGCGCCTGCATCACGTGCATGCCGGCCGCGTACGCCTCGCCGATGAGGTCGGCGGCGGGGGCCGCGGCCACCGCCTCCTCGCCGCGCAGCACGCCCTCGTCGGCGCCCTGGGCGCTGCCGCGCGAGCCGTCCAGGCCCGTCCCGCCCGCGATGAAGGTCACCTCGTAGAGCTCGGGGTCCAGGGCGAGGGCGCCGCGCAGGGCGACGCCTCCCGCTCCCGCTGTCATCCTGGTGATGACGTTGGCCACGCGAATGCGGGTCATGGGAGCTCCTCGATTCCGACGGACTCGCCGTCCGCGATGGAGACGCGGAAGCAGGGCAGCGCCTCCGCGTAGGAGCGGGCCACCTCGGCGATCGCCGGGTGGGCGGGGCCGCGGCCGGTGCCGAGGGACAGGGTCGCCGCCATGGCCCAGTAGCGGCGCAGTTCGCCGCCCGCGTAGGTGCCGGCCACCAGGACGCGCGCCGCCTCGGCCGGGTCGATCTCGCTGACGGCCGTCTTGGCGCCCCGGCCGAGGACGACGAGCCGATCGGGTTCCAGCGCGTCGATCCGGTCGTCGAACGGCACCGACACCCGGCCGTGCGAGGTGGACCGGCCCTGCCCGGCGTCCGCGGCGTCGGTGCGCATCGGCTCGGCGACGCCGTGGCAGGCGCCGCCGGGGTCGGCGACGCACAGGTTGTCGGCGGTGGCCCTGGCGCCGAGGGCGATCGCCCGGCGGACGAACGTCGACTTGCCGACGCCCCCGGGCCCGGCCAGCAGCACGGTACGGCCGGCCGTGCCGACCACCGAGACGTGCAGGGGCACCCTGCCCCGCCAGCTCGCCCGCCACAGGACCGGGTAGTGCACCAGCGTCTGCCCGGCCAGCAGGCGGAAGCGGGAGGAGAGCACCAGGTTGGCGGCCTTGGTCTTGGCCGCCGGGCGGTAGCGCGCCCGCACGGTGAGGGTGTCGTCCCCGGCCTCGGCCAGCAGGTCGAATCCGGCGGAACAGGCGTCGGTCACCAGGACGCGGGTGCCGTCGGCGTACGCGCCCCGGGTGAGGACGTGCAGGCCCTCCCGGGGGAAGGGCGCGGAGGACGCCTCGGCCACCAGGCGGACCGTGGCGGGCCCGTCCGCCGAGGCGGTGGGGGCGGCGCCCACGGTCTCCTCGATCAGGCGGGCGATCCAGCCGGGGGCGCCGTCCGCGATTTCCAGCGTCTCGCCCCCGGTCTTCACATATGTCGGCATCACAGCGCTTCCTGGGTGAGGCGGGCGGGTTCCCGCGTGCCGGCCGGCCGGTACTCGGGCAGGAGTCTGCGCAGCAGGGTCCGTACGTCGTGGTCGCTGCCCCGGGTGGCGGCGTGGTCGAGCCGGTTCAGCAGGCTCGCCTGTCCCGCCGGCGCCGGCCCCGGCCGGGCGGCCCAGACCTGCGGGTTCGCGGTCGGCACCCGGGCCTCCCCGCCGGAGAACAGCTTGTCGAACTGGCGCTCGCCGGGCTGCAGCCCGGTGAAGCGGATGCGCACCTCGGGCAGCCTGAGCTGCTCAGCGAAGGCGTGCACGAGCGTGACCACCGGGACGGGGGCGCCGATGTCCAGCGCGAACACCTCGCCGCGTTCGGCGAGCGCGGCCACCTCCAGGGTGAGCTCGGCGGCCTCCTGCAAGGTCATGAAGTAGCGGGCGGTGTCGGGGTGGCCGACGGTCATGGCCTCGGCACGGCAGGCCTGCTCGCCCAAGGCGGCCAGGGGTGAGCGGGCGGTGGCGATGAGCACGCCCAGGCGGGTGGCCGCCAGCCGTACGCCGCCGCCCGCGGCGGCCTGCACGACCAGTTCGGCCAGCCGGTAGGTGGCGCCGAGCACCGAGGACGGGTCGGCCGCCTCGACGCCGGAGACCACGACGAACCGTTCGGCGCCGTGCCGGAGCGCAGCGTCCAGGACCTGCCGGGTGCCCAGCACGTTCCTGCTGACCGCGACGCACGGCTGGCGTTCGGCCAGCGACAGGTCGCGCACCAGGTCGGCGTGGAAGACGATCTCCGGTCTGAGCTCGGCGAAGACCTCGTCGAGCGTCCGTTCGGCGGTGCACAGCATGGTGACCGAGGCCGCGTTCAGCTCCTCCAGCCGGCCGCACAGCTCCTTGCCGACGATGTCGTTCACGCCGGTGACCAGGACGCGCTGCCCTTTCACCGCCCGCCTGATCCTGGTCCGGTCGAAGCCCGCGGGCGCCCGGCCGAGCAGGCGGGTGGCCACGACGGGTGCCTCGTTCGCGTGCCCGAAGGCCAGGCCCACACCGGCGGCGGCCTCGATCAGCCGGGCCAGCTCGGTGACGGTCTGCCCCGGCACTGCGACGACCACCTCCACGCCCGTGGCGGCGGCGACCTCGCCGAGCTGGGCGATCGTGCCCAGCACCGGCAGCCCGTGCACCTGTCCGGTGAGCTCGTCGTCCAGGAACCCCACCGGCCGCACCCCGCGGCCCGGGGCGTCCAGCAGCCAGCGGGCCAGGGCCGGCCCGTCTCCGAGCGCGCCGACGAGCAGGACGGGGGTGCCCCGCTGCCGTCGCCGGGAACGGAGCCTGGCTAGCACGGGGGCCCGCCGAGCGCGCCGGCGAGGGCGGAGATCACCTGGTCCTGCTGCTCGTCGGACAGGCCGGGGTAGAGGGGTATGGACAGCAGTTCGTCGGCGACCCGGTCGGTCACCGGGACGGTGGCGCACTCCTCCGCGCCGAGCAGCCGGGCGTAGGCGGTCAGGCGGTGGACGGGGATGAAGTGCACGGAGGTGCCGACGCCGGCGTCGTTGAGGCGCGCGTCGACGGTGTCGCGGTCGGCGAGCCGTACCTGGTAGAGGTGCCAGGCGTGGCCGGTCGCGGGGCGTTGGGGCAGGGTCAGGCCGGGCAGGCCGGTCAGCGCGTCGTCGTAGCGGGCGGCCAGTTCGGCGCGCCTGGCCTGCATGCCCGGCAGGGCGCGGAGCTGGGCGCGGCCGATCGCGGCCTGCATGTCGGTGAAGTTGGCCTTCATGCCCAGCTCGGCCACGTCGTAGCGCCAGCTCCCGCCGGGCAGGTAGCGCTTCCAGGCGTCCTTGGTCATCCCGTGCAGGCGCATGGCGCGCAGCCTGGCGGCCAGGTCGGCGTCGTAGGTGACGATGGCGCCGCCCTCGCCGATGGGCAGGTTCTTGGTGGCGTAGAAGCTGAAGCAGCCCGCGTAGGAGTCGGCGCCGACCGGGGCGCCGCGCAGGGTGCCGCCGGGGCCGTGCGCGATGTCCTCGACGATCCGTTCCATCGGCAGCCCGGCGGCGGCGGCCAGTTCCTTGGCGTCCACCGGGTATCCGGCCATGTGGGTGACGACCATGGCGGCGGGCTGCCCGGCGCGGCGGACGGCCGCGGCGACGGTCTCGGGCGACGGGGTCAGCGTGTGCTCGTCCACGTCGACCAGCACCGGCCGCAGCCGGGCGTTGACGATCACGCCGACCGCGCTGCAGAAGGTCAGGCTCGGGGTCAGTACGGGGCTGCCCTCGGGCAGGCCGAGCGCGCGCAGCGACAGTTCGATGGCGGCGGTGCAGGTGGAGACCGCGATGGCGTGCGCCGCGCCCACGTGGGCGGCGAACTCCTCCTCGAAGGCCGCGACGCGGGGGCCCGTCGTCACCCACCCGGACCGCAGGGCGTCGAGCACGGCGTCGGCCGCGTCATCCGCGAAAGTCGGGACGAAGTAGGGAACGGTCTGCACGGTCATCTTCCTTTGCCGAGGAGACGCCGGGGCGCGTAGTCGGCGACGACGCCGAGCAGCGGCCAGCCGGACGCCTCAACCAGGTCATTGATCACGTAGAGGTTGGCCAGCCGGGTCACCCTGCGGCTGACCAGGACGAGGCCCACGTTCTCCAGGTCCTTGTCCACGGGGACGTCTTCCAGGCAGAGCAGCTTGACCGTGGCCGGCTGGGCCTTGACCACCGGGATCGGGGCGGTGTCGGCCTGCATGACCACCCGCTTGGCGGCCAGGGCGACGGCCACGCCGCCGGAGTCGTTCTTCTTGCGGCCGGGCAGTTCGCCCTCGACGGTGGTGACCATGGACTCGTCGGCCGTCTGCTTCACCGGAACGGCGGGGACGCGGGGCATGGCGGCCTTGATGGTCTCGACGACGCCGGGCGCCACCGAGCCGTCGGCGCCGACCAGGATGACGGTGCGCACCTCGGCGCGTCTGGCGGCCAGGCGCAGGCGCCGTACCAGTGGGACGAGGGCCGCCTTGCGGCCTCGGGCGCAGCCGAGCAGCGGGACCCCGAGCCGCCGCGCGACCCGGCGGACGCCGGGCACGGTCGGCTGGACGGTCTCCACCGCAGAGGCCAGCACCACGCCCAGCACGATGCCGCCGACCAGGGCGACGACGACCATCTGCAGCACCCGCACCGGGTCGGGCTCGGCGGGCAGCGCGGGCCAGCTCACCACCCGGGACTGACCGGCGAGCGCGGCCTGGTCGACCACGTTGGAGCGCAGCGCCTTCTGGTCGGTCAGCGCCCGCTGCAGGTCGTCGCGCTTCTGCAGGGCCTCGGAGTTCTTGGGGTTGGCCAGCACGGTCTTCTGGGCCTTGGCGAGCTGCGAGGTCAGCTCGGCGACCCGCTTGGTGACGTCGCCGAGCACGGTGCGCAGACCGCTCACCCTCGACTGGTCGATCTGCCCGGTCACCTGTACGGCCAGCGCCGCCGCGAGCACCTTGGCCCCGTTGCGGTCGCGGTCCTTGACCGACAGCGTGGCCAGCGGCGAGGAGCCGAGCCCGGTCAGCGAGACGTTCTCCGCCAGTTCGGCCACGTCCCGGTCGAGCCCGGTGGAGCGGACGGCCGCGGCGAGCACGTCGGGGCTGGTGGCGAAGGCGGCGGCCTGACCGGCGACGGCCGCGGCCTCGCCCGACGCCTGCGGCACCTTGCTGGCGATCACCAAGGTGGCCGTCGCGGTGTAAGTGGGCGGCCTGGTCTTGGCGTAGAGGCCGACGCCGAGCACGGGTAGCAGCGCGCACAGCAGGATGACCGGCCAATAGCGGCGGATCAACCGGGCCACTACCTCGTCAAGCTCCACCATCCACCCCCCGGCCGACCAGATGTGCGACTCGGCCAGATTAAGGAAGGCGGAGGCTGGGCGAATCGCCCAAGGAGACGACCACCCACTACGCCATATGCGGTGGTGTCACGCGTGAGGTACCGAAACCGCCATCGTGGGACGAAGCCCCGCACGCATGGCGAGCGAGATGGCCTCCAGGCCGGAATGGACGTCGAGTTTGGCCAGCAGGTTCTGGGTGTGCGTGCGGGCGGTGTTCACCGAGACGCCGAGGTGCTGGGCGATCTCCGAGCGGCCGAGGCCCTCCACCATGCAGGTCAGCACCTGGCGCTCGCGCTGGGTCAGCGAGGCCAGCCGGTGCTCGGCCTCGGCCACCTCGTCGCCCGAGGTGAGCCGCCGCAGCAGGTCGGCCAGCAGCCGCGAGGGGATGAAGCCGCCGCCCTGCGCCACGGTACGGATGACCTTGATCAACCGGTCGGCCCCCACGCTCTTGGGCACCCAACCCACCGCGCCCAGCCGGATGGCCTGGACGAGGAGCGTCATGTCGTCGGAGGCGGTGAGGAAGATGATCCGCGTGTCCGGGCAGAGTTCGGTGAGCCGGTCCAGGGCGCCCAGGCCGCTGGCGGGCCCGAGCGTCATGTCCAGGACGACGACGTCCGGGCGGCGCGCCTTCGCGACGGCGAGCAGCCCCGCGACGTCGTGGGCGACGGGCAGGACATCGAGGTCGGGCTCCATCGTGAGACGCGCGGCGAGCATCTCCACGAAGAGCCGGTGGTCGTCGACGATGAGGACCCTGGTCTGATTCACCAGTGCACTATGACCTGCCCGCTTTACTGCCGCATCATGCAAATGCAGGAATTACCCCACTTAACGGTCATCCGCCGTTCACCGCTTCGAGGAACAGCGCCACCGGCCCGCTGTCGGCCACCGGCTCCAGCCGCTGGGCGAACTCGGTCAGCCGGCCCGACAGCCGCAGCGACTTGATCGTCCGTCCCGACTCCAGCGCCGCGTGCGCCAGCTCGCACGCGCCGTCCAGTTCCCCGCACTGCGCCAGCACCGACGCGGCCAGCACCTGGTGCAGCGCCCGCGCCCGGATGTTGCGGACGGGCAGCTCCAGCGCCTCGTCGAGCAGCGCCCTGGCCTCCTTGTCGCGCCCCAGGTCGCGCAGCGCGTGCATGGTGGCCCCCGCGTGGTGGGCCGGGGTGAACGCGTCGAGCCAGTCGGGGTCGTTCTCCGCGGTGCGCCGCTCCATCGCCCGTTCTGCGCCCTTGCGGATCCTGGTGAACTCGCCTACGTCCTCGGTCAGGGCCAGCGCGCGCATCTCGGTGCCCGACAGCCTGGCGATCAGCGCGGGCGGCGCGTTGCGGCCCGCGCCGTCCCGCGCCACCCGCGACAGGCGTACGGCGGTGCGGCAGTGGCCCAGGTAGAGGGCCTGGGTGGCGAGGTTGCCGATGACCTGCGCGCCGTACAGGGCGTCGCCCGCCTGTTGGGCCAGCGCGGCGGCCTGGCTGAAGTAGTGCTGGGCCAGCCCGTGCCGCCCGGCGTCGAAGGCCATCCAGCCGACCAGGTCGGTCAGCACCGCGGAGGCCTGGAACAGCTCCCGGCCGACCGCCTCCTGGTACCTGCCGAGCAGCAGCGGGGCCACGTCCTCGGCCAGGTAGCGGACCAGCCAGCCGAGCGCGAAGCCGCCGCCGTGGGTGTGGTCCAGGTTCTTGAACTCGGTGTGCGTGCGCCGGACCAGCTCCACGTCGGCGCCCGCCACCTTGCGGGTGCCCGACCTGCGCGACGGGGTGCCCGGCCGGCCGAACCGCCAGTCGACCCCCACCTCCAGGGCCTGGGCGGCGTGGAAGGGGGTCTGCCCGAACCCGTTGAGCCTGCTGCCGGTCAGCCGCCACAGCTCGGTGACCGCGCCGACCACCTGCCCGGGGTCGCGGGGCAGCTCGAAGCCGGAGGCGACCTGCTGCCCCCGGTGGAAGCCCAGTTCGCTCGCGGTGACGACGCGGCCGACGGCCCGCCCGAGCACCTGGGCGACGACGTCGGGGATGGGTGGTTCCGGCACGCTGCCGCGCAGCCAGCGCCCGACCGAGCGATAGTCGTAGGCCAGCCGCAGTCCGTAGTCCTGCCGCGCCTGACGGGCGACCTGCCTGGCCAGCGCCTCACGGGAGTATCCGGCCTCGGACAGCAGGGTCGCCAGCTCGTAGTTGAGCACCGGCCGGCTCGCAGGCGCGCTGCCGGCTGGCCCGTCTAACTGGTCTGGAACCACGGCTCAGGGTAAGCCGGGAAGCCGCTCCGGTTGATCAGGCAACGACACGAGGAACGCTAGTCAAATTGCGGGGGGTAGCCCGGTGACAACCGCACACGGGGATTGCACCGGTATATGCGCCCCGCACCCCCCGTTGACGCGATCGCACCCCTCCCGTAGCGCGCCTCGGGTGGGTTCCTTTGGAACGCGACACCTAACGCAGAGGTTGGGGGACAGATGTGGGGAGGGCGCGCTTGACCACCTTGGTAACCGGCGCGGCGGGATACTTGGGCGCTGTCGTGGCAACACAGCTGCTCAGCGAGGGGCACACGGTTCGGGGGCTGGACAACCTCCGCTTCGGCGGCGGCGGCTTTCTCGCCCTCTATCCCAATGCCAGATTCGAGCCGGTCATAGGCGATGTGTGCTCCACAGACGACGTGAAGTCCGCGACGGAGGGCGTCGACTCCGTCGTGCACCTCGCGGCGATCGTCGGCGACCCGGCATGCGCGGAGGAGCCCGAGGTGGCCTCCGCCGTGAACCTGGACGCCGCGCTGACGGCCTACCGAGCCGCGCAGCGGGCGAAGGCCGACCGCTTCGTCTTCATGTCGACCTGCAGCGTGTACGGCAAGCAGCCCGGCGACTTCGTCGCCACCGAGGACTCGCCGCTCAATCCTCAGTCGCTGTACGCCGAAACGAAGATCCAGGCAGAGCAGGCACTCCTGGAGGAGGCTCGTGGCTCGTCCACGTCGGTGACCGTCCTGCGGCTCTCGACGCTCTTCGGGCTGGCTCCGCGGATGCGTTTCGACCTGGTCGTCAACAAGTTCACCCTGCTGGGGCAGACGACGGGGCGGTTGACGGTCTTCGGGCCCGAGTCCTGGCGGCCGTACCTGCACGTGGCCGACGCGGCCGGCGCGATCTCGGCGGTGCTGTCCGCGCCCAAGGAGCGCATCGCGCAGCAGGTGTTCAACGTGGGCTCGGAGAACCACCAGACGAAGGACATCGCCGAGTTCATCCGGAGCTACTACCAGGGCGTCGACGTCGACACCATCGCGGGTGGGCCGGACCCGCGGGACTACCGGGTGAGCTTCGACAGGCTGCACAAGGGCGTCGGGTTCGAGCCGTCGCGCACGGTCGTGGGGGGAATCCACGAGATGGCCATGGCGCTCGGTTCGGGTCTGCTGCATCGCGGCCCTTACGTCAACAACGGGTTCAACACGATGGTGCTGCAGCCCGCGTTCGTCTGACAGGCCCGCTGATCGCCGGGGACGTCACCGGCGATCAGCGTCGTCAGTCCGCCAGCCACTCACCTGTGTCGACGCTGACCAGGCCGTGCCTGGCCGCGACGATGACCGCTTCGCGCTGCGAGTGCACGCCCAGCTTGGTCAGCACGCTCTGCACGTGGCTGCGCGCGGTGCTCCTGGCGACGCCCAGTTCCTTGGCGAGCGAGACGACGTTCGCCCCGCGCACCAGCGAGCACAGCACCTCACGCTCCCGCGAGGTCAGGAACGAGGCCAGCCGCCTCGCGGTGGACTGCGACGACGGCGCCCGGTGCGCCGACATCGACAGCAGCGCCGGCTGCACCACCTTGCCGCCGGCGATGACGGTACGCAGCAGGTCGAGCAGGTCGGAGACCTCGTTGCCCTTGTGCGCGACCCCGTGGGCGCCCGCGGCCATCACCGCGTCGAGCGTGGCGGCGTCGGCGAAGCCGGTGAGGACCACGAACTTGGTCCCCGGCGACTGCTCGCACAGCTCCGGCAGGCGATCCAGCGCCGAGCCCGAGGGGAAGCTGAGGTCCATGAGACAGACGTCGACCCCGCCCTCGGACAGCAGGCCGGCGGCATGGCCTGGATCGGCGGCGATGCCCACGACCTGCCAGCCGGAGCGTTCGATCAGCAGCGCCAGGGAGTCGGCGAAAACCTTGTGATCATCACAGATGAGAAACCTCATCGGTCTCCGGCTCCCATTCCGCCCCGTGGTCGGGTGCCGCGGCGGCAGGTAACTGAATGCGGACGCAGGCGCCGCCGAGCTCTCCTTGCCTGAGCTCCATGCTCCCCCCGTACTCGGCGACGAAGTCATGGATGATGCCGAACCCCAGCGAGGCCAGGCCCCTGCGCACGCCCTTGCCGAATCCGGGGCCGTCGTCGTCGATTTCTACAACGCTCCAACCGGACTCCACGAACACTCGGGCGGTAACCCGGCCCGAGGACCCGGCGGCCCGGCACGCGTTGTCCAGCATGTTCCGTACGGCCCGCCACAGCGCCAGCCGGTCCACGTGCGCGTAGGCGGCCTCGCCCACGCAGGTGACCTGCGTCCAGGTGGAGAGCTGCAGCGCGGTCGCGATCTCCTCGACCAGCGAGTCGACCCGGACGAGCTCGATCGGCAGCCCGGGACCCGCGGGCTCCAGCGTCTCGTCGTCGAGCTGGCGCACCAGCATGCCGAGCCAGCGCGTCTCGCCGATGAGCTGCTGGACCCTGGCCTTGCTCTCCTGGCCGACGTCGTCGGCCGCCTCGATGGCCGAGGCGAGCATCATGACCGTGGCCAGCTCGTGATAGATGTCGTGCCGCAGTCGCCGCCTGCTCAACCCGCCGTCGACCGCGCGCGCACTCCCCCCAGAGTGCGCGGCTACCTTCATACTTCGGGAGACCCCACCCCTACTCGGCATCTAACCCCCCTCGCCCATGCCCTGAGACTTTCTGAATCTTCGCATATGGATGACCAAGTGCGAAGGATCAAAAATACCCTCTTGACCACACGCGTCACATGGCTAACTATGATTTCGCCAGATAACCATCTGATGACGTAGGGCGTCATGCGTCTTCCTGCCGATGCGCCGGGCTTCCGTGGTCCGCAGGATTGGTGGCCATGGCGACCCTTACCTTCCTCGGCCATGCCGGCCTGGCCATCGAGAGCTCCGCGTTCACCTTGCTGTTTGACCCGTGGATGACCCCGTCAGGGGGCTATATGGGGTCCTGGTTCCAGTACCCCCGTAATGATCACATTGACCTGGAGCCCCTGACCCGGGCCACCTATGTGGCGATCTCCCACGAGCACCTCGACCACATGGACTCCTGGTTTCTGGAGCAGCTCGGCGACGAAACTACGGTACTAATTCCCAAATATCCGTCGCCCGCGTTCGCAGACCGGATTCTTGAATCCGGAGTCAGGAAAATTGTCGAACTTGAGCAATGGGAGCGCTTTCCGCTGGACGGCGGCGACTCCTGGATCACGGTGATCCCCGAGTTGTCGCCCATGTGCCACGATTCGGCCTTCCTTATCGTGGCCGACGGCAGGTCCGTGCTCAACTGCAACGACGCCCGGCTCACCGCCTCGCAGGCGCGCCGGGCCAAGCACCTGGCGGGCGGGCGGCTCGACGTGATGGGCGTGCAGGCGTCGGCGGCCACCTGGCATCCGATGCGCTACTCCTACCCGATGGAGGAGCAGCGGCGGATCGCCACCGACAAGCGGATCTCCAAGTTGCGGGCCGTACAGCGGCTGGTCCGGGCGACCGCGCCGGAGCTGGCCGTGCCGTTCGCCGGGCCGCCGTGCTTTCTCGATCCGGAGCTGCGCGACCTCAACTGGGTGCTGGATCCCGAGCACGGCGCGTTCATCGACCCGGAGGCGGCCGAGAGCTGGCTGCGCGAGCACCTGCCCAACCAGGCGTGGGCGACCTTCCGGCCGGGCGACCGGCTGGATCTGGAGACCGGCGAGGTGGAGCGCGACCCGGTCTCGGCGGCCTTCAGCTTCACCGAGGGGGTCGAGGAGTACCTCCGGCGGTACGCCGAGGACCGGGCGCGGGTCATCGAGGAGACCAGGGCGGCCTGCCCCGATCCCGGCCCCGACTTCCCGCAGCGCTTCGTCGCCCATTTCGAGCAGCTCGGCACGCTCAGCTCCTATTTCCTCAAGCAGATCGACATGACGGTCCGCTTCGAGATCACCGGCCCGAACGGCGGGGTCTGGGACGTGCGGATGAACGCCGACGGGCTGGCCATCGGGCCGCCGGTGACCGAGCGCCCCGGCTACACCGTCACCGCTCCCGGCCGCTGGGTGGAGCCCATTCTGGCCGGCGCGATGGCCTGGGAGGACCTGCTGCTGTCCATGCGCTTCCAGGTGCACCGCGACCCCGACGTCTACAACGACTACCTGGTCGGCCTGCTCAAGCACGCCAACGCGCCCGCGCTGCAGGCGGTGGAGGAGTACGAGACCGGCAGGGACGAGGCCGAGCGGATCACCGTCACCGACGGCGGGCGCAGCTACGAGATCGGCAGGTACTGCCCGCACGCCGGTGAGGACCTGTCGGTCGGCGCGGTGATCGAGAACGGCCGGGTCTACTGCCTCGGTCACAACTTCACCTTCGACCTGGCCACCGGGGAGTGCGTGAACGCCCGCTCAGCCCCGCTGGCCACCCGGGAGATCTGACTCAGCCGGTGCCGCCCACCGAGCTGCCCGGCTGCCTGGTCACCGCCTTCAGCGGCGAGCCCGGGGTGTGCAGCAGCGACAGGTCGTCGGCCAGGAAGCACTGGCCGGACGGCGCGGAGCTGATGTAGAGGATGAAGTCGATCGTCGAGCCCGGGCTGGTCACCGCGTAGGAGACGGAGATCCGCTGCCATTCGGTGCCCAGCGTCAGGGTGGAGGAGGACGAGCCGAGGCTGGAGGAGCCCGAGTACTCCGTCAGCTTCAGCTTGATCGCCTGTCCCGGCGCGGCGGCCTTCACCCAGGCGCTGCCGGTGACCGTACCGGCCTGCGTGGTGGCCGCCCAGTTCGGCGAGTCGTTGAGCGTGCAGCTCACCGTGCCGCCGGTGGCGTTGACCGCCTCACCGGCGTAGCCGCCGCTGTGGCCGCCGGCGACGCGGGTCAGCGTGGTGGAGCCGCTCGGCGTCACCTTCCAGCCGGTGGTGCCGGTCTCGAAGCCGGGGTTGGCGACCAGCTCGGCGCCGCCACCCGCGGTGACGGTGACACCCGCGGTGACGTCGTCGGTGCCGCCGGCGCCGTCGGTCACGGTCACGGTGAGCGTGTAGGAACCGGCCGTCGTGTAGCTGTGCGACGCCGACGAACCCGCCTGCGGGCCCACCACCGTGCCGTCACCGAAGTCGAAGGCGTAGGTGGAGATCGGGCTGCTGCCGGGCGTCGACGCCGAGGCGTCGGCCGTCACCGCGAGCGGCGCCGGGCCGGACGACTGGTTCAGCGACACCGCCGCGGTCGGCGGCGTGCCGGACGGCTGGGCGGAGATCGTCTTCGCGGCGATGTCGGTCAGGCCGTCCTGGTCGGTCACGGTCACCGTGAGCGTGTAGGAGCCGGCCGTCGTGTAGGTGTGCGACGCCGACGAACCGGCCTGCGGGCCCACGATCGTGCCGTCACCGAAGTCGAAGGTGTACGTCGAGATCGGCGCGTCGCCGGGGGTGGACGCCGACGCGTTCGCGGTCACGGCCACGGGCACCACGCCGGCGGCGGGCGACGCGCTCAGCGCCGCGTTCGGCGGGGCGGGCGGCGGGGGGCCCGTCTGGAACTCGTAGGCGCCCCTGTCGTCGTACAGCCGGGTGCCGGAGCCGCTGTTGGCCTTGTCGGGGTGGTCGACGCGCGGGCGGCCGAGGATGTCGGTGGAGCGCGCGCCGCTGGCGCTGGAGTTGGCCGCGTCGATCGCCGGGGACGTCGAGGTGAGCTGCAGGTCCCAGGTGGCGGGCGAGACGACCTTCGGGTCGCCGTAGATGCCCGCGGACTCCTGGCCGCTGGCGTTCTGCAGGCCCGCCAGGGTGTTGTAGGTGCTGCCCGCCCACACGTACTGCTTGCCGGTGGTGGTCAGCCAGACCAGGTTGTGGTTGACGGTCGTGCTCGGCGGCGCCGAGTCCCAGATGCCGATGTTGCCCGCCCGCCGGTCGCAGGAGATGCCGTTGTAGGCCGGGTAGACGGCGTTGTCGAAGGCGACGTTGTTGGCCACCACGAAGCTGCCCGACGACCCTTCGACGTTGATCCCCGACGTGCAGTTGCGGTAGATCGTGTTGGCGATGATCCGGCCGCCGATCACGTTGAGGTTGTCGATGCCGTGGTCGCCGTTGTTGTAGGCGACGTTGTTGACCGCCAGCCCGTTGTCGCCGCCCGTGTAGAACTGGATGCCCGAGTCCTCGTTGTCGTGGGTGACGTTGTCGATGACGGAGTTGCCCGGGCCGATGACGTCGATGCCGTTGGCGTTGCGCTGGTAGCCCCTGGCGTTGTGGTTGGAGCTGTTGCGCACCACCGTCACCCGGGTGGTGCCCGAGGCCAGGTAGATGCCGTGGTCGCTGTTGTACTCGGTGACATTGCCGGAGATCGTCGAGTCGGTGGTGCCCGACAGCTTGATGCCGGCCCCGATCTGCCCGCTGGTCGGCGTCCCCGCGGAGGTGACGGTGTTACCGCTGATCGTGACGTAGGCGCCGCCGGAGACGTTGAAGCCGTGGCTCGTGGTGTTCGTCACGGTGAAGCCGTCGATGACCACATAGCTCCTGTTGGTCAGCTTGAACCCGTTGGCCCCGCCGGTGACGGTCACGCCCGCGCCCGGCGCGGGAGTGAACGTGATCGGGTCGGTCGACGTCCCGGAGTTGGCGACGGTGACCATCCCGCTGTAGGTCCCCGCCGCGACCAGCACGGTGGCCCCCGCCGTCGCGGCCGTCCCGGCCTTGACGATCGAGCAGTACGGCTGGACGGCGCTACCGGCTCCGCTGTCGGAGCACGACGGATGGTGCTTGTCCACGAAGATCGTGGTTCCCAACGCCTGGACAGGGTGCGCGGAAACTGACAAAGTGACGACAGTGGCCACCAGAGCCGCTGTCAACCTGCTCGGGAGCATGGCCCTCCCCCTTGGACTGGACCTGCCGGTCCCCGCGCGCACGCAGGTCAGTTTTGAGTTTGAGCGGCATTGTCCTCGTGGGAGCGCGGCCACACATCCCCAAAACAGATGAGAATCAACTCCGCTGCGTGACGGGCTTCCACCACGACGGGTTGTCCAGATACCAGCGGACCGTCGCCGCCAGGCCCTCCTCCAGTCCCACCTCGGGCGCGTAGCCGAGGGCCCGCAGCCGGGAGTCGTCGAGGCGGTAGCGGCGGTCGTGCCCCTTGCGGTCGGCGACGTGCTCGATCAGGTTCTCGTCCGCGCCGAACAGGGCGAGCAGCCGGCGGGCGAGGTCGAGGGTGGTCAGCTCCGCCGTACCGCCGACGTGGTAGACCTCGCCGGGTTCGCCGAGTTCGGCGACGAGCTGGACCGCCGCGCAGTGGTCGGCCACGTGCACCCACTCGCGCACGTGGCCGCCGTCGCCGTACACCGGCAGGCCGCGCCCCTCCGCCAGGTTCGTCACGAAGCGCGGGACGACCTTCTCGACATGCTGGTAGGGCCCGTAGTTGTTGGCGCACCGGGTGATGCTGACCGGCAGCCCGTGGGTGATCGCGTAGGCGCGGCAGATCAGGTCGCCCCCCGCCTTCGAGGCCGCGTACGGCGACCGCGGCGCCAGTGGCGCCCCCTCGTCCCAGGCGCCCTCCTCGATCGAGCCGTACACCTCGTCCGTCGACACCTGCACGACCCTGCGCACCCCGGCGTCCAAGCATGCCTGCATCAGCGCCTGCACGCCCTCCACGTTGGTGCGCACGAACCCGGCCGCGTCCGCGATCGAGCGGTCCACGTGCGACTCGGCGGCGAAGTTGACCACCACGTCGTGCCCGGGAACGACCCGCGCCAGCAGCCCGGCATCGCAGACGTCGCCACGCACGAAGTCGAAACGCCCGGCGGCGGGGGCGAGGTTGGCCAGGTTGCCCGCGTAGGTCAGCCGGTCCAGCACGGTGACCCGGGCTCCCGCGAAGGCCGGGTAGCCGCCGGAGACCAGGGTGCGGACGTAGTGCGACCCGATGAAGCCGGCTCCCCCGGCGACGAGAACTCTCACAGCTCCTAGTCGTACTCGAGGTCGGGCAGTGCTGAGGGCGGGTCGGGGCTGCGCCACACCACCACCGCGCCGTCGTCGGCGCTCTCCGCGGCCACGTTCAGCTGCTCGACGTCGAAGTCGGGCAGGTAGCGCAGGCGGGCCAGAAATGTGGCGTCGGTGGCCGAGCGCGGCACCACGCAGCCTTCCCCGTCACGGTCGAGGAGGATGAAGAGCACGTCGGTCTCCTCCCCGGCCACGACCCGGACCTCGACCACGTCCTCCCATGCGAGGGCCTCGACGCTGCCGTCGGCGTAGTGGCGGGTCACGCCCTCTTCGGTGACGTACACGTAGGAGTCCGGCACTGCGTTGCCGTGCATGGGCGCGATTCTCGCGAGTTGTGGGCACTCACCGCAAGGGATCGGTCCGCCACCGGTGGGCGCACCGCCGCCTCACTTCCGTAACACTTGCCCGCGATATGCCGATATAGCCCCTGGGTGCGCTGTGGTCATGCTCGACGCCACCCACGCGTTCACGCGTTCGGAGGGACAGGCATGGGCACCCTGCAGGCTTTGCGCAACCGGTTCGTGGACGCGCCCAACTCGGTGGGCGCACGGGCCCGCCGCCGCTGGGAACGACTCATCACCACTTTTCCCGACATATCTGAGATGTCGGTGATCGACCTGGTCTACTCCAACGCGGTGATCGAGCACGTCGGCGGCCACATCCGCCGCGAGCGCTTCGCCGACAACGTGCGCGCCCTGTCCCCTCGCCACTGGGTGCAGGTCCCCTACCGCTACTTCCCCATCGAGCCGCACGTGCTCTTCCCCGGCTTCCAGTTCCTGCCGGTGGCCACCCGGCGCCTGATCATCAGCAACTGGCCCCTGGTGCACACCGCCCCCAGGGACCGCCTGCACGCACTGCGCGACGCGATGGAGGTGGAACTGCTCAGCGTGACCGAGATGCGCTACTACTTCCCCACCTCCCGGATCGGGTACGAGCGCATGGGCGGCCTGATCAAGTCGATCATCGCGGTGCGCTAAGGGGTGATCTTGTAGATGTGGTAGGAGTGCTCGGCCGCGAAGTCGTCGGGAAGCGCCCGTGCTCGACCGGGATGACGCGGTTCTCGAAGAGCACCTCCACCTCGCCCGCCGAGGCCAGCTCGGGCGGCAGGGTCAGCGACCGGTTGCCGGGCTCGTTCCCCCGCTCGATCATCGCGAACACGTAGAAGACGCCGTCGCGGCCCTTCAGCATGGTCTCCAGGCCCTTGCCGAAGTCGAAGGCGTAGGACTGGGTGTTGAGCACCGGGGCGAGCCGGTGGATCTGCTGGTTCACCCTGGCCGCCGCCGCCCTGACGTCCCGGTAGCAGGGCTCGCGCAGGGCGTGCTGGCTGGTGCAGGGTCCGCCGAAGCTGTGGTTGAAGTAGACGATGCCGCGCGCCTCGGACTGCACTGACGCCCCCCCTCCAGCCCGAGCACCGGCCAGGCCGCGCGCAGCGCCTCGCGCCAGTCCCGCAGCGGCTCGCAGCGGGTGTGCGCCAGCACGCTGTTGGCCGGGCGGGCGGCGGCCGAGGGGAAGTCGGCGCTGGAGATCGGGCGCACCCGTCCGGGGTCGGCGCCCACCAGGCGGAAGATCTCGCGGGCGAAGCCGTACCAGGTGGTCTCGCCTGAGCTGGTGCCGTGGTAGATGCCGGGGGGCAGGTCCGAGTGGCCGAGGCGGACCAGCAGCCCGGCCAGGTCGGCGGTCCAGGTGGGCTGTCCGCGCTGGTCGTCGACCACGTCGACGGTGTCGTGCCCGGCGGCCAGCCCGGCCATGGTGGCGACGAAGTTGCGGCCGTGCGCGCCGTACAGCCATGCCGAGCGGATCACGTAGTGGCCCTCCCGCAGCGCGGCCACCTCCCCCGCCCGCTTGGTGCGCCCGTAGGCGTTCAACGGCCCTGTCGGCCCGTCCTCCCGGTACGGCTCCCGCCCCCGCCCGTCGAAGACGTAGTCCGTCGACAGGTGCAACAGCCTGGCCCCCGCCCGCGTACAAGCGTCGGCCAGTGTCCCCACCGCGTGCCCGTTGATCGCGAGGGCCTCCTCCTCGCACGCCTCGGCGGCGTCCACGGCCGTCCACGCGGCGCAGTTGACCACCACCCGCGGCCGGTAGGCGCCGACGAGGTCGCGGACCGCGCGCGCGTCGAGCAGGTCGAGCCCGGCCCGGTCCAGGACGAGCACGGGTTCCCTGGCGACGGCCAGCCGGTACGCCACGTCCGTGGCCAGCATTCCGGCCCCTCCGGTGATCAGCCAGCGCACGGCCACCGGTCCCGGTGCTTGGAAGGCATGAGTGGCTTCACCGTCAGTAGGCTCCTTCTCCGCGGGTCACGACCGACCAGGTCTTCCACAGGATCTGCAGGTCGAGGACGAGCGACCAGTTCTCCACGTACCGCAGGTCGAGGCGGACCGACTCCTCCCAGGACAGGTCGGACCTGCCGCTGACCTGCCAGAGCCCGGTCATCCCCGGCTTGACCACCAGCCTGCGGCGGACGTCGGCGCCGTACTTGGCGACCTCTTCGGGGGGCGGGGGGCGCGGCCCGACCAGCGACATCTCGCCGTGGACCACGTTGAGCAGCTGCGGCAGTTCGTCGATGGAGTAGCGGCGCAGGAAGGCGCCGACCTTGGTGACCCGTGGATCGTTCCGCATCTTGAAGAGCACGCCGTCGAACTCGTTCGCGCCGGCGAGCATGCCCTTGAGCCGCTCCGCATCAACCACCATCGTCCGAAATTTCGCGACCTTGAACTCTGTGCCGTCTCTGCCCACCCGGGTCTGCCAGAACAGCGCGGCCCCGGGCTGGTCAGCCGGATCACGGCCACCAGGATCAGCAGGGGAACCGCCAGGACGAGGAGCGCGACCCCGGCCAGCACGCGGTCGAACCCGCTCTTGACGAGCCGCTTGCCCCCGTCGAACGCCGGATGCGCCACGTGCAGCAGCAGCATGCCCGCGACCGGGCGGATGCTGATCCGCGGCCCCCCCACATCCATCAGCGAAGGCGCCACGAAGAGCCCGGTCCCTTGCGGCTCCAGACTCCAGGCGAGCCTGCGCAGCCTTCCCCCGTCCAACTCGGGACAGGCCAGAATGGCGACCGCATCAGCCTGCACCTTCCGCACCGCCACGGCGACGTCATCGAACGTCCCGAGCATGCCACCGACATCCGGATTCATCAGCCCACCCGGTAAACATGCCGCCACTACCTGCATTCCGTGGTATGGCTCCCGCCTGAACTGCATGACCAGGTCGAGCACCGATTCACGATGTCCCACGGCGACGACCTGCCGCAGGAATTCCCCACGCCCCCAGCGCCGATGTAATCGCTTGCGCATGAGAAAGCGGAAGAGAAGCGTCAGGAGAAGGGCCAGCGGCAGCATCGCCAGGACGAGGCTGCGGGCGATTTCACTCTGTATCGCATAAGCGCCGATCGCCGCAATGGCCATTGCTCCGATACCCGCATTGAATACCGACCTGAACTCCTCGCTCCCGGTGCCGTGCGCTCGTTCCCGATAGGCGCCGCTGAGCAGCATGCCGACCGGCCAGGCGACGATCAGCCCTAAGCCGATCAGCAGGTCGGCCTGCGGTACATAGGCTCCGAGCAGCAGTTTCACCCCCAGCACCACCGCGAAGGCGGCCAGCGCGCAGGCCACGTCGCCAGCGGGGAGAAGCCGCGCGTACGACCGCGCACGGGAGCTCGACGCACGCCGTGGCGCGGTTTCGACGAGCACGTCGGATTCCCCCACCGTTACCCCTATCGGCCACCCTGTGACTCCGCCTGTGCAGTTACAGGACGCCCTCCCGCCCCGCTCTCGACCTGTTTCCCAGGAGCACCGGGTGCGGGAGGTCCCCCCAAAGGCTAAAGATCGATTCCTCGACTGGGAACATCGCGAGATGACCACAATCGGACGCTTCGCCTTGATCACATGGGGTTGACAAAATAGAGCAAGAATGCGAATGCCGGACAGTAAGCAAGCAGCTGGACTCAGGCAATTCGCGAAAATACCGTAAGTCATTCGGCAGTTATGCACAGCCGGAGGACAAGATTAAGGATTAAATCATTTCTTTTTCACCGGTCGCGGTTCTCGCGTTCACTCCGCACCCCAGGAGTGGGCGAGATGAGCCGTTACCGCCGCCCTGGCCGCCTCGGCCGGTCCCGCGGCGATGGCGTCGAGCAGGTCGCGGTGCTCGGCGACCAGCACGTCCCGGTCCTCGTACACCCTGCGCAGCCGGACCAGGCCGAGCCTGGTCTCCGCGGCGAGCGTCGAGTACAGGCGTTCCAGCCTGGGGCTGCCGACCGCGTCGATCAGCGCCTGGTGCAGGTCCATGTGCTCGGCCACCGACCGCGACCACGGAGCCTCGGCCGGCAGCGCGGCCATCCGGTCCAGCGCCGCGTCCGCCCGCTCGACCCGCCGCCCCGCCAGCGACGTGGCCATCAGGTCCTCCAGCGGCCTGCGCACGAACATCAGGTCGTCCAGATCCGCCAAGGTCACCTCGGGCACATACGCGCTGCGGTTACGCTCCCGCCGCAGCAACCCCTCATGCACGAGTACGGCCAGCGCCTCCCGCACCGTGGGCCTGGCCACCCCGTAGGCTGCGGCGATCTCCTGCTCCGGCAGCGAGGTGCCGGGCTCGACCTCGCCCGACAGCACCCGCTGCCGCAGTGCGCCGGCCAGGGCCTCGACGGCGGACACGGGCCGCAGGGAGAGCGTCATACCAGCGATTTTGCCCGTTCGGGCAGGGTGACCGCGACCAGGCTCACCCCGAGCAGCGCGAGCCCCGCCAGTGAGACGGGGGCCAGACGCTCGCCGAGGACGGCGAAGCCGAGCAGGGCGGCGACCGCGGGCTCGGCGAGGGCGAGGGTGGCGGCCGTGGCCACGGGGGTGGTGCGCAGGCCCCTGCCGTACAGGAAGTAGGACAGGGTGGTGGTGCCGATGCCGAGGTAGAGGGCGGCGAGCAGGGCGCGGGGCTCGGCCAGCCAGCCCGCGCCGGTCCACAGCAGGACGGGCAGCATGATGACGGCCGCGCCGCCGAACAGCACGCCCATCACCGCGTTCGAGGAGGCGCCCCCGCTGATCGCCGACGACGCGGTGACCGCGTAGTAGGCGTACAGCAGGCCGCCGAGCAGGGCCAGCAGGATGCCGGACAGCAGTTCGCCGCCCGCGTCCGCGCCGCCGCCGGCCACCAGCGCGGCGCAGCCGACGATCGCCGCCGCCGTGGCCGCGGCCCACCTGCGGGTCGGCCGCCGCCCGTCGAACAGCCACGACAGCAGACCGGCGAAGACCGGGCCACTGCCGATCGCGACCACCGTCCCGATGGCCACCCCCGTACGGCCGACCGCGGCGAAGAAGCAGAGCTGGTACGCGGCGACCGCGCCGGCGGCCAGCAGCAGCCTGGGGGTGAGCAGCCTGCTCAGGCCCGTGCCGGCCAGCAGCGCCAGGACGAGGCCGCCGATCACCAGGCGGGCGGCGGCCACGGCGACGGAGTCGGCGGCGGTGATGAGCAGGCCGGCGGTGCCTGCCGTACCCCAGAGGACGGAGGCGCCGACGACGGAGAGGGGTCCGCGCTTCATAGCATCGATTGTCTGACAACTAGACAGGATTTGTCCAGTCCTGTGCCGGGTACGTCACATCAGGTGATGTTCAGGAGGATTGCCGCGATCTTGTTCGCGGTCGTCGCGTTCGTCGGCGGCACCGCCGCCGCGTTACCCGCTCAGCTCGCTCCACCGCCGACCAAGGCGCTGTCCGCGCTGCCGCCCGAGGCCGCGCAGACGTGGAAACTCATCCAGCGTGGCGGGCCGTTCCCCTATCGGCGCGACGGGACAACGTTCCAGAACCGCGAGCGGCTGTTGCCCCAGCAGAAGCTCGGCTACTACAAGGAGTACACAGTGCCCACCCCAGGTTCGCGTGATCGCGGGGCCAGGCGCCTGGTGACCGGCAAGGGCACCGAGCTCTACTACACCGGCGATCATTACCGGTCCTTCGTCACCGTCGACGTGAAGAGATGACGTTCGAATACACCATCGACGGCGGCACCACCCGCCAGGTGATGGCGGCGATCGCCTCAGCGCTGAAGTTCCCGGACTACTTCGGGTACAACCTCGACGCGCTCTACGACTGCCTGACCGACCTGTCATGGCTGCCGGACGGCGAGCACGTGCTGATCTGGTCGAAGCCGGGCGCGCTGCGCGACACCGACGCGACCGCCTACGACGCGATCGCGACCGTGCTGGCCGACGCGGTGGCCGACGGCACGGGCGGCGGCGCCTACCTGTCGGTCCGCCTGCAGGCCGACTGAACCAGCAGGCGGCGCCGGGCCAGCGTGGTGGCCACGCAGTGCGCGCAGAACGCGCCCGCGCGCCCTTCGGCGCAGGTGCAGAACCAGCGTAAGGTGCCGTCGATCACCGACAGCTCGACGTGCGCGGCGGCGTCGTCGACCTCCGCCGTCATCACCAGTGGCGCGAATCGGACGAGCTGGACCGACGCCTCCAGCGCCTCACCACGCTCGACCACCGCGTCCGCGATCAGCTCCAGCTGCAGCTCCGCCAGGTCCCCGAGCAGCATGTTCACTCCCTTCCCAACGAAGGGGCTGCCCAGGAACGCTGTCACCATCTGGACAGAGATTGCTATATCTCCTCGATGAGGCTCTGCAGCAGTCTGCGGCCTGGCGAGACGACCTCCTCGACGTAGTCCTCCAGGAGTTCCAGCGCCTCGTGCACGCTGGCGGTGGTCTTCCCGGCCAGCTCGACCAGCGACCGCTCCTCCACCAGCGCCTCCCCGCTGATGTGGAAGGCGCTCTCGGAGACCGCGACCGACACCGCGAACCGGACCGTGCGCCCGTCGGGCAGCACGAAGTGCACGCCCGTCGTGGCACCCGAGGGAGCGAAATAGGAGAACGGCTCGCGCCGTACGAAGGGATGGCGCAGCTCGTCGAGCCTCGCCGCCGCCCGGCTCAACGCCGCCAGCAGGCCGGCCGCCGCCCGGCTCTCGCTGTCCACACCCCCGAGACTAGATCACCTTCAGGACAGCGGGAAGCGGCCGGTGTCGACCGCCGCCAGGTCGGTGAGGAAGGCCGCCTGCACCGGATCGTTCCAGTCGTCGCTGACGATCGACCACACCCCCCACTCCAGCAGCATGTAGAGCAGCGCCGTGGGCCACAGCTCCCGCTCGGCGGCCGTCAGCTCCACCCGGCTCAGATAGGCGTCGCGGAAGACGATCCACTCCGGCTCGTCGAAGAGCCTGCCCGGCTCGGCCAGGTCGTTGTGGAAGAGCAGGACGGCCAGCGCCAGGTCCAGCAGCCGCGGCGCCCGGTCACCGTTGTCCGGGTCGATCAGCACCGGACCGGCCTCGGTGTAGACGAGGTTGGTCGCCTTGAAGTCCATGCTGACGTCGCGCATCGGCAGCTCCGCGTCGCGGATCGCGGGCAACGTGCTCGCCGGGAAGTCCCGCAGCAGCGCGGCAAGCCTGGCCGCCACCGGCTCGTCAAGCACCTTGGCCAGCCCCGCGATGTCCTCCTCGATCAACTCCGCCTCAGGCTCAGGCCACTCGAACGGGCTCAGCCCCTCCGCCGGGCCCGCGTCGGCGTGCATCCGGCCGAGCAACTCACCGGCCGCCGCCAGATCGTCCGCACCGCCGTCGAAGCCCCGCCCATCGATCCACGGGTAGGCCACCCAGTCGTACCCCCCGATCGAGTACGGCCCGGCCAGCGGCGTCACCACCGGGAAGCCGGTCTCCTCCAGACGGCGGACCCACCGGCCCATGGCCTCGGCGTTGTGCGTGCGCTTCACGACCGCGCGCCGCCCGCCGACCACCCCCAGGAACACCGGCGAGAAGGGGTAGATCGACTCCTGCGGCGCGATCCCGAACCGGTCGAACACCTCTGTGTAGTCACCTGTCACGCCGCCAGACCCTAACCCGCATTCACGCCCGAAGCATCCCGTTTTGCGAAGTCTCGGTGAGCCGTTTCGGCGCCGTCAGGAACCAGGCCTCGGTCACCATCTCGTCCAGCTCCTCGTGGTCGATGCGGTCGAGATACACCGTCACCCAGCCGAAACGGCCCGCCGTGAAGGCCACCTCGAACACCTCAGGCCGCTCGGCCACCAGCGCGAGCTGCTCCTCGATCGTCGCCTTGAGCCCGGCCGTCCGGGTCTCCTCCCACAGATAGCCGAACCCCTTGCCGCGCACCCCCAGCCTGGTGTGGTTGGCGTGCTCGGTCAGCTCGACCTCGGCCAGCGACGTCGCCATCCGCATGAACTCCTCAACGCTCACACCCATGACGACGATGTAACCAGAGCCCTCCGACAATCCGGCTAGGCCAGCGCCCTCTCCACGACGTCGTCGAGCTCGTAGGCGGCGCCCTTCTCGGCGATCTCCAGGTAGACCTGCTCGCCGAGCAGCGCTTTCGCCCTGGCCATGGCCGTGTCGCTGTGCGCGATGAAGACCGGCGAGCCGAAGCAGCGTTGCAGCCCGAACCGCTTCCAGGCCGCCGAGGTGGCGCCCAGCAGGATCGCGGCCTCCTTCGCCGACTCCGGCGAGGGGTTGTCGGTGTGCAGCCACGCGAGCAGCTCACTGCAGAGCAGCGTGCCGATCACGTCATGGAAGTCACGCTTGATGCGCATCGCCTGCTGGGCCGCGTCGACCGCCTTGGTGAAACGCCCGAGCTCGCGGTTGGTCTCGGCCAGCGCCCAGTAGGCGTAGGAGCGCAGCCACTGCTCGCCGTTCTCCTCGCACATCTGCAGGCACTCCAGCAGGAGCTGCTCGGCGTCCTCCGGCTCCCCCTGCGCGGCCAGGCAGACCGCCAGCTCCACGATCGCCGGCAGCAGGCCGGGGTTGAGCCCGCGCTCGGCCCTGAACGACTTGACCGCCGAGCCCAGATAGGCGATCGCCCTCGGCATGTCGCCGCGCAGATAGGCGCACAGGCCCGTCATCTTGGTCGCGTAGACCATGGCGTCGGAGTCACCGATCAGCGCCGCCTCGTCCAAGCACCGCTTCGCGCTCAGCTCGGCCACGTCGATGTCGCCCTGGGCGGATGCCACGAACGAGCGCACCCACAGCGCCCTGCAGCGCTCGCGGCTCGGCCGCCTGCTGGCCTTCAGCGCCCGGTCGAGGAAGTGCCCGCCCTCGCCGGTCAGGCCGCAGCCGTGCCAGAGGAACCAGAGCGAGGCGGCCAGGTCCAGACCGAGCTCGATCCCCGCCTGGTCGGACAGGCAGTGCTCCATGACCGCGCGCAGGTGCGAGTGCTCGCGCATCATCTGGTCGTACCAGTAGACCTGGCGCGAGCCCTGTGACCAGCTCCGCTCGGCCCGCTTGGCCAGGTCGAGGTAGTAGTCGCGGTAGCGGGCCGTCAGCCAGCTCGTCTCGTCGAGATCCTTCAGCCGCTCGCGGCCGTAGGCCCTGATCGTGTCGAGCATCCGGTAGCGCTCGGAGCCCGGCAGCCTGGTGAGGATCGACTTGTCGACCAGCCCGCGCAGCGTCTCGACCACCGACGCCTCCGGCAGCTCGTCACTGGCGCAGATGTACTTCGCCGCCGCCAGGTCGAACGCCCCCGCGAACACCGTGAGCCTGGCCCACAGCAGCCGCTCCACCGGCTCGCACAACTCGTGGCTCCAGCCCATGGCCGTGCGCAGCGCGTGGTGGCGGTTCGGCACGGTGCTCCCGGCTTCCCGGCGCAGCAGCCGGAAGCGGTCGCTGAGCAGGGACAGGATCTGCTCGGCCGACAGCGCGGGCAGCCGTCCCGCGGCCAGCTCGATCGCCAGCGGGATGCGGTCGAGGTGCTGAACGATCTCCGAGACCACCTGCCGATCGGGCACGCTGCCCGGCAGCACCTGCCTGGCCCGGTCGAGGAAGAGCTCCACCGCGTCGCCCTCGTCCAGCGGCGGCAGCGGCATGCGTTGCTCGAAGTCGAGACCGAGCGGCTGGCGACTGGTCGCCAGGATCTGCAGCCCCGGGCCGGCCATCAGCTCCTCGACCAGCGCGCCGCACGCCTCGACCAGGTGCTCGCAGGTGTCGAGCAGCAGCAGGAGCTTCTTGTCGCGCAGATACTCGAGCAGGAACTCCATCTCGGTGCGCCTGGAACGGTCCCGCAGCCCCATCGCGGCGCTCAGCGCGTGCGGCAGCAGCTCCGGATCGCGCACCTGGGACAGGTCGACCATCCAGACGCCGTCGGGGAACCGGTCGCGGGCGCGGGTCGCCGCCTTCACCGCGATCCTCGTCTTCCCGACACCTCCCGAGCCGACCACCGTGACCACGCGCGAGGTCGCCAGCATCTCGGTGAGGCGGAGCAGTTGATCATCTCGCCCCACGAAGGAGGCGAGCTCGACCGGGAGATTGCCGTTGCGCCGCCAGCCGGGAGACGTTTCCATACGGCCCTCCTTGGAGGGAGAGGAGCCCTTCCGGACGAGCATAGCCTCGCGGGTCCCGCGCGGAACGGGCTATGCCGGTTGTGGGAGCGCTCTCTCAGTGCCACCTGGGCGGGGTCCAGGCGGCCTAGCACCTGGACCCGCGCTTCGCCTAGAAGTTGATCATGTGACCGGCCAGGCCGTGGACCGCCTCCTTGACGGCCTCGCCCAGGGTCGGGTGGGCGTGCACGTTGCGGGCCACCTCGGTCACCGTCAGATCCCACTGCTGGGCCAGCGTCAGCTCCGGCAGCAGCTCCGTCGCCTCCGGACCGATGATGTGCGCACCCAGCAGCTCGCCGTGCGCCGCGTCACTGAGGATCTTCACGAACCCGCCGCTGTCGCCCAGGCCGTGCGACTTGCCGTTCGCGGTGAAGGGGAACTTCGCCACCTTCACGTCGTAGCCCAGCTCGCGCGCCTGCGCCTCGGTGAAGCCGAAGCTGGCGATCTGCGGCTGGCAGTACGTCGCCCGCGGGATCATCACGTAGTCGAGCTCCATCGTCTCGGCGTCCGCGATGGTCTCCGCGGCGATGATGCCCATCGACTCGGCCGCGTGCGCCAGCATCAGCTTGGCCGTCACGTCGCCGATGGCGAAGATGTTCGGGATGTTCGTCCGGCCGCGCCCGTCGATGTCGATCGCGCCGCGGTCGGTCAGCTTGACCCCGGTGTTCTCCAGGCCGTACCCCTCGACGCGCGGCTGGAAGCCGATCGCCTGCAGCACCTTGTCAGCCTCGATCACCTGCTGCTCGCCGCCCTTGGAGACGGTGACGCGCACCTTCGGGCCGGACTCGTCGATCGACTCCACCCGGGTCGAGGTCAGCACCTCGATGCCGAGCTTGCGGTAGCGCTTGGCCAGCTCCGCCGAGACCTCCTCGTCCTCCAGCGGGACCACACGGTCGAGGAACTCCACGATCGTCACCTTGACGCCGTAGTTGTGCAGCACGTACGCGAACTCCACGCCGATCGCGCCCGCGCCCGCGATGACGACGCTCCCCGGCAGCTCCTCCGACAGGATCTGCTCCTCGTACGTCACGACCCGGTCCGACACCGCCGTACCCGGCAGCAGCTTCGTGGTCGCGCCCGCCGCGATGATGCAGTGGCCGAAGGTCACCGTCTCGCCGTTGACCTCGATCGTGTTCGCGTCGACGAACGAGCCGCGGCCGTTGAACTCGGTGATGCCGTTCTTCTTCATCAGGAAGTGCACGCCCTTGACGCGCCCGTCGGCCACCTTGCGGCTGCGCCTGAACGCCTCGCCGTAGTCGAAGGTGACCGTGCCCTCGACCTTGATGCCGAAGGTCTTGGCCTCCTTGGTGAAGATGTGCGCCAGCTCGGCGTTGCGCAGCAGCGCCTTGGAGGGGATGCAGCCCACGTTCAGGCAGACGCCGCCCCAGTACTTCTCCTCGATGACCGCCGTGCGCAGCCCCAGCTGCGCGGCCCGAATCGCCGCGACATAGCCCCCGGGCCCCGCACCGAGTACGACAACGTCAAAGTGGTTGCTCATGATTCGGACACTACCGCCGTCCCATAGATTGACTCAGCCGCACCCGGCTCCCTACCGTCAACCCACCCACCACCTCAGGAATTTCCGCACGTCACCGAGCCCCTCGCCAGTACGGCGGGACCGTTTTACCCCATTTGGGCTCGTGCATATGGTGGGCGCATCTATCATTCGCCGACATGTCGCGAGATATCGCTAGTGAGCTGCGGGAAAGTGCGCGGGAGCGGAACGGCGCCCGGCCGAAAGGCCCCGACCTGCCGTACGTCGGCGACCTGACCAGTCCGTCGGGGCTGCCGCTGCGCCGGTACCGGCCCGCCGACCGGCCGCGTCCGCTGGTGGTGTTCCTGCACGGCGGCGGGTGGGTGCACTGCGATCTGGAGACGCATGACGGGACCTGCCGCCGCCTCGCGCGGGAGTGCGACGTCGAGGTGCTGGCCGTGGACTACCGGCTGGCGCCCGAGCATCCGTACCCAGCCGCGATCGACGACGCCGTCGAGGTGCTGCGGTGGGCACGGCCGGTGGCCGTGGCGGGGGACAGTTCGGGCGGGTACCTCGCCACGATGGCGTGTCTGCGGCTGCGCGATGAGGGCTGCACGCCGCCTGCCGTACAAATCCTGATATGTCCTAACACTGACCTCACGCTGTCCCAGCCGAGCGTCACCGAGAAGGGGGCGGGGTTCGGGCTCGACGCCGACATGCTGGCCTGGTACGCCGCCCAGTGGCTGCCGGACCCGGCGCGGCGGCGCGCGGCGAGCCCGCTGCACCACGCCGACCTGTCCAGCCTGCCGACCGCCCTGGTGGTGACCGCCGAGCACGACGCGCTGCGGGACGAGGGCGACGCGTACGCCCGCCGCCTGGCCGAGGCCGGAGTCCGGGTCAGGCACCGCCGCGAGCCCGGCCTCACGCACGGGTTCATCCAGGGCACCGACCCCGACGCCACCGCCGCCCACCAGCGCCTGTTCGCCGACATCCGGGCACTGATCCCGCGCTAGATCGCTGATGTGAAATTCGGTGATCGACTGCGGACGTGACGAAGGGCGTCCATGGTCAGTGTGTGAAGACAGACCTAGACGCCCTTCTGAC